>PHBI01000093.1 GCA_002841945.1 Deltaproteobacteria bacterium HGW-Deltaproteobacteria-14
GTGGGGGCCTTGGCCTCGGGCGGGGCGCCGCGGTCGACCGCCGGCGCGGGCGCGGAGGCAGGCGCCGCCTGGGTCCGTGGTGACGGCGCTGGGGCGGCGGCCAGGCTGGACGCGGCGGGGACCTCGGTCGGCGCCGCCTGCTCGGCCGCGATCGTGGGGCCTCGCGCCGGTGAAGGCGTGGACGGGTCGCCGAGGGTGATAAGGAAGTACGCGAGGCCGCCGCCCAGCGCCATGAACAACACGGCGGCGACGGCGATCCACAAGGCCGCGCGGCGCTCGCCCACCGCCCGCGAGACGGTGACCGTCGCCTTCGGGCTCGGCCCCTCGTAGGTCGAGGGGGCCTGGCCGGGGCTCGCCACCTGTACGGTCCAGGTGGCGCTCTGGCCCTCCTGGCGGAAGCGCCGCGCGTCGAGCTCGAGCTGGCTCAACCAGTGGGCGATCTCGCCGGCCTGCTGCGGACGCTTCTTCGGGTTCTTGGTCAGCAGCGCCTGGACCAGCCCGCGCCAGCCCTCGTTGATCGCCTCGGGGAGGCCGGGCACGACGACGTCGGGGACGGGATCGTTGACGTGCGCCATGGCGAGGCCCATGGCGCTGTCCGCCTCGAACGGGGGGCGGCCGATCAGCATCTCGTACAGGATGACGCCGAGGGAGTAGAGGTCCGCGGCCGGGCTGACCTTGCGGGCCATCGCCTGCTCCGGGGCGATGTAGCGCGGGGTCCCGACCATCATGCCGGTGCGAGTGACCTGGTGGCTCTCGTCGCCGGTGAGCAGCCGGGCGATGCCGAAGTCCATCACCTTCGTGAAGTCGGGGTCGCCGTGGTAGTCGCAGATGAAGACGTTGTCCGGCTTGAGGTCGCGGTGGACGATGCCGACCTCGTGGGCCTCGGCGAGGGACTTGGCGATCTGCTTGCCGATGTAGGCGACGCGCTCGGGGGGCAGCGGGGCGGCGGCGCGAATGACCTGGGAGAGCGTCGCCCCCTGGAGCAGCTCGAGCACCATGTAGAGCACGCCGTCGGGGGTCTCGCCGAAGTCGTAGACGCTGACGGTGTTCGGGTGCCGGAGCTTGCTGGTCGCGAGGGCCTCGCGGCGGAAGCGCTCGACGAGCTGGATCTTCTCGTCGGCGGGGACGTGGGTCCGGAGCACCTTGAGGGCGACCTCGCGGTGCATCGCGAGCTGGGTCGCGCGGTAGACCGAGCCCATCCCCCCCTCGCCGATCTTGGCGTCCACGCGATACAGCCCGCCCACCACGGTGCCGATCAAGGGATCGGTGCGGCGGCGGAGGGTGTCGGGCGGGCTCATCGGGGCGCTGACCTCGGTCGGCGAGGAACCGGGAGCGCCGCATCGGCGCACCCCGGGCCCACAGGATGTTGCGGCGCGGGACCAATTGCAAGGACCTGCGCATGCGAGCGAGCCGTGAACGAGGCTCGCCGAATCAGCTCGCGTCGCCCTCGCCAGGGAAGGCGGGCGCCTTGCCGAGGTCTCCCATCAAGGCGTCGTAGTGCTGGAACAAGCTGCGGCCGTCCTTCTGGCGCGGGAGGTGGACGCCGAGGACCTGGGCCGCGAGGAGGCCCGCGTAGGCGGCCACGCGGTCGCGCTCGGCGTCCGCGGAGCCGAAGCGGAGGCTGTCGAGGGCGGCGCGGATCCTGCGCGCGAGCAGCTCCTCGATGCGCTGGGGGACGTGGGGGGCGTCGAAGAAGGTCGGCAGGGCCTGCCAGTGGCCGGCGACGTCCGCCTCCCAGCCGGCGCGGGCCGCGGCCTTGGCCTGGGCGACGCGGTCGCGCTCGGCCTGCTGGTAGCTGGTCACGATGTCGAGCAGCTGGTCGACCTCGAAGGGCTTCTCGACGACGAGGATCCCGTTGGAGCGAGCCAGCCGGGCGAGGCGGTCGTCCGCCGCGCCGGTGACGAGCGCGATCTGCATTCGCGGGTTGTTCGTGCGGAGGTACTCGCCGAGGACCAGCCCCTCCATGCCGGGGAGGTGGTGATCGAGGAAGGCCACCTCGAAGGTGAAGTAGGGCAGCTGCTCGAGGCCGAGCTCGGCGCTCTCGACGGCGACGACCTGATGGCCCTCGCCGCGCAGCGCGACGCCGATGATCTCGCGCACGTGCGGGTCGTCGTCGATGACGAGGATGTCCAGATAGCCTTTGGCTGGCTCCTCCACGGTCGACTCCGGGCGCGGGTTGAGTCGCGATGAGGATACGCGAGGCCGCCGGGGGAGCAAAACGCGCGGCGGCGAGACGGTCCGAATCCCGTCGCTCGGGAGGGACGGCGCCGGGCCCGGCCGTTTCGGAACCCGGGCGCCAGGTTGGCCTCGTGATCCAGGACGGTGTATCGTGGGGAGACGGAGGCAAAAAACGCAGCATGGCGGGCAACGACGAGCCGGTCCGGCAGGTGGTCGCGCGCACCAAGCCGTCGCAGCCGCGACCCCTGAGGTCGCGCGAGCCGCGGCCGTTGGAGGCGCACGTCGAGCAGCTGTCCATCATCGGTGAGATCATGATGGGGGCGGCCTACGCCGACGGCGAGAAGGCCGGCATCGAGATCGTGGCGATCTGCGAGCAGCTCAAGGAGTTCGTCGAGGCCGAGCTCCTGCCGAGCGCGGTGAAGCGGCGGCTCGACCACTTCGACCCGGCGACCTTCGACGTCGAGGCGGCGTGCAAGGGGCTGTCCTTCGGCGACGAGCAGGATCGCCTCGCCATCGTGCGCCTGGTCGCGACGGTCACCGGCGCGGACGCGGTGATGTACGAGAGCGAGGTCGATTACCTGCGCCGCGTCGCGGTCGCGATCGGGCTCAACCCCGACCAGCTGCGGATCAGCTTGAAGCGCTGACGGCGCGGGAGCGCGCCGCCCGCGCGTCGGCAGGCGAATAATCGCGGGTGCGCGCCGTCCACGAGCCCTGTCCGGTTGCGCGCGCGGTGATGGTTCGGTCCCCCCGAGCGTGCTATGCCTCCGGCGCACCCATCCACATGCAGCGCAACAAGGAGAGGCCGATGAGCTTCCGCCCCCTGATCACGACCTTGACCGTCCTCGGGCTCGCCCTCGGGGGCACCGCCCTGGCCACGCCCGGAGACGCCCCGCTGAAGAAGGTCCAGGTCGACAAGACCGGGAACGTCACCAAGACCGACGGGGCGGTCAAGAAGGGCGACACCAAGAAGGCGCCCCCGCGCAAGATCACGACCCGCCGCGCCACGCCGACCCGCAAGGGCGACAAGACGCTCAAGCCGGCCAAGACCGGCACCGTGGGCAAGCGCCCGCCGATGAAGACCCAGCGCATGAAGACCCAGGACATCAAGCCGGCCCCGCGGGTCGAGCGCGGCACCAAGCCGACGACCGGCCCGGCGCCCACCAAGAAGCCGTCGACGTCGCGCGTCGGCGCCGGCGACGACGAGGGCGTCAAGACCGTCGGGGGCAAGAAGCCCGCCGCGGTGAAGGACGCTCCCGCCGTGAAGAAGCCGGTCGACGGCCCCCCGCGCCCCGCCGGCCCGGTGAAGCGCGCTCCGAAGTGATCGGCGCAGGCTGACGCCGCGAGGCGGAGAGCGGAGAGCGAGCCGGGGTCGTCCCCGGCTCGCGCGCTTTTCACGACCGCGCGGTCTCCCACAGGGGGCGGAGGGTCTCGAGCTCGCGCTCGAGGGCGCGGCGCTCGGCGGGGCGGACGTCGAGGGCGAGCCGGTCGAGGCGCTCGGGGGCGTCGACGAGATCGCGGCACAGGACGACCCCGGCGGCCATCAACGCCAACTTGGCGTCCTTGCGGAGGCTGGTCAGGCAGCTCACGGGGAGCAGACCGTAGCGCTCGACGAGGTCTTTGAGCCCGTGGCCCGTCGGGTGGGCCCAGTCGACCAGGCGCAGGCCGAAGCAGCGCCCGTAGGCGACGGCGTCCCCGGTGAGGCGCGTGTTGGTGACGAGCCCGTAGCCGTCCATCTGCTCGGGGCCGTCGCGCAGGTCGTGGGCGCGCCCGCCGACGTAGAGCGCGATCTTGAGGTCGCTGTTGCGCCCCTTGCGGCTGTGGTACTTGCACTCGAAGCCGACCACGTGCCCGTCGCGCCGGCCGATCACGTCCACCTCGTGGCGCACGCAGCGGCCGTACACCATCTGGTCGAACTCGACGGTGTAGCCCTCGGCCTCGAGGACGGCGCCCCACAGGCGCTCGAAGGGGTAGCCGGACGGCCCGAGCCGCAGGATCGCCTGCTTGAGGCTGTAGCGCGCGGCGACGGCGTCGACCTCGCGGTGCAGCAGGCGGAAGGCGTCGCGGTAGATGCGCCGGGTCGGGACGCCCGGCTCGAGGTCCTCGGTGACGCGGCTCAACACCCGCCGGGCGAGCTCGGGCTCGGCGCCGGCGGCGAGCAGCGAGCGGGTGAGCTTCTCGGGGGAGAAGGGCTCGCGCTCGCCGGTGGCCTTGGTGACTTCGAGGTCGGCGCTGCGGGTCACGTGGAGCTCCGTTTCAGCGAGTAGGTCGGTCGTCGGACAGGGACTTGGCCGCCGCCGAGCCGGGATGAAGCTCCATCCACGACCCGAGGTGGACGTCGCAGCGCCCGTGCTCTCCCACCGCCACCGCGACGTAGTTGCGCAGACCGGCGGCGTGCTCGAGCTTCTCCTTGTCCCAGATCGGCGCCCACGTCCCGGAGTTCGCGAAGGTCACGTCGCGCGACAGCGGGATCTGGTTCGGGACGTGGGTGTGGCCAAAGACGATGGCGCGCACGGGCACGAGCGAGGCGATGGCGTGGGCGTAGGTGTGGGTCTTCTGCTCGAGGGTCAGGGCGTTGTCGTTGCCCGCGAGCCACTGATAGATGAACCACAGCAGCGGGAAGCCGGTCAGCGGGACCATCACCTTGAGCCACACCGGGACCGGGGCCACGAGGAGCGTCACCGTGCCGAGGACCATGAGGACGGCGAGGGTCAGGCGGTCGAGCCAGAACTCGCGGAAGATCTTGAAGGCGCGCTTGGTGATCGGCTCGCGCCGCAGGGCGTAGAGGGCGCGGACGGTGTCGGGATCGATGTCGTAGCGCTCGGCCGTGGCGTCGAGGTGGCGGTCGTAGTCGCGCGGCGGGTTCCTCTTGAGCCGGCCGCGGATGTTGAGGAGCCCCGCCAGCGAGCGGACGCTGCCGAGAAACCACGTCAGCATCAGCCAGCGGCGGGTGAAGGCGTAGTAGCGGAACCAGTGCTTCACGTAGCCGACGAGGCTGAGGATGAAGTCGGTGGCGTGCGGGTTGAAGTAGCCGATGTTGCCGAGCATGAAGCGGTTCGAGAGGTTGCCCGTGGTCAGCGCCAGGTGCTGCTCGCCGCGCATCTCGTAGACCGGCTCGAGGTTGTAGCGGAAGGACGAGTAGTAGTCGTACTGGTGACCGTGCTCGACGTAGATCTCGCCGGGGACGTAGAAGAACCAGGGCTCGACGTAGAGCCGGTCGGCGGGCACGGCGTGGCCGACGACGGCGCTGACCGCGTCGACGAACACCCGGGTGACGGCCGGAAACCAGAGCTCGCGGTCGTGGTTGCCGATGACGAGCACGACCCGGTGGCCGTCGCGGCACAGGCGCCCCAGGGTGGCGATCCACCGCGGGTGGTCGGCGAGCATCCGCTCGAGCTTCCAGGCCGACTTCGGCGCGGTCGCGGCGAGGCCGTACTCGTGCTCGAGGGGACCGACCGGCCACGGGGCCGGGTCGGGGACCGCGGTCACGAGATCGAAGTCGAAGATGTCGCCGTTGAGGATCAGCGTCAGCCGGTCGTCGGGGTCGCCGTCGGCCTCGAACGCCGCCACCATGCGGTCGAACTCGTCATCGTAGATCCAGGCCGAGCTCTTGTGGCGCTTCCACCCGTCGGCGTGATCTTCGATGTCGGCGAGGTGAAGGTCCGAGACGACGAGGTAGCGGTTGTGAGCCATGGCCTTGCTGCGCCGCACAGGAGCGGGTGGAGATCGGGACTGTCACGGGGCAGTCTGGTTGGATTCCAGTCAAACGTCGATCCAAACCGGCGAGCCTCTGGCGCAGGCCCAGTGCGTCGCGACCTGCGTGGCCACATGGACGCGGGGTGGACCTCCGCCGCGCGTCGCGGATCCACCCCAGGGTTGGCCGCGCTCCTGCATCACCGCGCCGCCATCGACCGAGACGGCGCCGCGATCAGATCCCCATGCCGGACAGCGTGTCGGCGAGGCGCGCGAGGGTCTCGGTGAGCCGCGGGTGGTCCGCCTCGAACTCCCCGACCGCCGTGCGCAGCCGCTCGGCGAGGATGCTCCGCTCCTCGTCGTCGCGCTCGTCGCCGGGGGCCTCGAGCAGCCGCGCGATGTCCTGCCCGAGCGCGAGGAGCAGGCGTCGCGTCTCGTCCTCGATCTGGTCCTTCGCCGCGAGCTCGTCGCGGATCGTGGTGAGGGACTCTCGGAGCTGCTTCGATTCCACTGTCCCCTCCTTCACCCGGTTGACCGCCGGAGGCGTAGATCGCCTCGCGCCCGATCATCGCACGGTGTGGCGCGCGACGCGAGCCCTGGCGGCCGCGCAGCGGGTCATTCCTCGGGGATGAACGGGACCGGGTCGGGGATCTCGGGGGTCGCCATCGGCCAGGTCCGCGCCTCACCGCCGCCCGCCGCCCGCCACACACCGAGCTCCCCCGGCGGCAGGGCGAGCTCGGCGCCAGCCCCGCTGACGGTGACCGACGCGGCGCTCAGGTTCACCCCGACGACGTAGACGGCGCCGTCGCCAAAGGTCACCGCGAGCGCCGCGACGCCGGCGCCAGGATCGACGGCGACCACGGTGGCCGCTGGGTCGTCGGTCCGCTCGGGCAGGATGACCGTGAGGAAACCGGCGCCCGTGTCCATCGTGGCGGCGGCGGTGAGGCGCACGTGCTGCTTGAAGCCGCCGTCGTTCTGGTGGTCCTCGAGGGTCTGCCCGAAGGTGGCCGCGCCGACGGTGGGGACGACCGCCACCACGGCGCGCGCGTTCGGCCGCGCCCAGATCCCGCCGAGGTCGGTAGCGCTGAAGGTCGTGTCGGGGGTGTCGCCGCCGGCCAGGCCGTTGAGCTGCCAGGTGTACTCGCGGCTGGCGGCGCTGGTCATCCGGTCGGCGAACACGACGAAGCGGCCGTCGACGCGCACGACGCGGCGGGCGAGCTCGGCGTCGGCGTACTTGGTGCTGGCGATGAGCGTGGTGAACTGGGGGTCGGCGTCGAAGGTGTGGAGGAAGGCGTCGCAGTTGGGCTGGGTCTCGACGAGGGGGTCGAGGGGGAAAAACGGCGGGCCCTCGCCGTCGACGAGCACCAGGTTGTGGTCGGTCGCGTACTTCACGAGCTGGTGGCGGCTGTAGTCGATGTAGCCGGGATCGATGATGAGCGGCTCGCCGAAGGCGTGGACGATGACCGAGAGGTTGTCGGCGTGCTCGTGGGAGAAGCCGGCGTTGCGGACGACGCCGCGCTCGTGGTTGACGTGGACGTAGAGCTGGTCGGCGTCGAACGTCGTGCGCAGGACCGAGAAGCCGGCCTCGGGGAGGAAGCTGTCGCGGGGCCAGTCGGGCGAGGTCGCGGTCATCGCCGGGTCGAGCAGCGCGAAGGTGCCGGTGGCACAGCGGGAGGCGGCGAGGTTGACGCGCGCCTTGGACCAGTTCCAGAGAAAGCGCGGGTCGTCGAACATGGCCGCGAGGAAGCCGGCCGACATCGCCGACGGGTTGGCGTCGTCGACCGGGACGGTGAGGCCGTCGGGGCGGGTGGCCTTGAGCATCCCGAGGAAGGCGCCGCGGGTCGTCGGGTTCTCGACCAGGTCGAGGTGGGGCGCGACCTGGTTCTGGTCGGGGACCTGGGTCAGGGCGAGCCCGTTGTGGCGCAGGAGCCAGGTACGCCCGGGGGCGAGGCGGTGCATGGCGGCCAGCAGCTGGATGTAGCTCTGGCTGCCGTAGTTGAGGTAGTTCCAGCCCTCGCCGTAGCCGCCCTCGGCGACGGCCTGGTGGGTGTTGAGCAGCCAGTCGAGGCTGGCGACGGCCTCGTTGAAGTCGGCGGCGGCGGTGGCGCGGTCGGGGACGGCGATGGCGCAGAGGCCGACCGCGCCGACGACCTTCATGGTGTGGTTGTTGCGCTCGTTGCGGATGAGGGTGCGGCAGCCGCCGGGGCCGAGGCAGATGGCGCGCATGTAGTCGATGCGCTGGGTGAGGCGCCGCTCGGCGGCGAGGAGCGCCTCGGGGTCGACCCCCGGGGTGCCGGCGACGTAGTCGAAGGCGGTGCAGAAGGCGACCAGCGCCTCGGACTCGGTGAGGTCGTAGTGGGCGCCGACGTCGAAGGTCGTGCCGACGTTGAGGTAGGAGGGGTCGGGGAACGGGGCGGCGATGAGATCGAGGGCGGCCTGGGTGGCGGCGGCGTCGCCGGTCAGCAGGCCGACGAAGGCGGCGTTCTCGGCGATCTCGCCGCGGGCGACGGCGGTCGACGGGACGTAGGTGCCGTCGGTCGGCTGCTCGGGGGGCGTGGCGGCGGCGCGGGCGGTGATGCGGGCCCACAGCGCGGCGTGCGGGGTGCCGGCGAGGTCCTTGCGGGCGGCGACGGCGGCGACGTCGTCGGGGCCGAGGAAGAGGCGCGGGTGGCCGACGATCTCGGGGTGCCAGGTGCGCGCCGAGCGCGGGTCGAAGGGATCGGTGCCGTCCTCGAGCTCGACGAGGTCGAGGACGCCGTCGTCGTCCTGGTCGGTGGTGGGCCCGAAGGGCTCGCGGGTGTCGGTCTCGACGGCGTCCGCGGCGTCGACGACCGAGGTGTCACCGGGGTCTGCGTCGGGCGCGGCGTCGGCGACGGTGTCGGGAGGCGCACCGGTGTCTTGCGCCGCGGTATCAACGGTCCGGGTGTCCAGGGCGGTGGCATCCGTGGACGCGTCGAGGACGTCGTGGGAGGCGACATCACCGGCGCAGGCTGCGAGGGCGAGGCCAGCGACGAGGGTGGTCCGCAGGGCGAGGGTGCGTAGGCTGATGCTCATTGCTTGTGGATATCACAACCGCGGGTTGCGACGCACGAGCGACCTGGAGCGGACTGGAGCGACGAGATGAAGGCACTGAGCGAGGCGAACTTCGACACGGCGCTGGCCAACGCGCCGGGGCTGGTGCTGGTGGACTTCTGGGCGGACTGGTGCGGGCCCTGCAAGGTGCTCGGCCCGATCCTCGAGGGGCTCGAGCCGGAGTACGCCGACCGGGTGCTGTTCGCGAAGGTGAACGCCGACCAGAACCAGCGGCTCATGGCGGCCTTCGGCGTGCGCTCGCTGCCCACGGTGCTGCTGCTCGTGCCGCGGCAGCCGGGGCCGGGGGCTGACGTCGTCGGCTACACGGTCGGCGTCAAGCCGCCCGAGGGCATCCGCAAGATGATCGACGCCGTGCTCGAGCCGAAGCCGTCCTTGATGCAACGCGTCAAGGGGTTGTTCGGCGGATCGAAAGAGAAGACCGACTAGCCCTGTTGCGGTGCGTCAGGGGCGACGGGCCCGTGGTCCCACGGGCCAGGGCCTCGATGTCGGCGTAGGTCGGGCGGTGGGGCTCGGGTGCGGTGGACATGGTCCTGGGAGCGTATCGCACGCGGCGGCCGGGACCAAACGCCGGGCTAGCCCTCGAAGGCGAGGGTGGCCGTGACGAGGGCGAAGGCCGTGACGGCGGCGTCGCGGTCCTCGTCGCGGCTGGCGACCACGAGCAGGGCGGTGTCGGCGTCGAGGCCGGCGGCGAAGATGTCGACGGTGAGCGTGACCTCGGCGCCGTCGAGGGTGCCGGCGTAGGTCAGGTGTTGCCCAGCGCGCTGGGCGCCGAGGAAGGTCGCGGCGGTGGGCTCCTCGCGGACGAGCTCGGCGGGGCCGTCGAGGCCCGAGACGAGGCCGTCGGCGAGCCCGGCGCGGGAGCTGCGGACGAGCGCGTCGCGGGCCGCCGGGGGCAGCGGCAGGCCGAGGCGCTGGACCATGACGAAGGCCGAGCTGGGCGCCGGGCCGGTCAGGATGGCGGTCGTCTGGTCGACCCGCGCCTCCCAGCCCTCGGGGTAGAGCAGCGCGAGGCCGCCGCCGCGGAGCTCGAGGCCCTCGTCGCCGAGCTCGGTGGTGCGCCCCTGGGGCTGATCGTCGCTCATCGTCGCTCCTTGGGCGCGGCCCGACCCGACTGTAGCGCGTCCCGCCCGGCGCGACGAGGGGCGGCGCTTCGGGTATGCTCGTCGGCATCCGTCACACCACAGCTGGAGTCGCGCCATGACCGATCTCCGTCCGCGCGCGGGTGCCCCGATCGCGCTCCTCACCAGCGGGGGCGACGCCCCCGGGATGAACGCCGCCATCCGCGCGGCCACCGCGGTGCTCGCCGCCGCCGGGCACCCCACGGTGGGGGTGCAACACGGCTACCACGGGCTCATCCGCGGGGACTTCGTCGACCTCGGCCCGGCCGACGTCGCGAGCATCCTGCGCGAGGGCGGGACGACGCTCGGCTCGGCGCGGTCCATGGAGTTCATGACCGTCGCCGGGCGCGACCGGGCCCGGGGCCACCTGCGCGCGCGTGGGATCGCCGGCCTGGTCGTCATCGGCGGCAACGGGTCGCTGGCCGGGGCGACGGCGCTGACCGATCCTGCGGAGGCCGGCGACGACTTCCGCTGCACGGTGACCGGGGTGCCGGCCTCCATCGACAACGACATCGGGCTGACCGGCATGGCGATCGGCGTCGACACGGCGATGAACACGATCGTCGAGGCCTGCGACAAGATCAGCGACACCGCGTCGGCCCACGATCGGACCTTCATCGTCGAGGTCATGGGGCGCGACTGCGGGTACCTGGCGATGACCGCAGCGATCGCGGCGGGCGCGGACGCGGTGCTGTTCCGCGAGGCCGAGAAGACGCCGCAGCAGATCGTCGACACCGTCGTCCGGACCGTCATCCGGGCGCGCGAGCGCGCCGGGCGGCCCAAGCGCGTCATCATCATCAAGTCCGAGGGGACGCCGCTGTCCAACGATCAGCTCAAGGAGCGGGTCGACGCGGCGCTCCGCGAGAAGCTCGGGCCGGACACGCCGCCGGTCGAGACCCGGGTCACCGTCCTCGGGCACGTCGTGCGCGGCGGGCGGCCGTCGGCGTTCGACCGGCTGCTGGCGAGCCGCCTCGCCCACGTGGCGGTCAAGGCGCTGCTCGCCGGGGAGCACCGCAAGATGGCCGCGTGGCTCCTGCCCGGGGACATCCCGTCCGAGATCGGCATCCGCTCCACCGACGACCCGTACTGCTTCGTGGTCGACTTCGCTGCAGTGCAAGAAGAGACCCGCTGTCTGCTCGACGGGACGAGCAAGCTCGTTCAGTGGCGACGCCACATCTTCGAGGACGTCGAGGACATCCTGCCGCTCTGATGCGCTGCGGTGGCCGGCCCGCCTACAGCGGGCGGACGCGCGCGGCGGTGACGGAGACGCCCTTGCAGGGCTCGGTGTCGACGACGTAGCCGACGCCGCCGCCGAGGACGTCGGTGACCTTGCCGGGCCGGGGGATCCAGCTGTTCGACATGCCGCAGCCGACCACCGCCTCGACCTTGGCGCGCTTCTTCAGCGGGCGCGCGGGGCCGGCGGCGACGACGCCGGCGCTCGGGACGCGGACGATCCCCTTGCCGCCATACAGGACGACGACGGTCTGGTCCCCGACGACGGCGACGGCCTCACCCGAGGCGCGGCGGCCGTCCTGGTCGAAGAAGACGTAGGGCGGCATCCCGGGGTCGGCAGCCGTCATGGCCAGGGGGTAGAGGCGGTCGGGCGCGAGCTGGTTGTCGCGGGGCTTGCTCGCCGGGCTGAGGTAGGTCACGCCGACCTTGTCACCGACGCTGTCGACCCGCGCGTACTGCGGGCCGAGGTGGTCGACGGCGGCGACGAACGCGCCCTTCTTGACGTCGGTCGCGGGGGTCATGGGGCGGACCAGCCCGACGGTGGTGAAGCGGTCGCCCTCGAGGGCGACGACGGCGCCCTCGACGCTGGCGATCTTCTGCTGGCCGAAGCTCCAGCGGTCGCCGGCGACCGCGGCGGCCCAGACCTTCTGGCCGGGGGCGAGGGAGACGCCCGCGGGCGCCGGGAGGTCGGTCCAGTCGCCGACGGCCGCGGCGGCGGCCTCCTTCTCGGCGGCGGCGCGGGCGGCCCTGGCGACCGGAGGCTCGCCGAAGTACTCGAACTCGGTGGTGAACGTGCCGGCGGCCCAGTTGTCGGCGTCGTAGGCGACGGCGAGGCGGCCGCTGATGGTGCCGCCGGGCTGGGTCATGCCGCCGTCGGGCTTCCAGTCGGCGACGTCCCACGCGGTGATCTCGACGGCGACGCCGTTGGGGGCGTTGAGGCTGACCGGCGCCTTGCCGGGCTCGGCGCGGTGGAGGTAACCGGGGCAGCAGGCCTTGGCGGTGACCCGGGTGTAGCCGGCGCCGGGGGCCTCGAGGGCCTCGGAGAGCGGGATCACGAAGTGCTGTCCGGCGGCGAACTCGACGTCGAGGGACCAGTCGCTCGAGCTGTACTTCACGGCGACCTTGGGGCCATCGTAGTTCTGGCCGAGGACCTTGCAGTGGAGCGGCGCCGCCGGGATGTCGGCGAGGGTCGGGGAGTCGACGGGGGTGAACACCTTGGGCGGCTCGGCCGGGGCGGGCACCGCGACGGCCTCCGGGTCGGGGGTCGCGGGGGCGGCGTCGGCCGTGGCGGTCGGTGACGCGGGCGCCGGGGCGGGCTCGGGGGCAGGGGGCGCGGGCGGCGGCGTCTTCGAGCAGCCGGCGGCGACGGAGGCGATGGCGAACAGGGCGGCGCTGCGACGCATGGGGACCTCACACGGGCGATTGGTGTGACAGGACGCTGCCACACCGCCCGGGAGGTGTCATGTCGCACTGCGGTAGCGCAGAAACAGCGGGTCGCGTGCGGCCTGGGGGACCGGCCAGGCGCCGAACCCGGTGGCGGTGACGGCGGCCCGCAGGGGGGCGGCCTCCTCGCGGAAGAAGGCGCGGAGCAGGCGCAGGTCGGCCTGGACGACGTCGGCCTGGGCGCGGGCGCCGGCGCGGTCGAGCAGCGCGAGGGCGAGGTCGCCGAGGAGCGCCGGGTCCTCACCGCGCCAGAAGGCGTCGAGGGCGGCGGGCCAGCGCGGGGCGAGGCGCCGCCAGCCGAAGACGTAGGAGTGCTCGACGTCATCGTCGTCGCCGAGGGCGCGCCGCGGGACCGGGTGGGCGACGAAGCGCAAGAGCCGCATCAGGGCGAAGAAGGCGCCGCCGGTGAGGTCGCGGGAGCGGAAGGCGCCGTGGAGGGCGTAGCCGGGGAAGCGCTCCGGCAGGGTCGTCAGGCAGAGGCGCACGTGGTCGGCGCGGACGTCCACGCCGAGCAGCGGGTAGAGGAACTCGAAGGCCGAGGCGACGTTGTGGCGCGGGCGCAGGGCCTGGATGAGGCGGACCTCCTCGAGGCAGGCGTCGAGATCGCTCGGGAGGACGTCCCAGGTGAGCGCGGCGGCGTCGCGGACGATCTCGCGCCGCTTGGCGTGGCGCTTCGCGCGCGGCCGCGTGTTGCGGTACTGGGCGAGGCGGCGGCGGAGGTTCTTGGCCTTGCCGACGTAGATGACGACGCCGTCGGCGTCGAGCCAGCGGTAGACGCCGGGGGCCTGGGGGATGGCGGCGAGGAAGCCGGGCCCGAGGGTGGCGTCGAAGGCCTGGGCGCCGGCCGCCGCGGGCGTGGTGCGTCGCACACGCTTCGACCTGGAGCTGGCTACCCTGGTGATGCGGCGCCGTTTCGCAGCGCGGGATGTGGGACGCCTGACGCTCACGGCTGCGCCGTCACTTGTGCTTGGACCAGAGGCGCTTGACGTCGTCGCGGGCCCGGCGGAGGGACGCCGGGAGGGACTCCGTGGTGAAGTGGCCGATGGCGTCGCGGCAGGCGCGCGGGAGCCAGGGGCGCGCGGCCGCGAGGGCGTCTGGGGCGCCGGCGCCGTAGAAGAAGGCGTTGTAGTCGGTCTTCTGTTTGAAGGCGTAGGCGTAGAGCGCGCCGTAGGCGTTGAAGAGCACGGCGAGGTCCTCGGCGACGAGGGCGCCGCGGTCGGCGAGGGCGGCGGTCTCGGCGACGGCGTCGGGGCCGAAGTCGTCGCGGCAGAAGCGGTCGAGCAGCGGCAGCAGCGTGGCGTAGCCCGGGGGGCACCAGACGGCGTCCGGGCAGGTGGCGGCGGCGGGCGTGGGGGTGTTCGACGGTGGCCCGGGTGAGGCGGCGCCGGAGGCGACGAAGCGGCTCTCGCAGGGGACGTCCCCGCGGTCGGCGGCGGCGTCATCGACCGCGGCGACCAGCAGCGGCGCGCCGGGGAGGGCGTAGACGGTCACGCGGGTGAGGGGGCGGCCGGGGGCGGGGGCGACGGCGAGGGTGGTGCCGTCGGCGGCGCGGAGGCCGGCGGCGGTGAGGGTGGCGGCGCGGCCATCGGGGAGGGTGAGGGGCTGCTCGGCGGCGCCGGCGAGGTCGCCGTCGTGGAGGCGGTAGTCGTGGGCCCAGGCGACGCGCTCGCCCCAGCGGATCTTCTTCAGGGCCTTGTTGAAGGCCGCGCGACCCTTGGGATCGTCGCTCGGGTCGTCGCCCTCCTCGGCGGCGGCCGCCGTGCGGTGGAGGAGGCGGGCGGTGAGCTCGACGCCCTTGGGGCCGACGATGACGCCGTCCCAGCGCTCGCTCCGGTCGGCGGCGCGGGCGTAGGCGATGCACAGCAGGGCGGGCTTGGGGGCGGCGACGAGGCACTGCGGGCCGGTGAGCCCGAGGGCGGCGACGTCGCCGGCGGCGAGCTCACCGGCGGCGGCGGCGTCGGCGAAGAGCTCCTCGGGGCCGGCGGCGGCGCTGGTGCTGACGGTCGCGAGCAGCAGGGCCGCGGCGGCGACCCCGGCGAGGAGGAGCGAGCGGGGCTGCGGTGTCGGCATCTGGACCTCACTGCGACGGCGGCGGCGCCGGCGGCGCTCGATGCGGGCCGGAGTATCGTCGGCTCGCGCGCGCCCGTCCAGCCGGCGTCGGCGGGTCGGCGTTGCGCCGCGCGCCGGTGCGGGACTACGGTGGCGCGGTCATCCAACGACCACGGAGCGCGCGCATGACCGAGCCGGGGACCGATCGCAGCAGACCCCCCCGCGCGGGGGCCCTGCCCTGTCTCCTCGCCTGCATGGCGCTCGCCGCCGCGTGTGGCGGGACGACGAGCGCGGCGGGGGACGCGGCGCCGCTCGACACCGCCGCCGAGGACGGCGCCGTCGCCGAAGACGGCGCCGTCGCGGACACCAGCGTCGCCGTGGACACCAGCGTCGCCGCGGACAGCGCGCCCGCGGACACCGCGGCGCCGACACCGGCGGTCGAGCAGGGTCGCTACGAGGCCGACCTCGCCTTCGTCGCGGCGCCGCGCGCGCCCGGCTCGGCGCACTGGCAGGCGGTGCAGGACCTGTGCGCCGACCGCTTCACCGCGCTCGGCTACGCGGTCGAGCACCACGCGTACGGGACGGGGGTCAACGTCATCGGGAAGCTGACGGGGACCGTCGCGCCGGCCGAGCAGGTCGTGCTGAGCGCGCACTACGACCACATCACCGGCTGCGCGGGCGCCGACGACAACGGCAGCGGCGTGGCCGGGCTGCTCGAGGCGGCCCGAGTGCTCGCCGCCGCGCCCCACCCGCGGACCCTCGTCGTGGCCTGCTGGGACGAGGAAGAGCGGGGGCTTGTCGGCTCGGGGGCGTGGGCCGCGCGGGCGGTCGAGCGAGGCGAGACCGTGGTCGTGGTGTACGACTTCGAGATGATCGGCTTCCGCTCCGACGCGCCGAACAGCCAGACGATGCCCGCCGGGCTCGATCTCCTGTTCCCCGACGCGGCGGCCGCGATCGCGGCCAACCAGCGCCGCGGGGACTTCATCGCGGTGGTCGCCGACGCGAGCGCCGCGAGCACCCTGGCCGCCTCGAGCCTCACGACGGCGGCGCAGACGAGCGGCCTGCCGGCCCTGACGCTGCAGCTCCCCGCGGGGCTCGAGAAGAGCTCCGCCGTGGGGGACCTGCGGCGCTCCGACCACGCGGAGTTCTGGGACCGCGACATCCCGGCGCTGATGATCACCGACACGTCGGAGTTCCGCTACGCGGGCTACCACTGCCACGACGGCCCGGACACCCCCGACCGCCTCGACCCGGCCTTCGCCACCGCGGTGGTCGAGGCGACCGTCGCGTCGGTGAGCACGCTGCTCGCGCCCTGACGCCCCGGGAGGTCGCGAGCACCGCGGCCGGTCGCCGGGGCGGCTCAGGTGGCGGGAAAGGTGAAGACGGTGCCCACGCGCGGCGGCGCGACGACGTCACCGAGGGCCTCGGCGAGGTGCTCGGTAGCGGGGGCGCTGGTGCAGTGACAGGGCGCGACGAGGGCCGGCGCGAGCCCCTCGAGGGCCGCCGCGGTGGCGGACATGCGGGCGGGGCTCGCGTGGACCAGGTGGAACCCGCCGATGATCGCGCGGACGCGCTCCTCGCCGCTCTGCGCCTGCGCGCACCGCAGGGTGTTGATGACCCCCGCGTGGCCGCAGCCGGTGACGACGACGACGCCGCGGGCGGTCGCGATCCACAGCGCCTGGTCATCTTCGATGAGATCCGGCGACGTCGCCGCCGGGTCGAGGAAGAAGGGGCCGCCCGGGTCCTCGTAGGCCGTGGCGCGCGCGATCGGCCCGGTGAGGCCGACGCCCGGCGCGATGCGGGTGGGCCCGGTCACGGCGACGAGGCGGCCCGGGTCCAACCCGCGGAGCGCGGCGACGGCGGACGACGGGATGTTGATGGCGCGCGGGACGCCGCCGCGGACGCTGTAGCGCGCCCGGGTGGCCGCCGGGTGGGCATAGACCTGGGCGCGGTGGGCCACGGCGAGCACGCCGGCGAGGGCGCCCCCGTGGTCGTAGTGGCCGTGGCTCAGCACGACGACGTCGGCGTCCGAGAGATCGACGCCGAGGGCGGCGGCGTTCGGGGCGAGCGCGGCGCCCTGCCCGGTGTCGAACAGGACGCGGAGCCCGCCGACCTCGATCCACGCGGCGAAGCCGTGCTCCGCGACGAGCCCTTCGGGGGCGGAGTTGTCGACCAGGAGGGTGATTCGAAGGTCGCCTGGCATGGCTCTCCTCAGGCCCCGAGCCTCCTGCGGACCGCGACCCCGGTCAAGCGCCGCGGTGGGCCGACGAGCGTCAGGGCGCGAGGCGGGGGGCGGCGACCGCGCGGATGGCGTCGGCGACGGCGTCGATGCGGCCAGGCTCGGCGAGGGGCGGGCGGCGCTGGAGGAAGATGGTCGCGGGTGGCACGCCGTCGAGCGGCAGGCGCACCAACCCGCGGGCGCGGGCCGTCGCGTCCGGGAGGACCATCAGCAGGTCGTCGGCGAGGGCGGCGTCGATCCCGGTCTGCGAGTCGGCGACCCGCAGCACGACGCGGCGCGGCGCCTCGACGGGCCAGCGGTCCGGCGTGCGGCCGTCGTCGCCGGGTGTCGGCGCCACGAAGGCGGCGTCGCGCAGGTCGGCGAGGGACGGCGGCGGCGACCCCACCAGGGGGTGGGCGGGGCGACACCAGACGCCGTAGTCGACGCGACCGAGGCGCACGAGCGCGAGGGTGTCGCTGGGGATGGGGTCGTCGAGCACCGCGAGGTCCACGTGGCCCCGCGCGAGCTGCGCCTTCGCGGCGGCGGCGGCGAGGGTGACGACCTCGGGCACGATGCCGGGGTGGGACGCCCGCAGCGTCGACAGCGCGGGCAGCACGGCGATCGAGGCCAGCGGCCCGGCGACGGACACGGTCACGGCGCCGACGAAGGCCCGGGCGATGACGTGCTCGACCCCCTCGTCGACCTGGCGCATGGCCTCGCGCACGGCGTCGAGGAAGCCGCGCCCGCGCGGGTTGAGCACCAGCGAGCGGCCGACGCGGTCGAAGAGCGAGCGCCCGAGGGACTCCTCGAGCAGGCGCACGGTGCGCGAGATGGCCGGGACGCTCACCGCGAGCTCGCGGGACGCGGTGGGCAGGTGCTCGGACTCGGCGACGGCGCGAAAGGCCGGCAGCCAGCTCCAGAATTCGCTCAGGCGGCGGACGCGATCCATCGCCGATCGTTAACAAGAACAAGACGCATTGTCTCATTAATGCGCACGGAAGAAATGAAACCGTTCCCTCGGGGCGCCCATAGACCCAAGCAAAACCAGCCTCTCGGGCCAGCCACGAGCGGGGATCTCCCCGTCTGTGCCTGCGTCCGGCTGTCACCGAAGGGCGCGCGACGCGTCCACCCTCGTTCCACCTCCCAGACCCTGGTGAACCCCATGCGAAAGCTCTCGACCCTCCTCCTCTCCCTCGCCGCCGTTGGCGCGCTCGCCCTCGGCGCCTGCGCCGACGACGGGCAGACGTCCAGCGTCGCCACCCGCACCCTGTCGTTGACCTTCGACGGCCTGCCCGAGCTCGGCGCCGGCTACGTCTACGAGGGGTGGATCATCGTCGACGGCGCCGCGGTCTCGACCGGGCGCTTCACGGTCGACGACGCCGGGGCGCTGACCCCGGCGAGCTTCAGCGTCCCGGCCGCCCAGGCGGACGCCGCGGCGATGTTCGTGCTCACCCTCGAGCCGGCGGTCGGCGACGACCCGGCGCCGTCCGACGTCCACCTCCTCGGGGGCGACGTCATGGGCGGCGCGGCGGCCCTCGACGTCGACCACGCCGCCGCGATCGGCACGGCCTTCGACAGCGCGGCCGGCGGCTACATGCTGGCGACCCCGACCTCGGCCGCGTCGGACGACGACGCCCAGGGGCTGTGGTACCTGCGCACGGAGGCTGGCGCGCCGATGGCCAGCCTCACCCTGCCGACGCTGCCGGCCGGCTGGGTCTACGAGGGTTGGGTGGTCGGCCCCGACGGCCCGGTGTCCACCGGGCGCTTCACCGACGCGGCGATGGCCGATGACGACCTCGCCGGGGCCACCTCTGGCCCCGACGATGGCCCGCCCTTCCCCGGGCAGGACTTCATCGACCCCGCGAAGGTGCTCACCGGCGGCTACGCGGCGGTGATCTCGGTCGAGCCGGACCCCGACGACTCGCCGGGCCCCTTCGTCATCAAGCCGCTCATGGACGCCGACATCGAGGCGGTGGCGGCGCCCATGACCCAGCCCCTGGCGAACATCGCCGCCGACACGCTGCCGATGGGCTCGGCGATGTTCGAGTAGGCCGAGCTAGCTCGCCCCAGTACCGCCCCCTACCCCCTGGCGGCGGGTCAGAAGTCGCCGGGGGCGTCCGGGGGGAGGTCGGCGGCGGCGGGGAGGTCGCGGGGGCGCAGGCCGTCGAAGAGGCCCTCGGCGACCAACAACATGCGGGCGTCCTCGGCGCGGGCGAAGGCCGTCACGAAGACCGCGACGCGGTGCCACGTCACCGCACACGCGAGCCAGTGGCCGTCGTCGGCGTCAAAGCGCAGGCGCGCCCGGGTCAACCCGGTGGGCTCGCGCTCGACCGCCGTCGGGTGCGGGCCGGCCGCCCCGCGGGTCGCCGCGAAGCGCTCGACCAGCCGCGCCACCAGCGCGGTCGGAGCCTCGTCCTCGGGCGCGTCGAGGGTCGCGAGCTGGATCCCGCCCACCCCGGCGACCGGGCAGATCTCGATCGCGTCGCCGTGATCCTGCACCTCCCAGTCCACCGGCAGGTCGAGCTCGAACAGCTCCCCCCAGCTCCACGTCTCGACCGCCTCCGCCATCTCCCACCCCCCCTCAGGGCCATGACCGGCGCCTAGTCAACGCCGAACCAGCGCCCCTTGTCGAGCCCCGTCTCCCCCCCCTGTCCCCAACCCGGCGCCGCGCTCGCAAATGCGAAGGGCGTTCGCGTTACAGCGGTGAGAACCCACGCCCCGCCAACGAGGATTCGCCTTCCCCGCAACGCACAGTTCCTGTTACGATTTCTGTAACTTGAGCCGTCGCAGGTCGGACGGCGTTCCCCCCCTAGCAAACGCCCGCGCTCCTCCCGACCGTCGGGAGCGGAGGCTCCATGGCAGCTCCTTTCGGCCAGGCCCGTGCCCTCCTGGCGCTGGTCGCGACAGCGTCGCTCACCGGCGCGTGCATGGGGCCGTCGCCGCCTTCGCGCGCGACGGGGCGGCTGGCGATCGACGTCGCGCCGCTGTCGCTGGCCGAGGTGACCGACGCCGACTACGTCGTCACCGTGACGAACGCGGCGGGCGGCGGCGGCGACGTCGTCTGGACCAAGGCGCTGTCGTCGAACCGCTACGGCGACGGCGCGGGCTCGCTGTCCTACGTCGGGACCTGCGACGCCGACGCGCCGGGCGGCGTCAACACCGTCAGCGTGGACCTCGTCGCGCTGCACGACGCGGGCGGCCTCGTGCCGGCCGAGAGCTACGAGAACCCGGGCCGGCTGAGCCGCGAGATCGCGTGCGTCGCCAACGCGGACGTCGCCGTCACCTTCGACCTGACCATCGTGCGCAACGCGACCCAGGGCTTCTTCGACGTCGCCGTCGACTTCGAGGACATCTTCTGCTCGGCCAAGCTCGACTGTCAGCGCGGCGACGGCACCGACCTCGAGCTGCTGCACAACCCCAACACGGGCGCCCGCGACTTGACCGCCGTCATCGGCTTCGCCTGCACCGGGTCGCCGACGGGGTCGACTTTTCTCTACATGGACGACGTGATCATCCGCTGCGACGGCTACGACCCGCCGGTGGACGTGCGCGTCGACCCGACCGGCCTCGGCAACGTCGCCACCACCGTCGCCCCGAGCGCCGACCCCCACGGTTACCTCTTCGGCGCGAGCGTCTTTCGCGGCGTCGAGGGCTTCGCGAGCAAGGCCTATTGGAACGTCAGCCTCGGCCTCGACCGGACGAAGTTCGCGGCCGCCGGAGCATGCCGCCTCATCGGCCGGGCCACCGCCTCGTCGGTGGCGTGGACGCAGACCGTCGCCGGCTTCCCGCTGCCTGCGGGCTCGGTCTATCCCGTCATCGACTGGAGCGTCCCGCTGACCAACGGCATCGGCCGGGTCTGCACCCGGCACGCCGTGAACGAGCCCGACAGCGGCGTCGAGACCCGCTACCTCGGCTACCTGCCGGCCCTGAACGCGTTCACCTGGGAGGCGGGGCCGGTCTACCTCGGCAGCCGCTTCACCCCGAGCACCGGGCAGGTCCTCCGCGCCGCCGCGGCCATCTGCAACCCGGGCTGTCAGCACGGCGGCGAGTGCGTCAGCACCGACGTCTGCGCCTGCCCCTCCGCCTGGGACGACGGCGCCAACTGCGTCACCCCGCAGTGCAGCGCCGCGTGCCTCAACGGCGGGACCTGCTCGGCGCCGGACACCTGCACCTGCGCGGACGGCTTCTGGGGCGCGACCTGCGCGGACGCCTGCCTCGCAGGCCACTGCACGACCACCGACACCTGCGACCCGAGCACCGGCGCCCCGCTGACCTGCGCGGGCTGCACCGCGGGCTTCTTCGGCACCGACTGCACGAGCACCTGTACGCCCGTCAGCGCCTGCGCGGTCACCGAGACCTGCACCACCGCGGGCGACTCGGTGTGCAGCGACTGCGAGACCGGGCGCACCCAGCTGGTCGCGGGCGGCGCCTGCGTCGACGACGACGGCTGCGCGGGCGACCCGTGCGCTGCCGGGGTCATCTGCAGCGACGTGGCGGCGCCGGGGACGGGGTTCACCTGCGGGAGCTGCCCGGCGGGGACGTTCGGCGACGGCGTGACGTGCACCGCCTGCGCCCAGGGCGACTGCGTGGGCGGCGTGAGCTGCGACGCCGCCGACGGGACGGCGCGGGTCTGCACGGGGTGCGCCCCGGGCTACTACGGCACCGACTGCACGAGCACCTGCCTCGCAGGCCACTGCGCGACCACCGACACCTGCGACCAGGCGACCGGCGCCCCGCTGACCTGCACGGGCTGCGCCCCCGGGTTCGAGGGGACCGACTGCAGCGCCGCCTGCACCACCCCGGGGTGCGGCCCGGACCTCGCGGACTACGACTGCATGGCGCTGCTCGACGCCGGGGCGACGGCCTCGGGCACCTACTGGATCGACCCCGACGGCGCGGGCGGCGACGCCCCCTTCGAGGTCTACTGCGAGCAGCAGAAGTACGGCGGCGGCTGGACGCTGCTCTACAACAGCGTCGGCGCGGAGGGCGGGTCGACCACCGCCTTCTGGAACATCCCCTACGCTGCGCGCTTCACCCCCAAGGGGACCCCGGACATCGCGGCCAACGTCTACGCGCCGACCCTCTACCGCCACGCCCACCAGTACCTCGACGTGGCCGAGGACCTCACGGGGGCCGAGGCCGAGCTCTTGCGCGCGACCGCCGCGGGCATCGACGAGACCACGATGAGCCTCCTCAGCCCGACCTTCGTGAGCGGCTCGGCCGGGGTCTACAGCGGCCAGTTCGCGGGCGGCTGGTCCGCGCCCGACTACGACCACGACGCCTACACCACCAACTGCGCGACGTACTTCGCCGACGTGACCCAGCACTACTCCGCCTGCTGGTCCTACAACCTCGGCGCCGACGCCGACACGGCCCTCGACCCCACCTACCGCGACAACAGCTGGGGCCCGCACGCCTACAACGCGGTCGCCACCGCCGCCGGTCTGTCCCTCGAGGGCGGCACCGACAACAACTACACCCGGCTCAACCGCGTCTCGCGCTTCGTCAAGCTCTACCAGGGCCCGGGGACCAGCGCCGCCACCGCCGGGCTCGACTGCGAGGAGCTGCTGAACGCGGGCGCGACGCGCTCGGGGACGTATTGGATCAAGCCCAGCGCCGCCAGCACCGCCCGCCCCGTCTACTGCGAGCAGGAGCTCCACGGGGGCGGCTGGACCCTGCTGCTCAACAGCGTCGGCGCGGAGGGCGGGCCGACCCACGACTTCTGGGTCATCTCCTACGCCGACCGCTTCGTCCGCAAGGGCCTGCCCGACATCCGCCAGAACGTCTACGAGCCCGAGCTCTACATCTACGGCAGCGACTACCTCGACACGGTCGTGGACCACTACGGCGCCGACAAGACGCCCCGCGAGATGTTCACCGCGACCGCCGCGGGCATCGACCAGGCGACCATGCACATGGTGTCGCCGGTCTGCGGCGGTCCCCAGGCCGACGTCTGCGCTTCTCAGTTCGCCGCCGGCTGGTCATCGCCGACCGTCGGCGCGGTGCCGGCCGCCGACTACGACACCGACCCCACGAACTGCGCCGCGGCCTACGGCACGACCCAGCACTACTCCAGCTGCTGGCGCTACAACCTCGGCGCCGACGCCGACGCCGACCACGTCGACGACGGCTGGGGACCGCACATCAACGACACCGACGGGCCCGAGCTCGGGCTCACCGGGAGCGGCCCCTTCCCGGTCGCGGGGGACGTCTACTTCCGCGTCGACCGCATCTCGCGCTTCGTCAAGCTGCGGGCGACCCGCGCGAGCTGCCTGGCGTGGCGCGACGCCGGCGCGACGACGACCGGGATCTACGCCATCGACCCCGACGGCACCGGCGCCGGCGCCCCCTTCGACGCCTACTGCGACATGACGACCGACGGGGGCGGCTGGACCCTCGTCGCCTCGGTGGCGCAGCGGACGACCTTCTGGAACCCCGCCAACTACACGACCACCACCAGCGCCCGCGCCACCACCCTCGGGACGCCGGACCCCGCCGCCAACTACGTCCTCAAGCTCGGGGCCTGGAGCCAGCTCCTGGCCAACCGCGGCGCGAGCTCGGAGCTCCGGCTGACGGTGCGGCGCGTCGACAACAACCAGGTGGTCGCCCTCGGCTTCCTCGACGGCCTGCAGATGAACACGGCCGGACGCTTCACGAACAACCCCACGGCGGCGCGCCGCAGCGACGGGACGGCCGTGACGCCAGCGACCGCCGCCTGCGTGATCCAGTACAACAGCGACTTCGTGTCGACCATCGTCTACCAGTACTTCGACGCCACCGAGACGCCGTGCACCGGCTGGATGGGCTGGAACGGCTTCTGCGGCTACCCCTCGCTGGGCCACGCCGGCGACTACTATCAGACGGCGTCGCACCCGGGGTCCTTCTCCCACGCCTGCTCACTCGACGCGACGTACTACTGCAGCGCCAACCGGACGACCGGGCCGCCGTCGGGCACGACGGGCTGCAACTACTTCGGCAAGTGGTACTGGATCCGGTGAGCCGAGCGACGGCAGGTCGAGGACCGGAGTCCGCGGCTGGTGGACGTCGCGGCGACGGAGTCGCGCCGCCCCCCGGCCGCGGAGGACGCAGGTCCCCGACCGATACGATGGGAACTGGGTCCAGCTTCGGAGAACATCACGAGCTCTGAGCGCGCCAGCGCGCAACGGCCCCCGGCTCAGCGCTGGGTGTAGCGGGCGTCGTGCGCGGCGAGGAAGTGGACGATCGCCTGCCAGGTCACCGCGTGGCGCATCGCCGTCGTCGAGTCCCAGCTATTGTGCAGTGCAACAATGGCGCCCCGGCGGTCGAACAAGGGGCTCCCGGAGTGCCCCCAGTAGGTCCAGGCGTCGTGCTTGGTGCGGCCGAGGGACTGGTCGCCGAGCGGGTCGTCGAGGAAGCCGCGGATCTTGCCGGTCGACACGTGAAAGCGCTGGTAGCCGGTGGGCTGGCCGTCAGGGGTGCTCGTGCCGGGCTGGCCGATCGCCGCCACGAAGTCCCCGACCCGCGGCGCGCGCCGCGACACCGGGGCGACGGGCAGCCCCGCGGCCCCCGTCAGCGCCACCAGCGCCAGATCCAGCTCGTGGTCGATGGCCACCGCGCGCCCCGGGAACGTCCGCCCGTCGGGGAACAGCACGGTGTAGGCCGCGCCCACGTCCTTGGCGACGTGCGCGTTGGTCAGCACCAGCCCCTCGGGCGCGAGGTTCACGCCGCTGCCGCCGCCGAGCTTCACCGCCGCCGGCTGCACCCCGCGGATGGCCGCGCGGATGGTCGGGTCGCTGATGGCGTCGTCGACCTTGTGCAGGTACGGGTTGTCCGCCGGGGGCGCGCGGCGCTCGGCCCGTGCGGGCGCGGGCGCCGGGTCGCTCGGCCGGGTCACCGGCAGCGCGCCCGACGCGAGCCGCCCGTCCGCGGTCAGCCCCTCCGCCAGCGCCGTGAGGCTCGCCTCGTCGACCGCCTCCGCGAGCTCCGCCGGCAGCGCGCGCACGATGGCCCCGCGCGCGTCGTCGAAGGCCGACCGCGTCCCCGCCGTGACCGTCCAGCGCTTGCCGATGAAGGCGTAGTAGCGGGCGAGCACCCGCAAGGTCCGCAGCTCGGCCTCGACCAGCGCGGCGGGGTCGACGCCGCCCACGCCCCG
>PHBI01000094.1:0-29668 GCA_002841945.1 Deltaproteobacteria bacterium HGW-Deltaproteobacteria-14
TCGCGGCGTCGCCGTAGCTCGCGCGCTGCCCGTTCTCGGGCGTCCCCGCAAAGCCACCGACGCCGCCGAGCCCGCCGCTCACGTCGAGGGTGACGCCGCTCGCGACGACCACCTTCGACGCCGCGCACAACATCAGCGCCCCGCCGCCGCCGCCGCCGCCGGCGCTGCCACCGGAGTACCCCGGGACCCCGCCGAAGCCGGTCCCGTCGCTACCCTGGCCGCGCCCGCCAAAGCCCGCGAAGCCCCCAAAGCCACCGGCGCTGCCGCCCGTCCCGGCGAACAGCGCGCGGGTGGTCGCGTCCGCGTAGGGCGAGCCCCCCTGGGACTGCCCGGACCCCGACGAGCAAGCGTAGCCCTTGCTCCCCGCGCTGCCCGGGGGAGCGCCGCCCGCGGTCCCGTCCACCCCGATCGACCCGTTCGCGCCCGACGCGCCCATCGTCCCGTGGCCGCCGCCGCCCCCGCCGGTCCCGCCGCAACCGCCGCCCGCGCCGCCGCCGCCGCCGCCGCTCGAGCCGCCGCCACCGTCCCCGCCGCCGCCGCCGCAGCCGCCCTCTTGCCCCGCGCCCGGCCCCGAGGCCTTGCCGTTGCCGCTGACGCAGCCGATACCGCTCGT
Organism: Deltaproteobacteria bacterium HGW-Deltaproteobacteria-14; assembly: GCA_002841945.1. Lineage (GTDB taxonomy): Bacteria > Myxococcota_A > UBA9042 > PHBI01 > PHBI01 > PHBI01. The sequence continues at coordinate 614 of PHBI01000094.1, forward strand.
CCAGGCGCCACCCTTGGTCCCACCGGGGCCCGCGGAGCCGGCCGAACCCCAGCTGTTCACCCCGCCGGAGGTCCCGTCCCCGCCGGTCAGATCGAAGCTCCCGCCGACGGTGATGTCCCCCGTCGCGATGATCGCCAGGGCGTTGCTGCCGGTGACCTTGACGCTCGCCCCCGGCGACACCGTGAGCTGCGCGAAGTCGAAGACCCGCACCGCCGGCGGCGTCCAAGGCAGCCCCTGCACCTGCTGCGTCACGAGGATCACCCCGTTGGCGCCGCTCGACACCACCTGGACCCCGCCCGCGGTGATCGTCCCGGCGCTGGTGTCGATGGTCACCGCGCCGCTCAGGACCAGCGTCCCGAGGGCCCCGGTGGCGGTGATCCCGAGGTTGCCGCAGGCGATGGCCGACACGTCGCCGGCGCAGCTCCCGTCCGCGCGGCAGCGGTCGTCGGAGGTGTCGGCGTCGCCGTCGTCGCAGGACGCCTCGAGGCAGTCGTCGACGCAGTCGCAGCCCTCGCCGGGCTCGCACGTGCCGTCGCCGCAGCAGGTCGCGGTGGCGCCGCCGCCGCCGCAGGTCCCGTCCGCCTGGCAGGTCTGCCCGACGACGCACGGGTCGCTCCCGCACGCCTCACCCTGGCAGTCCGCGACGCAGCTGCACAGCTCGCCGCTCTCGCAGATCCCGTTGCCGCAGCACCCCGCCAGCCCGGTCCCGACGCACTGCCCCCCGCTGCACTGATCGTTGGAGGTACACGTCGAGCCGTCGTCGCAGCTCTCCCCGTCGCAGTCCACGCAGTCGCACCCCTCGCCGGCGTCGCAGGTCCCGTTGCCGCAGCACCCGGGCAGGGTCGTCCCGACGCACTGCCCGCCCTGGCAGTGGTCGCCCCCGGTGCAGCTCGCGCCGTCGTCACAGCTCGCGCCGTCGCAGTCCGCGCAGCCGCACGCCTCGCCGGCCTCGCACACCCCGTTGCCGCAGCAGTTGGACAGGGTCGCCCCGCCGCACTGCCCGCCGCTGCAGTGGTCGCCGGCGGTGCAGGCGTCCTGGTCGTCGCAGCTCTCGCCGTCGCAGTCGGCGCAGCCGCACGCCTCGCCGACCTCGCACTGCCCGTTGCCGCAGCAGTTGGCGAGCGGCTGCCCGACGCACTCGCCGCCGGCGCACCTGTCCTGCGACGTGCAGGCGTCGCCGTCGTCGCAGGTCACGGCGCCGACGACCGGGCTGTGGACGCAGGTCCCGGTGCCCGGGTCGCAGGCGTCCGCGGTGCACACGTCGTGGTCGTCGCAGTCGACGTCGATCTGCGGCTCGCACTTGGCGTTGGCGCACAGCCCGACCGTGGCGCACATGTTCGCCGGCAGGCTGCACACGATGCCGTCGACGGCCTGGTGGCTCACCACGCCCCCCTCGCAGCGGTCATCGGTGCACGGGTTGAGGTCGTCGATCGGCAGCAGCGTGCCAAAGCAGCCCTGCTGGCCGATCGCGGACACGCCGCAGGTGTCGTTCGCGGTGCAGCCGTTGTGGTCGTCGCAGGAGCCGCCGGCGAGAAACGACGTCTTGGTGCAGCCGTTCTTCTTCACGCACACGTAGGACCAGCAGGGGTTGTTCTGGCTCTCGGTGGCGCACGTCTCGACGTCGCCGCTCGCCGCGCAGCCGCCGGCGCCGTCGCAGGTGTCGCGGGTGCAGACGTCCTCGTCGCGGTCGCAGCTCACGCCGGCCGGGCTGTAGATCGGCACCGAGCACTCGCCGGTCGCGGTGTCGCACCCGTAGCGCTCGAGGCAGTCCTGGCTCGACGCCGGGCACTGCTTGGCCGTCGCCGGATCGGGGGTACACGTCCCCGCCTGGCAGGACGCGGCGCCGAAGCAGTGGATGGTGCAGCTGTCGCCGTCGGGCAGCGCCGTGAAGACGCAGCCGACCCCGGCCTGGCAGCGGCCGACCGTGCAGGGATCGGGGTCATCGCAGCTCAGCGAGCTGCCGCCGACGCACACGTCCCCCGAGCAGCGGTCGCCGGTCGTACAGGGGTCGCCGTCGTCGCACGGCGCGTCGTCCGGGCCGCACTGCGCGGTGTCGCCGCCGCCGCCGCTGTCGGCCGCGGACGCCGTGTCGGCGGCGTCAATGTCGGTGAACTCGCTCTTGCCGCCGGTGTCGCTGGACGAGCAGCCAGCGAACGCCAACAGCGCAGCCACGAGGATGAACGGGTTGCGCATCTCGGAGGTCCTCTGACGCGCGCCGCTGCGGGGCGCGCGGTGTGCGGTGCAGCATGCCCGAGCTTGGGCGCCAATCAGACTGCCTCAGGGGGACGACGCGACGCAACAGGCGAGACTGCGGCGGCGGAGTTCGGTTAGGGTCTGTCGAAGCGCGGACGAGCAGCCAGGACCTCGCCGGCCGCGCGAAAGGAGCGAGCGGGATGAGCGACGACTACGACTACGACCTCTTCGTCATCGGCGCCGGGTCCGGCGGTGTGCGGGCGAGCCGGGTGGCGGCGCAGCTCGGCGCGCGCGTGGCGATCTGCGAGGAGCGCTACCTCGGCGGGACCTGCGTGAACGTGGGGTGCGTGCCGAAGAAGCTGCTGGTGTACGGGTCGCATGTACGCGAGGAGATCGAGGACGCGGCCGGCTTCGGTTGGGACGTCGCGCCGCCGCGCTTCGACTGGGCGACGCTGCGAGCGGCCAAGGACGCGGAGATCGCCCGGCTCAACGGCGTCTACGGGAGGCTCCTCGACGGGGCGGGAGTCACGACGATCAACGGCCGCGGGCGCGTCCTCGACCCGCACACCGTCGAGGTCGCCGGCGTGCGCTACACGACGCGCCACATCTTGGTCGCGACCGGCAGCTGGCCGGTGACGCCGCGGTTCGCCGGGGCCGAGCACGTCGTGACCTCGAACGAGCTGTTTCACCTCGACGCCCTGCCGCGGCGGGTGGTCATCATCGGCGGCGGCTACATCGGCACCGAGTTCGCCGCGATCTTCCATGGCTTCGGCGTCGCCGTCAGCCTGGCGCACCGCGGGTCCAGGCTGCTCGCCGACACCTTCGACGGCGACGTGCGGCGCGTCCTGACCGAGACCCTGCGGGACAAGGGGGTGGATCTCCACCTCGAGCGGCTGGTCGTCGGGGTCGAGCGGGTCGGCGAGGCCTACGCGGCGACGCTCGACGACGGGACCCGGATCGAGGCGGACCTCGTCCTGTGCGCGTGCGGGCGCAAGGCGCTGACCGCCGGGCTCGGGCTCGAGGAGGCGGGCGTGGTGCTCGACGAGCGCGGCGACGTGGTGGTCGACGCCTACTACCGCACGAGCGTGCCGTCGATCCTCGCCGTCGGCGACGTCATCGGCTGGGTGCAGCTCACCCCGGTGGCGCTGGCGGAGGGGACCCGGGTGGCGCGCAACCTGTTCGGCGGCGGGCCGGTCGAGACCCTCGACTACGAGGCGATCCCGACGGCGGTCTTTACGCAGCCGCCGGTCGGCACCGTCGGCCTGAGCGAGGAGCAGGCCCGCGAGCGCGTCGCGAACGTGGCGATCTACCGCTCGGAGTTCCGGCCGATGAAGCACACGCTGAGCGGTCGCGCCGAGAAGACGCTGATGAAGCTCGTCGTGGACCGCGACACCGACAAGGTCCTCGGCGTCCACATGGTCGGCCCGGACGCCGGCGAGATCATCCAGGGCTTCGCCGTCGCGCTGCGCTGTGGGGCGACCAAGGCCCAGTTCGACCAGACCATCGGCATCCACCCGACCGCGGCCGAGGAGCTCGTCACCATGCGCACCCCCGTCGCCTGACGAGCGGCGAGCGCGAGCGCAGGCGTCCACCGAGGCGGCCTGGAGCGAGCCCACTCTTGCTCAGCGCCTACGCCGGGCCTCGAGTTCCTGCCGGGTGAGGCTCGGCGTCGTCATCTCGTCGTCGTCGTCGTCGGGCTCGGGCGGCGCGGCCGGCGCCCCCCGCGAGGCGCCGGGGAGCGTGTCCCCGGCGTCATCCTCGAGGCCAGCGAGGCGCTCCTTGATGCGCATGATGCGCTGCCGGATGGCCGTCTTGCCGTCGTCGAGGGTCCGCTGTGGCTCGGGGTCGGCCTCCTCGCTCGGGCGCGCCCGCCGCGCGCCGCCGCCCGGGGCGCCCCGGCCCCGGACATGGTCGACTCGACCCACTCGACCTCCTGCAGCTTGGCCCGCAGCGCGTCGATGTTGGTGTGGCGATCGAGCTCGGCCCGCTGCTTCGCCTCCGCCGCCGCCGCCGCCCGCCGCGCCGCCTCGTGCTTGCCCCGCGCCCGCGCCGCCGCCGCCGCCTCCCGCTGCCGCACCACCGCCGCGACGTCCACCTCCGGCACCTCGTCGTGCTCGACCCGCCGCTCCCCATGGGTCGTCCGGCCGCCGAGCTCCGCCGGCCGCAGCATCCCCCGCACCTCCGACAGCCGCAGATAGTCCGGGAACTCGTTGAGCAGCCCGTCGAACAGCCCGCGCGCGTCGAGCCCCTCGCCCGCCTCGAAGAAGCCGCAGTTGTCCACGTAGGTGTTGCCGAGCTTGTCGAGCCGCCTCAGGAATCGAAACTCCCCCGTCGTCCCCGGCGCCGGCAGCCCGACGAACTGCCAGAATATCGGCAGCCGACTCGACCGCCGGATGGCGTCCGCCGTCTCCTCCATGTCCTCACAGTCCCCGCCGGTCACGAACATCGCGAACACCGGGTTCGCGCGCGGCGCCGACAGCATCGGATAGATCACGCGCTCGCGCCGCCGCAGCCGCCCGACGGACTCGACCAGCGCCGGCTGGTCCCAGTCCTCGGGGAAGTAATAGCGGCAGACGTCGTGGATGACAGGCGCGTAGTTGCAGTGCCGCTGGTAGTCCGCCCCGGTGCGGACCACCTCGCGGTCGATGTAGCCGGTGAAGTCCGCGACGGTGAGATCGCCGAGGTGGCGGCAGTGGTCCCCGAAGGCGTACGCCGGGATCACCCCGTCGTCGTCGAAGTTCAGGCTCAGCGCCAGCAGCTCGGTCACGAGCGGCTGCACCAGGCGCGCCCGATAGCTCGGGAACATCGACCGCGACACGTCGATGATCAGCACCACCTCCGCCGTCATGCCGCTCAGCCCGCACGCCGCCGCCGCCTGCCGCGCGGCGGTGGCCAGGCGCTCGAAGTGCTCCGCATACCGCTCCATCAGTCCCCTCGCGTCCCTCGCGGGTCCCTCGCCCTCGGCTCCGCTGTCTCGATCGCTGCGGCGATTACACCACCGCCAGCGACCGACCGCAAAGCCGCGCCCGGAGCGGGTCCGAGGCGCGTGCAGCGCAAAACCCGGGTCGACGCCCCCCTGTGCTGCCGCGGCCTCGAGCCAGACGCCTACTGGGTTGCGACGCAAAAGAGGTGCGCGCGCCCCCCGCACTCGAGCCGCCCCGACGCCGTCCCCCACCGGGCCAGCCACCCGGTCACGGCGTCGCTCGTCCCCGCCTCGGCCCCGGTCCGCGAGTCGGGCTGGGTCACCGCCGCCTGCACCTGGAAGGCGCCGACCACGTTGCCGGCGTCGAAGGTCGCGGCGTACCCGGTCGCGAACGAGATCTGCTGCAGCTGCGCCCCGGCCGTGTCGGCGATCGTCAGCTCGATCCGGCACCCGAAGCGCGTCGAGAGGCTCTCCGGATCCAGCGTGATCACGTCGAAGGGCTGTATCTGTTGCAGGTAGAGCGTCTGGCCGGCGCCGTTGCGCACCGTCAGGACCACCGTCGCGATAGGCCCCGGCGCGTTGCCCGCGCAGCTCACCCCGACGTCGGGCCACGACGTCTTGTCACACCCCTTGCCGGTGTAGAGCAGGCTCACCCGCCGGTAGCGGTCCGGGCACACCCAGTCGTTGCAGAAGGCGTTCGGGTCGCTCGCGTCCGGCGACCCGTCCCGCGACCCGTCGTTGTCGGTCCCGGTCCACACGTCCCCGAGCACCACCGGCAGCCCCGTCTGGTCGTAGCGGACCCCGTGGCTCAGCGAGCCGTCGAAGAGATCCCCCTCGTCCTCGGCGACCAGCTCCCCCTGGGTGTTGAGGAGCGGCCCGAAGATGGCGAGCCGCGACGACGCCGACCGCGTCGAGTCCGACAGGATGGCCTGCCACTGCCCCGGAAAGCCCAGGTCCCCGGCGATCTCGGCGCACAGCGAGTCCGCCCCCGCGAGCCCGCCGAGCCCCGACTCGTAGCGCGAGCGGGTGACGAAGATCCCGACCGGATCGCAGCGATCGCCGTCGCCGACCCAGCCCACGTCACACTGGCAGCGGCCGTCGAGGCAGCTCGCGTGGTCGTCGCAGTCCGCCGGGTCGCAGCGGCTGGCGAGCTCGCCGGTCGCCGTGTTCCACGCGTGGTGGAACGCCCACGGGTGGGCCGGGTCGCCCATCACCACCGCGATGCCGCTGCCCGGCGCGTCGGCCGCGTGCACGTCGCAGATCCGCCCGGCCACGGTCGACGTGATCTGCACCTCCCACGTGAAGATCGGCCACGCCGTCCCCTCCGGCGGCGCGACCCCGTCCGCGAACGGCGCGGCCGACGCGCTCGCCTGCGCCCGCAAGGTGCAGTCCGCAGCGATCGTCGTCGGGTCGAGCCCCACCGTGATCCACCACCGGGCGATGCCGAGCGACCCCAGGACCTCCCGCGCGACCGACGCCGCCAGGAGGTGGTTCTCGGCGTCGCGGAGCCCGTCGCCGGGGCTCAACAGCCCGCTCGCCCCGGCGTCCACCGTCGCCGGCGACGGGTCCGCGGCCCCACACGAGAGCACCAGATCGTCGAGGTAGAGCGCCCCGGGGACGGCGCCGTTGGGGCCCGCGCAGGTCAGATCGAGCACCGCGCCCGGGTCCCCGTCCGAGAGCGTCTCCCCGAGCGACGACAGCGCCGGCGACGGCATGTCCGCGCACGTCAGCAGCGCCGCGCACGCGACCTGGTCGAAGGCGATCGCCTGGTCGAAGAACCCCGTCGCCGTGGGCCGCGCGAACGGCACCGTGAGCGCCAGCGCCGCCTCCCCCTCGAGCGGGCAGCGAGCCGCCAGGGCGAAGGGCGCGTCAGGGGTCGGGTCGACGTAGCGCGCGGCGGCCAGCGCAGTCCCGTCGGCCCCATAGAGGCCCTCGAGGGTCAGCCGCAGCGTGACCTTGTTGACCCCGGCGACGCAGCGCGCGCTCCAGGTCAGCTGCGCCGCCCCGTCGCTGCCCGCCCGGGCGTCGAGGGTCGCCGCGTCCACCAGGTCGCCGAAGTTGTCGACCAGCTCGGCGGTCCAACGCATCTGCGTGCCGACCTCGAGGCCGGTCGCGTCGAGGGTCAGCGCGATCCCCGCGGTCGTCCCCGCGGTCTGCCCGCCAGCGCACCCGGACAGCGCGACGGTCGCCAGCATGACGCACCGCAGCAAGCGCCCGATAGTCGCATAACACTGCCGAACGAATCGCTTTTTGCGCCACCCCGGGATATTGAACGTTGCGTCGCAACAGGGATGTTCACGGCTGGACGTGGCGTCCTCTCCTCACGGTGACTCGTCGCACAGCTTCACGTCGTCGACGGCCTCCTGGAACGCCGCGAGGAGCTCCGCCTGGTCGTCGGCCGCGAGGTACCCGGCCCCGCTCCCGCCGTTGTTGGCGATGGTGTCGAGGATGGTGGTGTCGCCGCTGTAGTTGTAGGCGATGACGTAGGTCCTGACCTTGTGGTCGAGGTAGAGCCCGCTGGTCGCGACCGCGGCGTCGACCTTCGGCGCGCCGCCGGTGTAGCAGGTGTCGTCGCCGTCCGAGAGCAGCACCACCGCCCCGCCGAAGGCGCCGTACATGGCCGCGGCGTTCTCGTTCAGGACCTGCATGGCGCGCACGAGCGGGGTCGCGCCGTTGGCGGAGTGGCCCTGAAACCACTCCACGAAGTCAGCGCTCTGATCCTGGGCGAAGGGGATCTCGATCGAGGCGTCGACGTCGCAGGTCGTGCCGGCGCTCGGGAAGTTCTTCAGCCCGAAGCGGATGTTCGGGTTGGCGGCGACCAGCGCGGCGATCGTGTTCTTCACCGCGATCCAGTTCGTCCCCATGCTCCCGGAGCTGTCGACGAGGAGCAGCACCCGCGGGATGCAGCCGTAGTAGTGGCACTCGCGCTGAAAGCACACCTCGTCGGTGCCGCAAGACTCCTCGCCCCCCCACGCCAGCCCGTCGGCGCTGCACCGGCGAAAGGTCGTCTCCTGCTTGCACTCGACGACGTCCGGCGAGCACGCGAAGCAGCCGCCGTCCATGCAGGTCCGCCCCGGCTGGCAGGTGACCGTCTCGTCGAAGTCGACCGCCGGGTTCTGGCAGTAGCGGTGAAGCTTGTTGCCGGGGAGGCACTCGGTCGCCAGGTCGCACGGCTCGCAGGCGCCGGCGATGCAGCGCTGCTCGTCGGGGCAGGGGGTCTCCGGGCTCCAGGCGGAGCTGTCGGCGGGGCACGCCCTGAACGTCGTCTCGGACAGGCACTCGACGCGGTTCGCCTGACAGGCGCGGCAGGCGCCGTCGGCGCAGAAGCGGTCGCTCGCGCAGGTGCGGGTCTCGCTCCAGCCGCTGCCGTTGGCGTTGCACACCTGGTAGTCGTGCAGGTTCAGGCACAGCTGCTTGTCGGGCGCGCAGATGGTCGGGCGGCACAGCCCCGTGGCCGGCTCGCACGCGGTGGCGCCGTTGCACGGCGTGACGCTCGACGGCCCGTCGCCGACGGCGTTGCAGACCGCCGCCTCGCGGATCGACACGCAGTACAAGGCGTCGGGCGCGCACAGGTTGGTGTCGATGGGCTCGGTGGCGTCGGGGGTGGTGTCGTGCATGACGTCGACGGTGTCGAGCGGCGCGACGGCGGTGTCGGGGTCGCCCGGGTCCGCGGGGTCGCTGGCGCAGGCGGCGAGGGCCAGCGCGCAGCCCAACGCCGCGAGCGCGGCGGAGCGCGGTCGGACGCGGCGCGCCTCGTCAACCGTTCGTGCTGGTCCGAGCGTCAGGCCCATGGGTCAAACTTACCTCAGCGCGACGCTGGCTGCACGACGTGAACGCACTTCGGGCGACATCACGGGATCCCGGCCGCCGCGCGGATGAACACCAGCCCGTCGAGCCACGGCGCGCCGTCGCCGCTGAGCGCCGCGCCCACCGCGCGCAGCTCGCCGCCCGCGCCGCCGCGAACGTCGTACAAGCCGACGGTGTCCGAGTTGGGGCCGGAGCCGAGCAGGTGGATCGTCCAGTTGCTCCCGACCTCGACGCTCTTGGACTGGGGACAGGTCCAGAGCTCCCACTTCGCCTGCCCGTCGGCCACGCGGTAGGCCGACAGCGCGACGACGCCGTGCCCGGCCCAGGCGCCGGTGAAGGTGCGCTGGGTCATGCCGCCGAGGATGTCGAGGAGGTTCGAGCTCCAGCTGCCGTCCGGGCGCCGGTGGCGCATGAAGCCCCCGGTGCCGGCGAGCAGGAAGTCCCCGTCGCCCCAGGCCGTCGCGGTCACGGTGACGTCGGCGCTGGGGCTCTGCGGGATGTAGCTCTGCGCCCACACCTCGTCGGTGCCGCCGACGTTCTCGTAGGCGTCCTTGAAGTACCCGCCGCTCGCCTGCCCCGAGGGGCCGTCGGCGCCGACGACGAGCACCCGGCTGTCGCACGCGTCGACGCCGGGGGCGCAGGCGTGCTCGAGGCCGGCGATGGCGCGGGGGATGGACGACGGCTGGAAGTCGTCGAGCTCCTGCTTGGCGCACGCGACCTGCTGGCCGCTGCGCGCGCAGTACCGCAGCCAATCGTCGCTGCCCGACTGGCCGACCACCCACAGCGCGGAGCGCCCGGGGTTCGCCCACAGCGAGCGGATGACGCCGCGCTCGCTGTCGCCGAGGCCGCTGTCCCACACGTTCGACGTCGACCACCCGGTCGCGGCGGTGCGCAGGCGCCCGGCCTGATCGCCCACGAAGCCGTGGCGCAGGCCGCGCAGGGCCGAGCTCCCGGTGTAGGCGACCGCCGGGTCCGCCGGATCGGTGATCTCGACGATCGAGTACGCAGGGTCGTAGTCGTCGTCCACGGTCCAGAACACCGCCCACCACGCGTCGCCGACCTGGTCCACCTCGCTGATCGCGAGGCCGGCCTGTCCCGGGACGGTCGCCGCCGGCACCCTCGTCAGGGTGAACCCGAGGCAGTAGCCCTGCAGGCAGAGGTCTCCGGTGGTGGCGGCGTCGCCGTCGTCGCAGGCCGCCCCCGCGTCCTGATTCACGCACGCGACGAGCCCGCAGCCCGGGATGGGGGTGTGGACGCAGGCCCCCTCGACGCAGGCGTCGGCCGTGCAGGGGTCGTCATCCTCACACGGGATCGGCGTGGAGACGCAGCCGCCGTCGACGCAGGCGTCGAAGGTGCACGGATCCTCGTCGCCGCAGACGACGGGCGAGCCCTTGCACAGGCCCGCGCTGCACAGGTCGTCGGTCGTGCAGCTGTCGAGGTCGTTGCACTGCGTCCCGGGCGGGGCGTTCGCCGTTCCACACCCGAACACCGGGTCGCACTTGGCGACCTTGCAGGGGTCGCCCGGGGTCGCGCAGGTGACCGGCGTGAAGACGCACCCCTCCCCGGCGACGCAGCCGTCGCTGGTGCAGGCGTTCTGGTCGTTGCACGGCAGGAGCTCGGCCCCCGGGAGGCAGACCCCGCCCTGGCAGACGTCGCTCCGGGTGCATGGGTCGCCGTCGTCGCACATCGCGCCGTCGTTCGCCTCGACGACGCAGACCTGGTCGACGCAGGCCGCGCGCTCGCAGAGCCCGGGGGAGACGAGCTCGACGCAGTCGGACGCCTGCTGACAGCCGGTGACCACGGTGTCGGTCGGCGTCACGGTGTCGGTCGGCGTCACGGTGTCGGTCGGAGTCACGGTGTCGGTCGGCGTCGCGGTGTCGGTCGGAGTCACGGTGTCGGTCGGCGTCACGGTGTCGGTCGGCGCGACGCTGTCGGTCGGCGCGACGCTGTCGGTCGGCGTCACGGTGTCGGTCGGCGTCACGGTGTCGGTCGGCGCGACGCTGTCTTCGCCGACGATGGTGTCGACGCCGACGGTGGTGTCCTCGGTGGAGGTGACCTCCGCCCCGTCGGCCAGGCTCAGAGCGTCGCCCCCGGTGAGCTGGGACAAGCCCGCACCGCCGCTGTCGGCGCCGCACGCGCCGAGCGTCATGACCAGCAGAGGCCCGAAGATCGCAAGTCTCGACATCACCCGCCCTCGTTCGCGTGCTCGGTCCGGGAGGTTAACGATCCGCGCGACCGATTCCCACATCGAATGTGGTCCGAAGTCCCGAACCCCGGCCTCCTGGGACCCATTTGCGGGCTCCGGGGCATGGTGCTACACCTGGATGAGACCACGACCGTCACCCGTGGAGGTCCCGAGGATGCGCTCTCGCTTCGCGTCACTCTCGCTCGCGCTCGCCGCGGCGGCCGGCGTCCTCGCCGTCGCCCCCACGCCGGCCGGCGCCACCGGGTTCCTGGTCGCGCGCTTCGGCGGCGAGCACGGTCACCCGACGACCGACAACCCGACCGCCATCTACTACAACCCGGCCGGGCTCTCGCTCCTCGGCGGCACCCGGCTGTACCTCGACGGCACCTTCGCCTGGCGCTCGTTCGGCTACGACCGCCCCGAGGGGGCCATCGACAACGTCCTCGCCGCCCCCTCGAGCGGCACCGGCACCCCCGCCGGCGGCGGCGTGGCGGCCAACACCGGCGAGTCGAGCCTCTTCAACGTCCTCGGCACGCCGTTCATCGGCCTCGCGACCGACTTCGGGGTCCCGAACCTCGGCGTCGGCGTGGCGTTCTACGTGCCCTTCGGCGGCTCGACCGTCTTCGATGACGCCGTCGCCTCGGACACCTACCCGGGCGCGGTGGACGGCCCGTCGCGCTGGTGGGTCATCGAGGGGACCATCCGCTCGATGTACCTGAGCGCCGCCGTCAGCTACCGCTTCCCGGAGATCGGCCTGTCCGTGGGCGCCGGGTTCAACCTGGTCTTCTCGCAGATGGACACCATCCGCGCCCGCAACACCGACGGCACCGACAACCTCGTGTCGAGCGGCAACCTCCAGGAGGGCCGCGCCTACATGGACGTCTCGGGCATCGACGTCGCGCTCAGCGTCGGCCTCATCTGGCAGGCCACCGAGCACCTCTTCCTCGGCGTCTCCTACCAGAGCCAGCCGGCCTTCGGCGACATGAACCTCAACAGCGGCGACCTGACGCTCATCCTCGGCAGCGGCCCGGTGGACGACGTGAAGCCGGTCCCGGCGGAGTTCCACCAGGAGCTCCCCGACATCGTCCGCGTCGGCGCCCGCTACACCGTCCCGCGCGACTGGGAGCTGCGCCTCTTCGGCGAGTGGGACCACTGGAGCGTCCTCGAGAGCCAGTGCATCCTCGACCGGACCATCGTCGGCCGCAAGTGCTCGCTGACCGAGCCGGTCGGCAAGATCCTCATCATCCCGCGCAAGTGGAACGACGGCTTCGGCCTCCGCGCCGGGGGCTCGTGGTGGGCCTCAGACACGGTCGAGCTCTACCTCGGCGGCGGCTACGACTCCAACGTCGTCCCCGACGGCTTCATCGACCCCTCGCTGTACGACTCGGTGAAGGGCTCGGTCGCCGCCGGCGCCCGCTTCAGCCTCTTCGACGACACGCTGCTGCTCTCGGTGAGCTACACCCAGATCATCTACGCGGACCGCGACGTCGCCCCCCGCGGGCGCGTCCCGCTCGACCCGAGCAAGCCCGACGGGGCGACCATCAGCGACATCTCCAACCTCGGCATCTCCGAGGCGGTGCGTCAGCCCGACGCCGCCGGGAGCTACACCCAGGCCATCGGCGTGCTCGACGTGAGCGCCGAGTACCGCTTCTAGGAGGCCCGCCATGCGCTCTCTGTGCCTCGCCGCCCTCGCGCTGACCCTCGTCGCTTGTCCCGACACCAAGGGGCGCCTCGACCGCTTCCTCGTGGACAGCGAACCCCACCGCCTCACCCCGGCCGGCATCGTCTGCGACGGCCCGGTCGACGCCTCGGGCGAGTACTTCATCTCCGCCTCGGTCGCCGTCGCTCCCAACAAGCCCATCCTCTTTCGGGGCGACCTCGTCGTCGATCTCACGGCGATGACGGTGACCCTCGATATGTTCGCGCTCGCCGTCGACTCGGGCGACGACCCGCGCGTCGAGGTCGGAGACGTCATCTCCGCCACCGCCGACCTGGCCGAGGACGGGACCTACCGGCTCGACTTCGGCGCGACCTTCGTCCCGGCGGCGGCGGACCCCATCCTCCCCGGCGTAGACGTCCGGGCCGACATGGCGTTCGTCGGCTGCACGCGGACCGCGGCGACCACCTGTGGGCTCATCGAGGGGTCCGTGACCGAGCCGACGACCTTGCCCCTGGCGGGCTCGACCTGGGGGGCGCTCGCCCTCGGAGCGGGCGACGACGTCCTCGACGCGCCCATCCTGACGACCTGCGCCGCGGTCGCCGCGAGCGAGGCCCAGTAGCCGCGATTGTGCAGCGCACAGGCGCGGTTCAGGCACGCCGCGTGGGGCTCACCTCACGACGGGCGCGTGGCGCGACGGCCGCGCGTCGCCGCAGGCACCCGGTTTTTTTCGGTCTTCATGGTTTACAAGCCCTCGGGGTTGCGGTCTGAACTCACCGCGTGGCCGGGCACCGTTCGCTGGGTTGCCGCAGTTCCCGAAAAAGCAGTCGGATGGAATCATGAAGAACATGCGTGCCGTAGTAGGTCTCCTGGCGTTGACCGCCGGGCTCTTTGTCGTGGCCTGCGGAGGCAACAACGCTCCGCCGAAGGAGGACTTCCCCGCGCTCGGTCAGCCGGCGAAGGTGAAGATCCTCAACGCGGGCGACGGCACCAAGGCCCCGCTCCGCTGGAAGGCGGTCAAGGGCGCCGGCGAGAAGCTCTCCCTCATCCTCGACACCAAGATGGAGATCTCGGTGTCCGGCCAGTCGCAGCCGGTCAACATGACGATGCGGATGGACATGGACGGCCGCGTGCTCGACGTGATGGCCGACGGCTCGTCGACGGTGTCGATGACGGTCACCGACGCGTCGATGGAGATGCCCGGCATGGGCGTCGACGGCGCCGGCGACATGATGCGCGACATGCTCAAGGGCATGACCATCGAGGCGACGATGGACGCGCGCGGCGCGATGACCGGGACCAAGGTCACCGGCGGCAGCGACCTGATGGCGACCCTCGGCGACCAGATGGACAGCTCGCTCGACCAGATGGCCATCCCGTTCCCCGAGGAGGCGGTCTCGGTCGGCGCGCAGTGGCAGGCCCTCACGACCCAGGAGACCAACGGGATGAAGGTCCGCATGGTCGGCACCTACAAGCTGGTGAAGCTCGACGGGAACCTGGGCGTGGTCGAGATGACCATCCAGCAGTTCGCCGACCCCCAGACGATGGACATGAACGGGATCACGGCCGAGCTCAAGGGCCTGAAGTCGGCCGGCACCGGCACGATGTCCTTCGACCTCACCCGGCCGATGCTGGCGAAGGCCGAGATCGACCTCAAGATGGACGCCGAGATGGAGCTCATGGGGCAGTCGGCGGATATGAAGGTGGACGCCAAGGTGAAGATGGTCCCGAAGGGCCCGCTCACCGAGGCGGCGCCTGCGCCCGACAAGGTCGTGCCCGAGGACGGGCCGGCTCCGGAAGAAGAGTAGAACCGCGAGATGCGGGCGACGAAGGCACCCTCACCGGGCGGTGAAGGTGCCTTCGGTCGTCCGCGCGCAGCCCCGGGGCACGGCGCCCGGGCCGGCGCGTCCGACCGCTGCCGTGGCACCCCCACCACTCCCTTGGAAGAAACCATGAAGAAGCTGAACCTCGTATTCGGATGCGTCGTGATCGGGGCCGCGCTGCTCGCGCCGGCCTGTAAGGACAAGGGCGCCGCCCCGGCCGAGCCGGGCACCCCCGCGAAGGTCGAGCCAGCCCCGGTCGAGGCGGCGAAGGCGGACCCGTCAACGCCCGACGCCCCGGCGCCGACGGTGGCGGGCGAGGCGACGCCGACCGTGACGGGCGAGGCGACGCCGACGGCGGTCGCCCCCGAGCCGGTGGCCGCCGGGGCGGGCGACCCGGGCAAGGACGCCTACCCGGAGCTCGGCAAGCCGGCCGTGGTGCAGCTCCTGAGCGCCGGTGAGGGCGCGAAGGCGCCGCTGCGCTGGAAGGCCGAGAAGGGCGCGACCGAGCGCCTGTCGATGGTGCTCGACACCAAGATGGACATCCGCGCCGGCGGGCAGGCGATGCCCATGAACATCTCGATGACGATGGACATGGACGGCCGGGTGCTCGACGTGAAGGAGGACGGCTCGTCGGTGGTGTCGATGACGGTCACCGACGCCAGCATGAAGATGCCGGGCATGGACGGCGCCGGCGCCGCCGACATGGTCCGCGACATGCTCAAGGGGATGACCATCGAGGCGACGATGGACCCGCGCGGCGCGATGACCGGCACCAAGGTCTCGGGCGGAAACGAGCTGATGAAGCAGCTCGGCGGCCAGATGGACGACTCCCTCGACCAGATGGCGATCCCGTTCCCGGAGGAGCCGGTCGGCGTCGGCGCGAAGTGGCGCGCGCTGACCCAGCAGGAGTCCAACGGCATGAAGGTCCGCATGATGGCGACCTACGAGCTCGAGAAGCTCGACGGGACGATGGGCGAGGTCACCATGACCATCAAGCAGTTCGCCGACGCGCAGACGATGAAGATGAACGGCGTGGACGCCGACCTGAAGAGCCTGACCTCGGCGGGCACGGGGTCGATGTCCTTCGACCTGACGCGGCCGATCATGGCCAAGGCCGAGATCAAGCTGAAGATGGACGCGTCCATGGTCATCATGGGTCAGTCCGCCGACATGAAGGTCGACGCGACCGTCTCGATGATCCCCAAGGGGCCGATCGAGTAGGTAGAGGCGAGGTCCTCACGACCCGCGAAGGCAGCGTCCGAGCTTCTCGGGCGCTGCCTTTGTCGTCTCCGGAGGCGCCGCGGGAGCGCGAGCGCGTCTACTCAACCACGCCCGGGGTGCAGCCGACGAGGTTGGCGTCGGTCGTCGTGGGCGCGTAGGCGGGGCCCGCGGGGACCAGGGCGTCGCCGTGCACCTCGAAGGGCGCGTTGTAGGCGTCCGCCATCATCGCGGAGAGGTCGGTCGGCCCGATGGCGTTCCAGTTGGTGCACCAGACGCCGTCCGCCTCGCTGAGCGAGGCGCTGAAGCTGCTCGTCGCCACCGAGAGGTCGTAGAGCGCCGCGTCGTCGGCCGCCGACGCGCCGAGGAGCTGCGCGACGCCGCGGCCGAAGTTCGACGCCGGGTCCCGGCGCGTGAGGTAGATCACGCGCTCGCACCCAGCGTTCTTCAGCGCCAACACCGGCTCGAGGTCGGGCCAGCCGCCCGCGCTGACCCGGGTCGCGTCGAGCGCCTGCGCGCGGGCGAGCCCGGGCTCCGCCGGCGAGAGCGACAACACGTCACGCCACTTCCCCTGCCCGAGGGTCAGGGCCTTCGACGTCTTCAAGTCGGTGTAGCCCTTGGGGTTCGAGACGACCCCGGACACGTCCACCGCCGCGCCCCAGTAGCCCGCCTTGACGTCGGCGAAGGCCACCTCGAGGGTCCACGGCTCGGCCAGCACGTAGTGGGCCCGGGCGGCCTCGAACGCCACCGCCGCCTGCCCCGTCAGGACGCTCGTGATCGCCAACGTCCGCAGGTGCTGGCCCACGCGGTCCTCGACGCGGTTGTGGATCGTCGCCTCCTGCGGCACGAAGTCCGCCCGCCACGCGCTCAGCAGCGCCGCGAAGCGCGCTCCACACGAGGTCCCGGCGGCGTCGATGGTCGCCACGATGGGCCAGCTCTGCCCGACGCTCCCCTCGGCGCAGCCGTCGAGGAAGGCGCGCCACGCGGCCTCGTCGTAGGCGCCGTAGCCCGCGTAGAAGCTGCCGATCCGCCCGAGCTGCGAGGCCAGCCCGGGGAAGTTGATGAGCCCCGGGCGGACGAAGATGATCGGGTCGGCCGCGCCGAAGCCCCCAAACGAGCTGATCTCGTTCCAGATGTCTTTGACGTGCTGCCCCTTGTCGGGGCTGTTCTTCAGCAGCTCGACCACCTCCGGGTTGACGAGCCCGCGCACGTCTTCGCTCTCGAACAGGGTCACCAGCGCCTGCCACGCCTCGGTGAGCTTGTCGGCCGAGACCAGCTCGCCGATGCCCTCGTCCTTGGCGAGCTGGATGACGCCAAGGATGGCGCTCACCGCGACCGCCTCGTCCCGCTCGGTCATGGCGCCGAGGTAGCCGAACAGCGACTTGTAGAGGAGCCCGAGGCGCGCACCCGCCTGCGCGCGGGTGCAGGTGCCGCCGGCGCAGCTCCACAAGAGGGGATGCATGTGCATGCTCTCGGTCAGAAAGCTCGTGATGCTCGCCGAGCTGCCCCCGGCCACGCCCTCGAACGGCCCGAACAGCTCGGCGATGCGGGCGAGGGCCGCGAAGTGCGAGGTGATCAGCTCGCCGTTGCCGCGTATTGCGACGCACACCGGGGTCGGCTCCGGCGGGGCGGCCGTGTCCGCCACGTCGAGCGGCGAGGTGTCCCCGGGCGCGGTGTCGGCGGCCGTGTCCACGGCGACGGTGTCGGCTGCGACGGTGTCCGGCGCGGTGATGGTGTCGGTCGGCGGGAGCGTGTCGGCGGTGATCCCGCCGCTGTCGTCGCCACAGGCCGAGAGCGCGAGGAGGGCGACCGCCACACAGGCGGTGATGTTGCGATGCAGCATAACGGATGCTCCGTGGGGGCGGGGCGGGCGGTGACGGCCGCCCCGGAGACATACCACGGGGACCGAGTTCAGGGCACGCCGGTGCGTCCGGCGCCGAAGCGGAGGGCGATCATCCAGCCCTCCGCCGGCGTGTCCTGGGTGTCGGCGGCCGGCGCGCGGACGTACTGCAGCTCGAAGCCGAGGTACAGGCCGCCGGCGAACACGAAGCGCGCGTCGACCGCGAGGGGCGACAGCACCTCGCGCTCGTTCGCCGCGAGCAGCTGCACCGGCGTGACGCGCGCGTACCAGCCGACGTCGTGGCGCCCGTGTGGCGGCCCGATGACGTAGAGCGAGAGCGCCAGGCTCGAGTTCTCGGTGAGCGGCCCCACGATGCCCTGCCAGCCCGCCCCGACCGCCAGCGACACCCGCCCCACGGCCACCGTCCCGAGGACGTCGAGGTCGAGCTCCACGTGCTGCCGGCCGAAGGTGGCGTCGTCCACGCCGTCGCCGATGGCGGCGAGGTCGAAGGCGGCGACCCCCGCGACGCGAAAGCCGATGCCGGTGCGCATCGCGAAGAGCGCGCCGACGTCCAGCCCGGCCCAGGCCACCCGGGTGTCCGCCGGCGGGCTGTCGTTGTTCGGGAAGACGCCGGTCATGTCGCGGTGGGAGATGGCGACCTCGGCGCCGGACCACGACAGCCCGATCGGGGGCAGGACGAGGGCACCGTCGGGGGCGCGGGGGCGCGGGTCGGGGGCCTCGGGGGCGTCGAGGGCGTCGCCGAGAGGCAGCGGCTCGGGCGCGACGCCGGGGAGCGGCCGCGCGGTGGGCCCGGGGCCGAGGCGCTCGAGGGCGGCGCAGCTCGCCGCGTCCGACAGCGCGCAGCCGGCGGTCCAGGCGCCGCGGGCGGAGGCCGGCAGGCGCGGCACGTCCGCGTAGCCGTTCTCGAGGACCTCACCGAGGGCGCGACAGGCCGGGGCGTAGCCGGCGTCGCAGGCCCGGCCCAGCAGCGCCAGCGCGTGGTCCCCGGAGCGGGCGACGCCGCGGCCGTCGACGTACAGCACCCCCAGCGCGCCGCAGGACGGGGCGTAGCCGAGCTCGCAGCCGTGGGCGTAGAGGCGCGCCGCGCGCTCGGCGTCGCGCGGCAGGACCAGGCCCTCGGAGTAGAGGTGAGCGAGCTCGTGGCACGCGCTGCCAGCGCCGTCCTTGCAGGCCGCAGCCCAGTCCCCGCGCGGATCGTCGCCGGACCCCGGGGCGTCCGGCGCGGCGGCGGCGGCGCGCCCCGTGACGAGCGTGACCAGCAGGGCGATGGCGAGCGAGCGCAGGGGCAAGACGGGGATCCTCCGAGCCACCCGACCTTAGCGCAGTCGCGCACGCCTGGCCCGACCGATTCGCCGCCGCCTCCGCCCGCGGCGCGCCTCAGCCGCTGACGACGCGGTTCCGGCCGGCCTGCTTGGCCTGGTAGAGGCGCACGTCGGCGAGCGCGACGAGGTCGTCGACCGCCGTCATCGCGGGGCCGAACGCGGCGACGCCGGCGCTGATCGTGACCTGGAGCGACGCGCCGTCCACCTCGAAGGCGTGCCCAGCGACGCGCTCGCGCAGCACCTGAGCGAGGATCGCGGCGCCCTCGATGGCGGTCTCCGGCAGGATGACGGCGAACTCCTCGCCGCCGTAGCGCGCCACCGTCTCGAGCCCGCGGGCACGGCCCCGGAGGATGGCCGCGACCTCTTTGAGGACGTGGTCGCCGACGAGGTGGCCGTAGGTGTCGTTGACCTGCTTGAAGTGGTCGATGTCGATCATCACCAGCGACAGCGGTCGGTCGTAGCGCTGGCAGCGGCGGAACTCCCGCTCGAGGGCCTCCTGGAAGTAGCTCTTGTTGTGGAGCCGCGTGAGGCCGTCCTCGATGGTCATCCGGTAGATCTCCTCGTGGTAGGCGGCTTCGACGTTGCTGCCCGCGAGGAACTTGAAGATGGTGCTGCCGACCGAGATGAGGTCGCCGCGCCCGAGGCGCGCCAACCGGATGGCGGCGTCGTTGACGTAGGTGCCATTGGTGCTGTCGAGGTCCTCGAGGGTCACGACCCCGGCGTTGACGGTGATCGCCGCGTGCTGCCGCGACACCGAGCCGGCGGTGACGATGATGTCGCACTCGAGGCTGCGACCGATGATCCAGCGCCCGGGTCCGAGGTGGTGGTTGGCCCCGAGGTTGTCGCCGTAGATCTCCACGAGGCACTCGTGGCCTACCTCGGCCGCCTCCATGACGCGCTGCACCGCGACGACGGTCTGGCGGTCGGTGTCGCGCTCGCGCGGCGACGGCGGGTCGACGACCGGCACCGCGAACCTGGGCTCGGTGGGAGCCAGGGAGGCCTCGTCGTCCTCGGGCGTTTTTACGGGCACCTCGGGCATGTGCGCGTCCGTGCCTCCAAGCGGTTTGGTCTCTCTATCCTCGGCCGCTCTCGGCCGGACATGAGCCCAAATCATCCGGCGTGCAGCGGTCGCCGCCCCGGATCATGGCCCCTGATAGTAGACCTCGTAGGCGTTGGCGCCAAACCGTTCGACCGGCTCGAAGGCCGCGGGTGGCCCGAGGTCGATGTCCCAGACCTCCGCCGCGTGCCCCGAGCCGGCTTGATCGCGCCAACGAAAGGCGTTGGTCACGTAGAAGCGGATCCCATACGTGACGTCGCTGTTCGCCAGCGAGCCCGGAAGCAACGCCGGGTTGGCCTTGAAGGTGACCCGCCACTCGCCGTCGACCGCCTCGGCCCAGGCGTTCGGCGCGGGGCTCGGCGCCGAGACCTGCCACTGCGTCGGGACCTGATACCGCGTGCCGAAGATGTCGGCGGTGACGAGGGCGTCCCCCTGGGCCATGTCGAGGTCCCCCGACTTCACGTCCGACAGGGCGTAGATGATGTCGAGGTCGGTGCTGTAGTCGACCACCACCGGGACCTGATGGAGCGCCGCCGCGACGACCACCTCGGAGTGCGTCAGGACGATGCGGAAGTAGGGGAAGGAGCCCGCCGGGAGCTGGGCGATCGGCACCTCGGCGACGACGTTGTCGCTCAGCATGTCGACGAGGACGAAGTCCGGCGCGTAGTCGAAGATCACCGCCGGGTTCGGGTCGTCGGGGGTCCGCAGCAGCTCGAAGCGCTGCAGCCCGTAGGTCCACACCGACGGCGTCTGCCCCGCGAGCCCGTCGTCGCTCGAGCGGTCTTCGAGGGCGCCGGCGACGCGGATCGTCAGCGTTGGCCCGCTGGCCGTCGTGTCCGCGCCCGCGGTGTCGCCGGCCGCGGTGTCCGGGGCGGCGCTGTCCGCGGGTGTGACGGTGTCACCTCCGCCCGCGGTGTCGTCGCTCGCCACGTCTCTCGAGGTGTCTCCGGCGAGGCCATCCGGGCCGCCGATCGCGCTGTCCTGCTGCAGCGATCCGGAGCCCCCGTCGTCGCCGCAGGCGGCGAGGAGCGAGGCGAGGACGAGGGCGATGGCGCGGGCGTACATGGCGACCTCCAGCGGTGGCGACGTCGCTACAACACCGCACCGCGAGAGGCGTGTCACTCCCTGATGTGCTGATCGCGGTCCGCGCCGCTGCGTCGCCGGCCTGCGCTACTGCCCGCAGGCGGCGGACAGGGCTGCGGGATCGAGCCAGCGCCCCCCGGTCGGCGGCGGGATGGGCCCGCCCGCTTGGCTCGTCAGCGCCGCGAGGTGGTCGACGAGCGCCTGCCACTCCCGGAGCTGCCCCCCCCAAACGCCCCCCGGGGCCGGCCGCGTGCCGGGATCGACCGCGGCGCCCGTGCTGTTCTGCGGGGTGACCGCCAGCTCGCCCTCGGTCAGGACCTCGAGCTGCGCGAGGGAGCCCGCGGCGAACAGGTTCATCGCCACGCGGTAGCGGAAGGCCGGGTTCTTCAGCGCGCCGTCGGCGGCGATGAGGTTCGTGGCCGCGCTGCACACGTCCGCGCCGCCGCTCGGGTCGAGCCAGATCCCGGTCACCCGATGAAACGGGGGGCGGGCGGGGTCGTAGGCCACGCGGACCCCGGACAGGTCGAGCCAGAAGGCGTCGCCGCGCAGGGCGCCCACCGTGGGACCGACCTCGAGCACCTGCGCCAGCGCGCTCCCCTCGAGGTAGAACTCGACGACCGGCCAGCCCGGGAGCGAGGGCGCGCTCGGGCTGGCGCCGTAGGGCACCGCCGCGAACACGTCGGCGAGGGTGATGGTCGTCGGGGCGTTGACCGGGTCGAGGGCGATCGGATCCCCGAGGGTCGCGTGGGCGACGACCGCGACGTCGATGGCCCGGGTGTCGGCCGAGGTCGCGACGGCCTGGGTGGCGCGCGCGCGCACCGCGTCGGCCACCATGTCCCCGAGCGGCGACTCCGCGAGGGTCGCGACGCCATAGCTGCGATCGACCATCCCGATCGCGCCGCCGTAGCTCAGGCCCGCCCCCGACAGGCCGCCGTTGACCTGCCCGATATACGCCGGGCGGGCCGCGGTGAGGACGGCGTCCGCGGCGACGGTGAGGTCCACCGGCGACAGCGACGCGCCGCCGACGGCGCCATCGACGCGACCGGCGGCGGGCCCGTAGGGGGTCAGCGGCCAGCCGAGCTGGAGCTCGCCGACGAGGCGGCCGGCCGCGCCCGCGCGGACGATCCAGGTGTCGCCCACGCGGGCGACGCTCCCCGTGGGGCCGCCGCGGCCCCCGACGATCACGTCGATGCCCGAGACCTCCACCGCCAGCAGCTCGTCGTCCCCGAGGTAGGGCGGCGGCGCCGGCGGGGCGTGGCTGATCGCGACGACGACGTCGGCGTTCCACGGCGGGCTCCGGAGCTGAGCGACCAGCGCCCGGGCGGCGGTGACGCTGTCGTCGAAGGTGATCGGGGCCTTGCCCGGGGTCAGCGCGGCGGCGCCCTGCCCCACCACGGCGAAGACGCCGACCTTCAGCCCGCCGCGATCGAGCACGACGAAGCGCTTGAGCGGGGCGCTCACGACCGGCGTGGCGCCGGCCGTGTCGTAGAGCGCGGCCAGGGCGTCGTCGTCGGACGCCGTCGGATCGAAGCGGATGTTCGACGCGAGGACCGGCACCGGCGCGAGCGCCGGGCAGCCGCCGCTGCCGACGGCGCAGCCGAGCACGGCGCTGATGACGCCGGGCAGGATCGGCGCCGTCCCGGTGTCCCGGGCCAGCATCCCGGCGAAGGCCGACGGCCCCCAGTCGAGCTCGCGGGCGCCGAGCGCGACCGCGTCGTAGCCGAGGTAGCGCAGCAGCTCGAACTCGACGGTGCCCCGCAGCAGCGCGAACAGCGTCCCCTGGGTGAAGCCGCCGCCGTCGAGGGTCAACAGCAGCGCGCCGCGCGCGTTCGCCCGCTGCTGCGCGCCGCGCACCACCGAGGCCAGCCGCGCGAAGCCGCCGACCGGGGCGTTGCCCGCCGGGCCGACGCCGTCGAAGTGGGACCCGAGATCGCGGGTGTGGACGACGGTCAACGGCAGATAGGGCAGGCACGCGTCCACGGAGGGATCGCAGTGGTGATCGGCCGAGCACGCGGCGCCACCGCTGGCGCAGCCGGCCCGGGCGCAGAAGCTCCCGGCGCCGCCGGCGTCCACGCAGGTGAGCGCCCCGGGCGGGAGCCCCATCCCGGCGCCGATCAGCGCGCACAGGGTGTCGCCGCCGACGGTGCAGGAGAGCTGGCAGGTCCCGGCGACGCAGCTCAGGTCGACGTCGCTCTGGCCCTGCAGATCGCGGTCGCAGGCGTCCTCTGCTGCATCGCGACAAAGCGAGCCCGGAAAAGTCCCGTTTGGCAGACACAACGCCGGGGCGCCGCTTGCTGCATAGCACGACAGCCCGGGGTCGAGCTGTTGGCACGCGCCGGTGCCCCCGCTCGCGCAGTCGAGCAGGCACAGCGGGCCGAGGGCGGGGTCGGGTTGCGCGCACACCATGTCGCCGAGCCCGGCGATGGCGCCGCACCCTGCCCCGCCCGGGGTCGGGCACGGGCTCCCGGGGAAGGACCCGGTCGGCAGGCAGGTGCCCTCGGTGGCGAAGCAGGACAGCCCCGCTGGGCAGCCCTTGCCGCCTCCGCAGCGCGGCAGGCACACGTCGCCCGCGGCCGCCGAGCACGCCAGCGACGCGTCGACCTGGCCGCAGACGTAGTCGCCGCCGCCGGCGCAGTCCACCACGCAGCTGTCGTTGGCGCACACCATGTCGACGTCCGGATGGCCGAGCAGGTCCTGGTCGCAGGGATCCTCGGCGTCCGCGCGGCACGGGCTGCCGGGGAAGGCGCCGGTCGGCAGGCAGCGCTCCTCCCGGTCGAAGCAGCTGAAGCCCGCGGGGCACGCCCCGGCGGCGCACACCGGGACGCAGGCGCCGGCGGTGTCGGAGCAGCCGAGGCTGACGTCGACCGCGCCGCACAGCGCGTCGCCGCTGTCGGCGCTGCACGGGATGACGCACTGGCCGGCGGCGCAGGCCAGGTGCAGCACGATGCCGCCGGGGCCCGAGAGGGCGCCGCACGGGGCGGCGGCGTCGCAGGGGCTGGTCGGGAAGCTCCCGGTCGGGAGGCAGCGCTGCTCCTGGCCGAAGCAGCTGAGGCCCTCGGGGCAGGCGCCGTCGACGCAGATCGGCAGGCACGCTCCGGCCGCCGCGGAGCAGCCCAGCGACGGGTCGACGGCGGCGCACCGCGCGTCGCCGCCCGCCCCGCCCTCGCACGGCACCACGCAGACGTCGGCGGTGCAGCTCATGGCGATGGGGTTGGCGGCGTCGGCGGGGTTGGGGATGGCGCCGCAGCTCGGCTCGGCGCCCATCGTCGCGACGAGGCAGGGGCTGCCGGGGAAGGACCCCGTCGGCAGGCAGGCCCCCTCGCTGTCGAGGCAGCTGTAGCCCCCGGGGCAGCCGGCGGCGCAGTCGTAGACGCAGACGTCGCCGGCGGCGCCCGAGCAGGTCAGCCCGGGATCGACCGTGCGGCACAGGTCCGCCCCACCGGCGGCGCAGTCGACCGCGCACACGCCGGTGGAGGTACACGTCATCGGGGCGCCCCCGACGGCGTCGCACGGGGACGCGGCGTCGGCGCGGCAGGGGCTGCCGGGGAACGATCCGGTCGGCAGGCACGCGGCGTCCCCGTCGTAGCAGCTGTAGCCTTCGGAGCACCCGCCGTCGTCGCCGCAGGCGCGGACGCAGACGTCGCCGGCGGCCGCCGAGCAGGTCAGAAACGGCGCGACGACGGCGCTGCACAGGAAGTCCCCGCCGTCGGCGCAGTCGACCACGCAGGTGCCGGAGAGGCAGACCATGTCGACGAACTCGGCGCCGCCCAGGTCCTGATCGCAGGGGCCCGCGGGGTCGTCCGCGGCGCGGCACGGGGATCCGGGGGCGTGCCCGGGCTCGGGGGGGAAGCCGTCGGGATCGCTCGTGTCGATGCCTCCGCCGCCACACCCGGTGACGACGGCGACCGCGAGCGCGGCACACAGCAGCTGGAACGGCGATCGTTCGGCAAACATCCCCACCCCCCAGGCAGGCCAGCGATCGCGGTGGTGACGGGCCGCGATCCGGCCCGCAGGGTAGCATCGCTCGGAGGACACGTCGAAGCCCGGCGACGAGCGGCGCGACTCCCGCGCTCACCGCGAGCGAGGGCGTCAGGCCCGGCGTCGCCGCCGCAGGATCGCGAGGCCGAGCAGCGCCCCCAGGAGCAGCCACGGGGTCGCCCCGCCGGCGCCCCCCGCGCAGCCCTCGTCGGCGCGGCGGGTCACGAGGTGTACGTCGATCAGCGGGCCACCGCCGACGGCCCCGCCGTCCACCGAGGCGTCCCCGCCGCCGCCGTCCGCGGTCGTCGCGCCGTCGGCCCCTTCGACCACGTCGCCCTCGTCCTCGTCCGCGACGACCGCGGTGCCGCACCCGGGGGCCAGCTCGCAGTCGCTCCAGCCGCCTCCGGCCACACACGCGCGCACGCCGATCTCGCACCCCGCCGGGGCGTCGAGCAGCACGCACGGGCCGGTCACGCCGGGCAGGCAGATGGCCCCGCAGCCGTCCTCGTCGGTGGTGCCGTCGCAGTCGTCGTCGACGCCGTTGCAGACCTCGGTCCGGGGCGCCAGGGCCTCCGCGTCGCACACCGTCGCCGCCCCGTCGGCCGAGCACTCCCAGGTCCCCAGCGCCGCGCAGCCGCCGACGCCGACCGTGCAGGCGCCCCCGATGTCGAAGCCGTCGTCCACGGTCCCGTTGCAGTCGTTGTCGCGGCCGTCGCACACCTCGGCGCGCCCCGGGCCGACCGCGGCGTCGCCGTCGTCGCAGTCCGGCCCCGGCGCCGCCAGCGCGCCGTCGCCGTCCGCGTCACCGCTGGTCTCGGCCACGCTCGCGACCGTCGTCAGCTCGTCCAGGTCGTACCAGTCCGTGCCGCTCGCCGAGGGGTCGAGGCGCAGCTGCGTCACCGTGCCAGCCCAGCCCGGGACGTCGGACATGTCGACGGTCAGCGCGTGGAACGCCCCGTCCCCGGGGGCGATGAAGCGCTTCGCCTTGGCGTCGTTCCAGGCCCCGTCGGCCGCCGTCACGAAGTAGAGCTGCGACAGCTTGTCGCCGCCGAACGTCCGGACCCGGAGCTTCACGCCCTTCTTCTGCGCCGCGTCGATCAGCGCGGGCCCGCTCTTCACGTAGGGGTCGCTGCCGCCCATCTGCAGCGCCAGCGCGTGGTCGGTCGTGTTGACCGCCAGCGCGGCGAGGGAGTGACCGCCGCCCCAGCCCTCGGTGTCCGCGGCGTTGGGCCCCTCGAAGGTCCAGCGGTCGCGCGCGAAGACGTCGTGCTGCCAGTAGTCGCGCAGGATGGTCCCGGCGTTGTTCGTCTCGACCGCGTCGTTCCAGCTCGTCTGCTCGCCGTACCAGTTCGCGACGTGCCACACCCACGACCGGACGTCGGGGTGGTCCACCGCGCCGATGCTATATTGCGCCGCACGCACGCTGAACCTGATCATCTTCGTCTCGCCAGGGCTGAACGCGTAGAGCTCGTATTTCGCACTTGCGGGAGGGTTGGTGTGCGCCGGGTTGGCGGTGTTGCCGTTGGCGTCGTTGACGGACCAGGTCGCTTTGTCCTTGTGGGGCCAGTCGGTGTAGATGGTGTAGGACGCGGGGATCAGCCACGGGCTCTCGAACCAGACGCCCACGTGCACCGAGGTGGCGACCGCGGCGGTGGCGGCGTTGGTGACGAGGACGTCGGAGGTGAAGGTCTGCCCCTCGTACAGGTCGAGGATCCCTGACGAGCTGCCCTCGGGGCGGAAGTCCGCGGCCTGGCCCGACGGCGAGGCGGTGCGGACGTCGATGGAGACCTTGGGGCCGGTGGGGGTGACGGTCGTCCCGGCCCAGGCCTGGAGCTGGCTCAGGGAGCCGTTGAAGCGGTTGAGATCGACCGCGCCAGAGATGCCGGAGACGCTGCCGGAGTCGGAGTACTGGTGAAACTTCCAGCCGCTCCAGGCGCTCGGGATGGTCGGGCAGCCCGAGGTCCAGTGTGCGATCCACAGCGGATAGGACGAGTAGGCCGAGCTCTGGACGTTGCTCTCCCAGAAATAGCTGCCGGTGTAGACGATAGGCGTGACCCCGAGCTGCGACTTCACGCGGTTGAGCCACTGACCCACGCGGCTCGCGACCGTCGCCGGGCTCTGGCCGTCGGTGGTCTCGACGTCGATGACGGGCGGGAGCTCGCCCCGCCCGTAGGTGTTGAGCCGGCTGATGAGGAGATCGGCCTGGGCGATGGGGTCCTGGTTGGAGCGGAAGAACTGGTAGGCGCCGCGCAGGATCCCCTGCGCCTTGGCGTTCGACCAGTTGGCGGTGAACTGCGAGTCCGAGTAGCCGGTGCCGTCGGAGACGCGGATGATGGCGAACTTCACGCCAGCGCTCTTGACCGAGGCCCAGTTGATGGTGCCCTGCCACTTCGACACGTCGATGCCGAAGGTGGTGCTGCCGCTCGGGCACACGCCGCTGGTGACGGCGGCCGCCAGCACGTCGAGCGCCCCGGCGTGCATCGCCTCATCCTCGGCCGGCGCGTCCGCGCACGCGCCAGTCGCCGTGGCGAGCGCGAGGAGGGCCGCCACGAGGGCGGCGCGGGGCCGGGAACCCGGCGAGTAGAGGCGCGGGTCGGTCGTCATGCCGAGACGGTACCACGGCGCGGATCGCGTCAGGAAGCCTAGATGCGACGGTTTCACACGACGCGGCGGCGGCGCGCGAGCGGCCCGCGGGGTCGCCGTGGGCGACGAACGCGCCATAACCTGCCCCGCAGGGCTTTCGTCCGGGCGGGTCGCCGGGTTATATCGTTGCTACGGCGTCGCGTCGCGCACCCCGCGCTCGATGTCGGGCCCTCGCGCGCCGCCGCCCCCCGGCGACCCCACGACAGCGCTCTCGACCACGCCGCACGCGCCCTTGGAGACCCCCATGCCAAGCCCACTGCGCCGCACCTCGGCTCGACTTCACGCCGCGCGGGTGATGCTCGCCCTGCTCGGCGCCGCGGCGCTGCCCTGCGTCGGCGCGTGCGCGGACGATCCGGCGCTGACCTGCGATCCCGCCGGCGGCCCGGTGGCCGGTGACCCGGACACCCACTGCGGGACCAAGGTGGTGGTCGTCGCGCCGAGCGCGTGCGCGGGGGAGGGCGACGGTGACGCGACGATGGGCGAGCCGCTGTACAACGCCGAGGGCGAAGACGACGACTGCAAGTACCACGTCAGCTGGACCGCGACGCCGATCTGCTTCGACGCCGAGGTGTACTTCACGATCATCGTCGCGGCGCGCTTCGACAACGCTCCCAAGGTCGGCGCCGCCCCGACCATCGAGGGCTTCCTCACCGACACCCCGGGCCACGTCCTGCCGGTCACCGGCCAGCGCGCGGTCGAGCTCGGCGGCGGCCGCTACCGCGTTGGGCCCGTGCGCTTCGACGCCTCCGGCCAGTGGACCGTGCGCTTTCAGCTCTACCAGGACTGCGCGGACGCCGAGGCCTCCCCCCGCGCCCACATCGCCTTCCTCGTCGACGTCCCCTGATCCGGTGATCCGGCGCGGATGATCGCCGCTGCGGACGCTCCCTGATCTGCGGTCAATTGACGCGGTGGCACTGCGATATTGACGCAACGCATCATTCCCTATGCGCGCAGAATCGATTGAGGTTCCGCGTCCGTGCGCCGCAGCACCGTCAAGGCGTTGGAGGCTGCGCGGTAGACGACCCGTCGGCGAAGCCGACACACCTCCCCGCGCCAGCGGGGGGCCGCCGCGGGCGGGTTGGGGGCAAGCGGGAGGCGGCGCACCCGAGCGAGCGCATTCGGTCGGCGCCTCGAGCGAGCGCATTCGGTCGGCGCCCCGAGCGAGCGCATCTGAAAAAGAAAAAGGGCGAGCCTTGCGGCCCGCCCTCTCTCAGGTCAGCTGTCGCCGAAGATCAGCCCTTCTCGAGCTTCTCGACCGCCAGCTCGATCTCCTCGACGTTGACGTCGGTGCCCTTGCCGTCGAGG
>PHBI01000094.1:29738-53651 GCA_002841945.1 Deltaproteobacteria bacterium HGW-Deltaproteobacteria-14
CCTGGTACTCGACGATCTCGGTCTCGCTGTCGAGGCCCTCGACGTTGCGGAAGGCACCCTGGGTGACGCCCTCGATCTCGACCTTGAAGTTGAAGTTACCGATGTGATCATGGGGCCGACGGTTCGGCATAGTTGCTCTCCTTCAAAAAACCGGACCCGTGTTAGGTACTCGGGACCTCCCGAGCACTCAACAGAGTCCAACACAGAACTGGTTTTCCGCCCGAATCCGACCCTACGTGAGGGGGTCCTTACGCGTCGCGAGGACCTGGACTGCCGAGACGATAGCCCGACGGGCGATCATGACTCGACGCGCCCTCGGGGTCTGGACACACCGATGGGCCGTAGTGTCATCCACCACTGGAACCGTAAGAGAGGCTAGGGCAGACCCGGGGGGCCGGTCAAGCACGGAACACGACGATCTCGAAAAAGGCCGCGATTATTCTCAAGACCAGCCTGGGGACTGCGTCGCAGCCGCCTCGGCGGGCGTCTCTCAGCCGCTCTATTCGTCTGCCGCGGCGATCCGGGAGGGCATCGTCGGATCGCGCCGAGCCGGCGCCGAGCGGAGGGCAGACGCAGCGAGGCCTCGGACCGGCGCGCCGATTCGAGGCCTCGTGCTTTGGCGGCGGGTCACTCCGAGTGGCCCGCCCGCGAGCTACAGCGCGCCGCTGGCGGTGCGATGGACGCCGTACCAGCCGAGCGGCATGTAGGTGTAGCCGGCGTGGCTCACGATGCGCGAGATGTAGCCGATCGAGCGAGCGCTGTGGAGG
The DNA here is from genome assembly GCA_002841945.1 of Deltaproteobacteria bacterium HGW-Deltaproteobacteria-14. GTDB lineage: Bacteria > Myxococcota_A > UBA9042 > PHBI01 > PHBI01 > PHBI01. The sequence goes on from PHBI01000094.1 coordinate 30,506, forward strand.
ACCTGCGGGTCGGTCGGATCGGTCGCGTCGAGGATGAGCAGCCCGTAAGGGTAGCGCGACGCCAGGTAGACGGTCTTGTTGGCGACGTCGAGGAGATCGAAGTGGTAGCCGCTGACCTTCGCCTCGGCGTGGCTCGCGACGGTGCCGGTGGTGCTGAAGATGTAGCGGTGCAGCAGGGTGTAGGGCTGGCGCGAGTCGACGGTGTCGGAGCCGACGCCCCACCACGGGTATTTGTGGGCGACGAGCCAGATCGCCCGGTCGCGGAAGACGGCGCGGTTGACCTGGTCGGGGACCGGGACGACGGCGACGAGCACGGCCTGATCACCGTCGACGCGCAGGGCGTTGAGGGAGTTGCGGCGGCGGCCGAACTGGTCCCACTGGTAGTCGATGGTGAAGAGGATGGTGTGGTCGTCGGAGGCGTCGACGAGCATGCCGGGGACGTTGAGGCTCGGGAGCTCGACCGGGTTATCGGTGTCGCTGACGTCGATGCGATCGACGTAGCTGCGCACGTGGTAGAGCAGCGACTCGCCGGCGGCCGTCGTCGCGTTCTCGACGTGGGTCGAGTAGAGGATGTGGCCGTGGGTCATCTTGTTGATGAACGGGTAGTCGTTCATCGGGACGGAGCCGTCGGCGATGCGCGGGTCGTCGAGGTCGGACAGGTCGATGAAGCGCAGCGCGCTCTGCCACTCGCGGCGGCCGCTCGCGAGCTCGACGATGTGGCGCTCGGTGAAGGGGATGATGCGCCCCTCGAGCGGGAGCCCGGCCTGCGGGTACCAGTAGTAGTTGTAGAAGCTGTAGCCCGAGTAATAGATGGACCCGGCCTCGGACGTCAGGTCGAGCTCACCGCGGAGCTTGGGCGACAGCACGTCGGCGAAGTCGGCGTTGCGGATGACCTGGCCGACGCTCGGCTCGTAGCCGATCATGTGCAGCGCGTCGCCCTCGCGGATGCAGAAGGGGGCGGAGCTGTAGGGCAGGTCGAGGCGGGCCAGGGCCGGGGCGTCGTCGGCCTCGCCGAAGGGGAGCACCTCGAAGAAGTAGCCGCCCTCCTCGATGTCGCCGACGAGCTGGACCTGCTTGCCCTGGATGTCGAAGACGTCGAGGACGTTGCGCACGAAGTAGTGCTGCGCCGTGACGATCGGGTGGTCGCGGTCGGCGGCGTCGATGACCTGGAGCTGGCGCTCGCTGAAGGCGACGAGGCGGTCCTGCACGACGAAGGCGCGGCGGACGCGGGAGACGCCGTTGACCTGGCCGCGCTCGGCGAGGGTGTCGCCGGTCCAGTCGACGAGCTGGGTCCCGTTGAAGCTGTAGTTGGTGATGTGATAGCTGAGCGGGATCAGGATGAGCCCGAGCTCGTCGACGACGCGGAAGGCCTTGTAGTCGCCGATCGCCTCGGACCAGGAGTAGCCCTGGCCGAGCTGCTGCTTGTCGAGGGTCGCGGGGTGCTCGATGTCGCTGACGTCGAACAGCGTGATCTGGATCTTGCTCGTGTAGTAGGCGGAGTAGCGGCCGAGGGCGATGAGGCGGTCACCGCGGACCTCGAAGTGCGAGACGATGGAGTCGATCTCCATCGTGGCGGCGACGCGCGGGGCCGCCGGATCGCTGAGGTCGAGGGTGTGCAGGAAGCGGTGCTGCGTGCTGTTGACGTAGTTGTAGGTCATCGCGAAGGCGCGATCGCCGTCAAAGCGCGTCGCCTGCATATAGCCGTAGGCGCTCTGGTCGATCTCGAGCTGCGCGAGGACCTCGGGGACGTCGGGGAAGGACACGTCGATGGTGACCAGCCAGCCGTCGCCCGAGCCGTACCAGCGCTGGCTGAAGACGCGCAGGGCGTGGTCGTGGAAGTCCATCTTGAACTTGTCGGCGATGTAGCCGGGGACGTAGACGCTGCCGCGCTCGGCGAGGCGTCCCTTGGGATCGGAGATGTCGACGTAGGTGACGAGCGTCTCCTGCTCGTAGCCGTCGCCGACGAGGTAGTAGTTCGGGTCCACGGCGGCCACGAAGATGGCGTGGGGGGCGACGTGGATGAGGGTCGAGCTGCCGGCGAAGGTGATCTGGTCGATGGGCGTGATGTGGGCCGGATCGGCGATGTTGAGCGAGGCGATCCAGGTGCGGTCCTCCCAGTCGGCGGTGTTGTAGCGCCAGTAGTTCGCGTTGCGCTTGGAGACCGTATAGAGGACCTCACCGACGAGGCGGGTGTCGGTGACCTCGCCGTCGACCTGGAACGACCCCATGGCGACGGGGTGCGCCGGGTCCTGGACGTTCACGATGAGGACCTGGCTGCCGTGGAAGCCCAGCGGGTCGGCGTCGGGGTCGTACTGCCAGTAGGTGAAGTAGTCGCTCATCACGATGTAGGCGCGCCCGTCGCGCACGTACATGTCGACGGGGTTGGCCTGGAACGGCAGGCGACCGATCACCTCGGGCTGGTCGGGGTCGGCCATGTCGATGATGACGAGGCCGCGGTAGGCGTTCATGACGTAGAGGAGGTCGCCGTCGAGCTTGAAGATGTCCGCCTCGACGATCTCGCGGGTCGGATCGGGCTCCGGCATCGCGGCCGGCGCCTCGTTGTTCGACTCGCCTGCGGCGGCGGCGCCGTCGGCGTCGGCGAAGGCGTCGCCGCCCGAGACGCCGCGGTTGTAGCTCTGGCCGGTGCCGGCCGAGAGCTGCTCGTCCTCGTTGGCCGAGGTGAAGTCGGTCTCGCCGACCTGCGGGAAGATGGTGACGTCGAGGGCCGGGCCGGGGCCCGGGGTGACGACGGGGTCGACGACCGTCGGCGTGCCGTTCGTGCTCTGACTGTCGCAAGCGGCGGCCGCCAAGGCCAACAACGCGAGGACGCGGGGGAGTGAGGTGCGCATGGGGGAGTCCCTCCTCGGGTATATGCGGGGTCCGGGGAGGTGACTTGCAGATCGCGTGCCACGATGGCATCGCTTTGTGATCAGTTGGTTATCGCCGGTGCAGGGTGAACTGTGTGAAATTACTACACACGCGGGCAGGTCCGGTCAGGATGTGCCCGCTGCGCCGCCGCCAGCGGTCCCGAAGGCGCGAGCGCGGAGGCTCTCGAGGGGCCCCTCGGCGGCGAGGCGCCCGCGCTCGAGCAGGGCGCCGTGCGGGCAGGCGCCCTCGAGAAAGGGCCAGTCGTGGCTGACGACGACGACCTGGCTGGTCGCGTTGAGCCGGTCGAGGAGGGCCGCGAGATCACCGGTGGTGCGCGGGTCGAGGGCGGCGGTCGGCTCGTCGAAGAACAGGACCTCGGGGGCCAGGGCGAGGCTGCGGGCGATGGCGACGCGCTGCCGCTGTCCCCCGCTCAGGGCGTGGGGATAGCGGTCGGCGAGGTCGCCGAGGCCGAGGTCGTCGAGGAGGACGCGGGCGGTGGCCTCGGGGTCGGCGCGGCCGTGGAGGCGCGGGGCGAGGGTGACGTTGTCGAGGACCGTCAGGTGCGGGAAGAGCTGGTAGTCCTGAAAGACGAGGCCCGCGAGCTCGGCCCGGCGACGCGGGGGGAGGCCGGTGATGTCGCGGCCCGACACACGGACCGTCCCGGCGGCGGGGGGGAGCAGCCCGAGCAGGGCCATGAGCAGCGTCGTCTTGCCGGCGCCGCTCTCGCCGACGATGGCGTAGGGGCCGCCGCGCGGCACCACGAGGTCGAAGCCCTCGAGGATGGGCGCGCCGCTCCGGACGACCGTGAGGCCGCGGATCTCGAGGGCCGGCGTGGGGGTCGACTCAGGCGCCACGGAGGAGCCCCCGGCGTTGGTAGCGGCGCTCGAGCCGGCGCCCGGCGAGCAGCAACGGGTAGGTGACGATGAAGTACATGGCGGCGGCGACGAGGTAGAGGGACATCGGCTGGAAGGTCGCGCTGATGAGCTGTTGGGTGGCCATGGTGAGCTCGTAGACGCTGATGACGCTGACGATGGCCGAGTCCTTGATCATCGCGACCATGGTGTTGATGACCGGGACGCTGACCAGCGGCAGCATCTGGGGGATGACGACGTGGCGCAGGGTCTCGGCGCGGGTCAGGCCGAGGGTCCGCGCGGCGTGGGTCTGGCCGACGGGGACGCCGCGGAAGGCGACCTTGAGGATCTCGGAGACGTAGGCCGAGCTGTGCAGCGCGATGCCGAGCATGGCGGCGGTCCAGGCGCTCAGCTCGACGCCGACCGCGGGGAGGCCGAAGTAGAGGATGAAGAGCTGCACGATGAACGGGGTCGCGCGGATGAAGTCGACCCACAGCGAGAGCAGCAGCGCCAGCGGGCGAGGGAGGCCGATGAGGCCGGCGGCGATGAGGGCCGCGAGCAGGACGCCGAGCGCGAGGCCGACCGCGGCGAGGCGGAGGGTGTCGAGCAGCGCGAGCGCGAGCACGCCCAGCATGTGAGACCAGGTGTAGTCGGTGCCGGCGGCGGCGAGGGCGCCCTCGCCGAAGTAGCGCGCGTAGAGCTCGCCCTCGGCGGGGCTCGCGCGCAAGCGGGTGACGGCGCGGTCGATGGCGGCGAGCAGCGCGTGGTCGTCCGGGTCGACGGGGATCCCCATGCGCTCGCGGTAGAGGAGGCCGCCGGAGGGCTCCATGGCGACGTTGAAGCGCCGCCGCAGGTAGAAGCCGACGAGGCGATCGGTCAGCAGCGCGTCGAGGCGGCCGGCCTGGAGATCCTGCAGCGCCTCGGTGTCGCCCTTGTAGAAGCGGACATCGGCCTTCGGGAAGTGCTCGCGGGCGTAGTCCCCGTAGGTGGTGCCGAGGGTGACGCCGACCCGGACGCCGGCGAGGTTGGGGGGGACCGCGGCGGGGTCGACGGCGAAGAGCTGGGCCCCCGAGGTGTAGTACGGCACGCTGAAGGCGACCTGCCGCGCGCGCTCCGCGGTGATGGCCATCGAGCCGATGATGGCGTCGACCTTGCCGGCGAGCAGGGCGTTGACGATGCCGTCCCACTGCAGGACGACGAAGTCGCAGGGGCGGCCGAGCTCGGCGCAGACGGCGCGGGCGAAGTCGACGTCGAAGCCGGTCAAGGCGCCGTCGGCGTCGAAGTAGTTGAAGGGCGGGTACTTGCCGGTCAGGCCGACGCGCAGCGGCGCGGGGGCGGGGGTCGCGGCGAGCGCCGCCGCGGTGGGGACGAGCGCGCTCGCGAGGGCGAGCGCCGCGACCCACGGCAGGCGTGTGCGGAGCATGGCCGCGGAGTATGCCAGCCCCGGGCGCGCCCGGCCAGCCGACCGGGGGCGGCGGTCCTAGCGGCCGGCGTGGAGCCAGGTCGCGAGCTCGCCGAAGCCGTGGATCCGGAACGCGCCGAGGGGCGGCGGCTCGGGCCACAGGCCGGCGCCCCCGAGCACCAGGGTCGCCCCCACCTGCCGGCAGGCGCTCGCGAGGGTCTCGGCCTCCTGCGTCAGGCCGATGGTGTCGGTCGCGTAGGACGAGGCCGACAGCGCCATGAGCCCGACGCCGCCGTGGCGGACGTAGTCCTCGAGGGACCGGAGGGGCGAGCGGCGGCCGCTCCAGAGCACCGTCCAGCCGCCCTCGCGCAGGACGAGCTCGCACAACACCAGCCCGAGGTCGTGGTCCTCGCCGTTCGCCGTCGCGAGCAGGGCGCAGGGCGCCCCCGGCTGCGCGGGGAAGTCCTCCGCGCAGCGCAGGATGGCCCGGCGCAGGCGCTCGGAGACGAGGTGCTCCTCGAGCACCGTGATGGCGCCGCTCGCCCAGGCGTGCCCGATGGCGGCCAGCACCACCCCGAGGCGATCGGCGACCCGCCACCAGCTCCCGAGGGCGTCGTACCAAGCGCGCAAGGCGGCGACCGTCGGGGCCACGTCCATCGTCGCGAGGAGCCTGTTGATCCAAGCGTCGATCTCCGAATCGTTCAATTCGACCACGGCCGGGGCGGGGCTCTCGCGGCTCGTCGCCCCGCGGTCCGCGGCCGCCAAGAGCGCACGGATCGCCGACCGGCGAAACCGCCGGTGGCCGCCCGCGGTGTGCTCGCAGGCGAGGAGGCCCTGCTCCGACCAGCGTTTCACGGTGCTGGGGCTGACGCCGAGGAGCTGCGACGTGGCGCGCGTCGTGAGGAGTTCATCGTTCATGGGGGACCCATAGCCGATTCGAGCGGAAAAGTCGATATGGTCGTTTTCACTTGCGCTAAACCGCCCAAATCGACCACACTCCGATCCGTGAACGACTCCTACACCCACATCCTCGTCGGCGCTGGCCTCCACAACGGGCTCACCGCCCTCGCCCTACGGCGCCACCAGCCGGGCGCCCGCGTGCTGCTGATTGAGCGCGGGCCCCGTCCGGGCGGCAACCACACCTGGTGCTTCCACGGCGTCGACCCCGATCCCGACGCGCGGGCGCTCCTCGACCCCCTCGTCGAGCACCGCTGGCCCCGCCAGGAGGTCCGCTTCCCCGGCCTCGAGCGCGTGCTCGACACGACCTACTCGGGGTTCACCTCCGAGTCCCTCGCCGCGGCCCTCGAGACCGCCTTCGCCGACTGGCCCGGGAGCGCGCTGCTGTGCGGTGTCAGCGCGACCGCGGTCGAGGCGCACGCGGTGACCCTCGACGACGGCCGCGTGGTCACCGGCGAGCTGGTCATCGACGCGCGCGGCCCCGAGCGGCTCGCCGTCGACGACGCCGACAGCGGCTACCAGAAGTTCTACGGGCTCGACGTCGAGCTCGAGGCCCCCCACGGCCTGACCCACCCGCTGCTGATGGACGCAACCATCCCGCAGCGCGACGGCTTCCGATTCCTGTACGTGCTGCCGTTCGGTCCGCGCAGGGTGCTCGTCGAAGACACCCGCTTCGCCGTCACGTCCGACCTCGACGTCGCTCGGATGCGGGCGGACCTCCTGAGCGAGGTGGCCCGTCGCGGCTGGCGGATCACCCGCGAGCTGCGCGCCGAGCACGGGGTCCTGCCGATGCCCGGGCGCGGCGAGGTGGCCCCTCCCGTCGCCTCACCGATCCAGGCGGGCTACGGCGGCGGCTGGCTCCACCCGGCCACCGGCTACTCGCTCCCGGTCGCGGTGCGCTTCGCCCTCGCCGTAGCGGCCGGCCCCGCCGCGAGCGCCCCGGCCCGCCTCGAGGCGCTCCACCGCGACGTCTCCCGCCGCCTGCCCTTCATGCACAGGCTCAACCGCCTGCTCTTCCAATGCTTCGCCCCGGACGACATGTGGAACGTATTCGCCCGCTTCTACAAGAAGCCCGAGTCCCTCATCGAGCGCTTCTACGCGCTCCGCTCGACCCCCACCGACCGCACGCGGATACTCCTGGGGCGCCCCCCCAAGGGCGTGAACCTCGGGCGGGCGCTGGCGATCCTGGCCTAGAGCGCGGGACGCTCTCCGAGCGCCTCCTGAAGCTCCTCGAGCTGGGCATGCAGCCCTCCGCGTCCGCGGACGGCGTCCCGGAGCGACTCTGGGACGCCGCGCTGTGGGACCTGCTGCGGGACTTCCTCGCTCGCTCGGGCAAGGGGGTCCGCGCGCAGCTGGTCACCGCCGGGTGGCACCTCGGTGGCCGCAACGCGACCACCATCCCGCCCGCATTGCCGCTGCTCGTCGAGCTCGTCCACGCCGGCTCGCTCCTCGTCGACGACGTCGAGGACGGGGCCGAGACCCGCCGGGGCGCCCCCGCCGCGCACCGCATCTTCGGCGAGCCGCTCGCCATCAACGCCGGCGGCTGGCTCTACTTCGCGCCGTTCGTGCTGCTCCAGCGAATACCCGTCTCAGGCGCGTCTCGACTGGCGCTATACGATCGCATGAGCCGTGCTATGTTGCAGTGCCACGAGGGCCAGGCCCTCGACCTGGCGACCCGGGTCGTGGACGTCGCCGCCGACGAGATCGGCGCCGTGGTCAGCGCGGTGACGCGCCTGAAGACCGCGTCGCTCATGCGCCTGTCGATCGGCATGGGAGCGGTCGCCGCCGGGGCGAGCGCGTGGGACGTGACGGCGCTCGAGCGCTTCGGCGAGCGGGCCGGGGTCGCGCTGCAGATGTACGACGACCTCTCGGGGCTCGTCCGCGACGAGCTCGCCCACAAGGCCGACGAGGACCTCGCCGGCGCCTGCCCGACCTGGCCCTGGGCCTGGCTCGCCGAGGTCGCCGGGCCCGAGACCTACGCCGCGCTGACCGCCGAGCTCGACGCCTGCGCCGCGGACGCGCCGCGCCGCGCCGCGCTCCGCCGCCGCCTCGCCGACCACGTCGGCGAGCACGGTCGCGCCTGCGCCCGCCACACCCTCGACGCCGCCTGTGACGCCCTGAGCACCGCGCTCGGGCCGAGCCCCGCCCTGACCGAGCTCTGCGCCGCCGTGCGCACCCTGGAGGCCGCCTATGTCCAGCCCTGACCTCTCGCGCCGGGCCCGCCCGGTCCACGCCGCCGTCGTCGGCAGCGGCTTCGGCGGCCTCGCCGCCGCCATCCGCCTGCAGACGGCCGGCGTCCGCACGACCCTCTACGAGGCCCTCGACAAGCCCGGCGGGCGCGCCTACGTGTACGAGGATCAGGGGTTCACCTTCGACGCCGGGCCGACGGTCATCACCGCGCCCGAGTGCCTCGAGGAGCTCTTCACCCTGAGCGGGCGCGAGATGAGGGACTACGTCGAGCTCATGCCGATCGAGCCCTTCTACCGGCTCGCCTGGGACGACGGCTCGACCTTCGACTACACCAACGACGACGACGCGCTGCGCGCGCAGATCCACGCCATGAACCCGGCGGACGTCGCCGGCTACGAGCGCTTCCTGAAGTACTCGAAGGACGTCTTCGACGAGGGCTACGGCAAGCTCGTCCACACGCCCTTCATGCGCTTTTGGGACATGATCAAGGTCGCGCCCAAGCTCATCAAGCTCGGCGCCCAGCGCTCGGTGTACGGCGCCGTGTCGCGCTTCATCGAGAACGAGCACCTGCGCGAGGCGCTGTCGTTTCACAGCCTGCTCATCGGCGGCAGCCCCTTCGAGACGAGCGCCATCTACACCCTCATCCACCACCTCGAGCGCACCTGGGGCGTCCACTTCCCCCGCGGCGGCACCGGCGCGCTGGTCCAAGCCCTGGTGCGCCTGTTCGAGGAGCTCGGCGGCGAGCTGCGCCTGTCGAGCCCGGTCGACCGCCTCGAGCCCGCCGGCGAGGGCGGCCGCGTCCACGCCCTCGGCGAGGCCCGCGACTTCGATCTGGTGGTGTCCAACGCCGACGTCCACCACACCTACGAGCGCCTCCTCGACGGCGCGCCCGGCGCGGCCAAGCAGGCGAAGAAGCTCGCGAAGAAGGACTGGTCGATGTCGCTCTTCGTGCTCTACTTCGGGACCGACCGGCTCTACCGCGACCGCCTCGCGCACCACACCATCCTCTTCGGACCGCGCTACAAGGGGCTCATCGACGAGATCTTCCACGGCCACACCCTGCCCGAGGACTTCAGCCTCTACCTCCACGCCCCGACCGTCACCGACCCGAGCCTCGCCCCGCCGGGCTGCGACAGCTTCTACGTGCTGTCGCCGGTGCCGAACCTCGGCCAGGCCGACCTCGACTGGGACGCCATCGCGCCGGAGTACGCCGAGCGCATCCTGGCCGCCCTCGAGACCCACATGCCGGATCTGCGCCAGCACGTCGTCACCAAGCGCTGGACGACGCCCTTCACCTTCCGCGACGAGCTGCGCTCGCACCTCGGCGCCGCCTTCTCGCTGGCCCCGACCCTGACCCAGAGCGCCTGGTTCCGGCCGCACAACCGCGACGCGAAGCACCCCTGGCTCTACTTCGCCGGCGCCGGCACCCACCCGGGCGCCGGCGTCCCCGGGGTCATCAACTCCGCCAAGGCCACCGCGGGCCTCGTGCTCGAGGACCTCGCCAGCGGCCGCCTCGCCCGCGACCTGGGCGCCCCCACCGGGATCGCCGAGGTGACCGCGTGAACGCCGCCGCCATCGCCCCCGAGGTCGACGTCGACGCCATCATCGCGGAGCACTCGCGGAGCTTCTCCATGGCCTCGCGCCTGTTCCCGCGCGAGCACCGCCGCGACGCCCGCGTCGTGTACGCCTGGTGCCGGCGCGCCGACGACCTCGTCGACACCGGCCCCCCGGAGGCCGGGCCCGCCCGCCTCGCCGCCCTGCGCGAGGAGCTCGACGCGATCTACGCCGGCGCCCCCCTCACCGACCCGGTGCTCGTCGCCTTCGCCGAGGTCGTCGGCCGCCGCGCCATCCCGCGCGCCTACCCGGACGCCCTCCTCGACGGCATGGCGATGGACGTCGCGGGCACGCACTACGCCCGGCTCAGCGACCTGCTCCGCTACTGCTACCGCGTGGCGAGCGCGGTCGGGCTCATGATGTGCCACGTCATGGGGGTGCGCCGGGACGAGGCGCTGATCCCCGCCGCCCGCCTCGGCCTCGCGATGCAGCTCAGCAACATCAGCCGCGACGTGCTCGAGGACTGGGAGCGGGGCCGCCTCTACCTCCCGGCCGACATGCTGGCCGCCGCCGGCGCCCCGCCGCTGATCCCCGCGCCCGGCGAGCCCTGGCCCGACGCGGCGACCCCCGCCGTCGCGACCGTCATCCGCCAGCTGCTCGATCTGGCAGACGCCTTCTACGTCGACGCCGACACTGGCCTGCGCGACCTCAGCGGGCGGAGCCGCCTCGCGGTCCACGCCGCGCGCCTCATCTACGCGCGCATCGGGCACGTCGTCCGCCGCCGGGGCTGCGACCCGACCCGGGGCCGCGCCTGGGTCTCGACCCCGCGCAAGCTCTGGCTCGCCCTGCGCGCGGCGGCCTCGACGCTGCTCTCCCTCTTCGCGGTCCGCGGGCCGGTTCGACCGCCGACCCTCGAGCTCGTGCTGACCCCCGAGCTGCTGGTGCCCTCGCGCGCCGCCGTCACCTCCCTCGTCTCCGCGCCCGCGCCCGCCCCGCGCCGGGTCGGGCTGGCGGCGCTGCTCGTGATGGCGGTCGCGATGACCTGCGCCACCCCACCGGCGGGCGCCGAGCCCACGCGCCCCGCACCGGCCGCCGCGGACGCCCCGGGGACCGTGGTCGTCGCGCTGCGCGGCTTCGACAACGACGACGGACAGGCGCTGGTCGCGCTGTTCACGAGCAAGCGGGGTTTTCCCGGCGAGGAGCGCCGCGCCCACGCCCGCGCGCCGGTGAAGATCGTCGCCAAGCGCGCCCAGGTCGTCTTCGAGCACGTCCCGCCGGGCGAGTTCGCCGTCTCCGCCTTCCACGACGAGGACGGCGACAACGCGCTCGACACCGGCCTCTTCGGCGCCCCGACCGAGGACTACGGCGCGTCCCGGGACGCCCGCAACACCTTCGGCCCCCCCGACTGGGAGGACGCGCGCCTGACCCTCGCGCCCGGCGAGCGAATGACCGTACCGATACGTATTCATTGAACTAAACCGCACTCCCCACAGCCACGGGAACCATGAACCGCATCTTCCCCCAGACCCTCCACCTGCCGCGGCCCGGCGGCCGACGGCGCCTCGACACCCCGCTCCGCGTGGCCGTCATCGGCGGCGGCATCGCCGGCCTCGCGGCCTCGACCATCCTCAGCGAGCGCGGCGCCAGCGTGTTCCTCTACGAGCGCGCCGGCTTCCTCGGCGGCCGCGCGGGCTCGTGGCAGCACACCACCGCGGACGGCGGCGGCTACGAGATGGAGCGCGGCTTTCACGCCTTCTTCCGCCAGTACTACAACCTGCGCGCGCTGCTGCGCCGGGTCGACCCCCAGCTGTCCAACCTCGTGGCGCTGAAGGACTATCCCATCCTCGGCCCCGAGGGGATGGTCCAGAGCTTCAGCGACCTGCCGCGGCAGACCCCGTTCAACCTGATCTCCCTCGTGCGCCAGAGCCCGTACCTGGGCCTGCGCGACCTGAGCCGGGTGGACGTGCCGAGCGCCCTCGAGATGCTGACCTTCGACCCCGTCCGCACCTACGCCCGCCGCGACGGCGGCGACGCGGCGAGCTACCTCGAGGCGCTCAACTTCCCGGAGCGCGCCCGCCGAATGCTCTTCGATGTCTTCGCCCACTCGTTTTTCAACCCGGAAGACGAGATGTCGGCGGCGGAGATGCTGATGATGTTTCACTTCTACTTCACCGGCAACCCCGAGGGGCTGGTCTTCGACGTCGCCCGGCGGCCGCTCTCGACCGCCTTCTGGGCGCGCCTCGGGGATCGCCTGCGCGGCGCGGGCGTCGCGGTACACGAGGGCACGAGCGTCCACGGTGTCCGCCGGGCGGGCGCCGGCTGGACGGTGGACAGCGATCTCGGGGAGGAGCGCGTCGACGCCGTGGTCATGGCCCTCGACGTCGGCGGCCTGAAGCACCTCCTCGCGGCCTCACCCGACCTCGCGGACGCCGCGCCGGAGCTGGTGGGTGCGGTCTCGGACCTCGCGGTGACGGCGCCGTTCTATGTGCTGCGGCTGTGGCTCGACCGGCCGGTGCGGCCCGAGCGCGCCCCCTTCGCGGGGACCACCGGGGTCGGCGAGCTCGACAACATCTCGGTCTACGAGCGCTTCCAGGACGAGAGCAGCGCGTGGGCCGAGCACCACGGCGGCTCCGTCGTCGAGCTCCACGCCTACGCCGTGCCCCCGGGGATGGACGAGGCGGCGCTGCGCGAGGACCTGATCGCCGGGCTCCACGCCTTCTACCCCGAGACGCGCTGGGCGCGCGTCGTGCGCGAGCACGGGCTCTTCGAGCAGGACTGCGCCGCGTTCGCGCCCGGCTCCCACGCCACCCGCCCCGGGGTCGCGACGAGCTGCCCGAGCCTGGCGCTGGCCGGGGACTTCGTGCGCCTCGACCTGCCGTCGGCGCTGATGGAGCGCGCGGCGACCTCGGGGATGCTGGCCGCCAACACCCTGCTCGCGCCCTACGGCGTCGCCCCCGAGCCGATCCGCGTCATCCCGCCGGTGGGGCTGCTCTCGCCCCCGTGGAGGAGGTCCGCCCGTGCCTGAACGCTCTATCTTCCGCGCCGGCGAGCGGCTCGCCCCGCGCGAGGTCGTCGGGGTCGACCCGCAGCTCGAGGACTGGCGCCAGTGCAGCCCGGCGTGGATCGCCGGCGCCCTGGCCAAGGCGCAGGCGCGGCCCTCCGGCGGGTGGTATGCGCTGGACGGCTCCGACGCCCTCGGGCGCGAGCCCCGGCGCTTCGTCGTGGCCGGGCGCGAGCTGGTCGCCTGGCGCGGGCCGCAGGGGGCCTTGCGGGTGGCGCCCGACGCCTGCCCCCACATGGGGGCGTCGCTGTCCGAGGGGCATGTCTGCGAGGGGCGCGTCGTGTGTCCGTGGCACGGGCTCGCGCTCGGAGACGAGGGGCGAGGCCGCTGGCGACCGCTGCCGAGCCACGACGACGGGGTCGTGCTGTGGGTGCGCCTCGAGGCCCCCGGCGAGGCCGTGACGGCGCGCCCGATCCTGCCCGAGCGCCCGGCGGCGCCGATCGCGGCGGTGGTGCGGATGGAGGCGCGCTGCGCGCCCGAGGACGTGATCCAGAACCGCCTCGACCCGTGGCACGGGGCGCACTTCCACCCCCACACCTTCGCGCAGCTGCGGGTGCTCGAGCGGGGCGACGACGAGATCACCGTGCGGGTGGCCTACCGCCTGCTCGGGCGCGTGGGGATCGAGGTGGACGCGCGCTTTCACTGCGTCGACCCGCGCACCATCGTCATGACCATCGTGCGGGGGGAGGGCACCGGATCGGTCGTCGAGACCCACGCGACGCCCCTCGGGGACGGGCGGACGGCGGTCATCGAGGCGACGCTCGCGACCTCGGACAGACCGGCCTTCCGAGTGCTCAGGCGCTTCGGCGCGCTGCTGGTGCGGCCCTTCATGGAGCGCATCGCGCGCCGGCTGTGGGTCGAGGACGCCGCCTACGCCGAGCGCCTCGCGGCCCTGCGAGGCGGCGCGGCGACCGCCGAGCGCGGTGAGGATCGACGCCACGAGGCGGGCGCGGGACGCGGCTGAGCTTCACGGCTGAGCGCCGCGGCGTACATTTGTCCTCAAGCTTCGCGAGCTCATGCCGTTGACGATCCTACGGGGGACCAGATCCCCCGGGCTCGGTCGGGGTGACCCGGGAGCGTTTAGGGGAGGTGACAACCATGCTGATGCGCGGCCTTGGGATAAACGATCCCTCGCTGGCGAGTCAGACGGCGACGCTGATGGAGGCGACGCGGTCCTCGATTCATCGCGCGAGGGAGCAAGCGGACAGCGGAGCGGAGCGGGTCGACACGATGCGCGTGTCGGGTATGGCGAGCTTCATGAGCAAGCTCAGGAGCTTGCAGGAGGCGGATCCGGACCGCGGCAAGCAGGCGCTCGACGCGGCCGCCGGCGCGGTGCGCGAGCAGGCCAGCGCGGCTCAGGGCGCGCGGGGCGAGAGGCTGGCGCACCTCGCGGACAGGCTGCAAACCGCGGCGGACACCGGCGAGCCGGTGTCGCTGCGCCCGGCGCGCCGCGAGTCCACCGGCGCAGGTGCGGCGGCGCAGCGGATCGAGAGCTACTCCCACTACGAGGCGCTCGCCGCGGAGGAGTCCGACGAGGCCCTCTTCGGTGGCCTGAACGAGGCCCTCGATCGGGCCCTCGCGGACACGGCTGCGGTGGGTCCGAGGAGCGCCCGGGCGCCGGCGCCGGCGCGGGTGGAGGCACCACAGCGCGGCGCGGTCCAGGGTCCCCGGATCGCCGAGGAGCAGCGCGTCGCGCCGCGCCAGGACCTGAAGCTGGTCGGCGCGGAGGACGAGTCCGCGCTGGGCGTCGTGAACGAGGAGCCCTCGACCGCCGCGCGGCGAGACGAGCCGCCGGCCGGGGCGCGAGAGGGTGAGCGACCCCTGCGGGCGCAGCAGGACAAGCCGCCCCTGCGGGCGCAGCACGACGAGCGCGTGCTCGGCGCGGACGCGACCACCTGGCTCGTCAGGGCGGGGTTGGTGGCGGGCCGCAGCTGATCGCGGCGGCGCGAAAGACCGTCCCGCGACGGCACACTTCGAGGCGTTGATGGCTCCATGGTGTCGGACCCCAGCAAGCGGGAAGCGCCATGGAGCTCGAGACCGGTACCATCTTCCTCGCAGGGCTAGCGACCTTCGCTAGCCCATGCGTCCTGCCGATGATCCCCATCTACCTGTCGGTGCTGATGGGCGGCACCCTCGGGCAGGGCGAGGAGATCACGCCGCGCGCCCGGGTGCGGCTCATGGTCAACGGCCTGTCGTTCATCCTCGGGTTCACGGCCGTCTTCGTGCTGCTCGGGCTGACCGCGACCGCGCTCGGCCGCTTCATGCTCGAGAACCGCCTGCTCTTCCAGCAGCTCGGCGGCCTCCTCGTCTTCGTGTTCGGCCTCAAGTTCCTCGGGTGGCTGCGGATCGACGCCCTCGAGCGCGAGAAGCGCATCCACCTCGACGGCGGCGGCGGCCGGCGGCTCGGGGCGGTCGGCGCCTTCACCATGGGCCTCACCTTCGCCTTTGGCTGGACCCCGTGCATCGGGCCGGTCCTCGGGGCCATCCTGACCTTCACCGCCGTCAGCGCCGACGGGATCTGGGACGGGGCGTGGAACCTCTTCGTGTACGCCGCCGGCATCGGTGTCCCGCTGCTCCTGGTCGCCGTCCTGGCCCAGCGCGGCGTCGGGCTGCTCAACCGCATCAAGCGCTTCATCCCCAAGATCGAGAAGACGACCGGCGTCATCCTCGTGGCGATGGGCGTGCTGATGGTGACCGACAACACGACGCTGCTGACCTTCGGGGTCGGCGAGGACGCCTCCGCGGAGCTGTCGATCGACCTCGCGCACGACGCCGCCACGCCGGCCGCCGCCGCCGCGAGCCCGCAGATCGCCCAGGCCGCGAGCGCGCCCGGCGAGCCGGGGCAGGCGGTGGCCTGCGACGGCAGCGCCGAGGCGTGCGACATCGCCCCGCCGAGCCCCTTCGAGGTGGCGATGAGCGAGGCGTCGCCCGCCCTGGCGGCCCACGTCGGCGAGGCGCGCGCGCTGTACTTCCACCAGCCGAACTGCCCGAACTGCCTCAAGCTCGCGCCCATCATCGCCGCGATGACGCAGACGTGCTCGGGCCAGGGGCTGCGGGTCGAGAAGATCGACGTGAGCCAGGGGCCGAACAAGGCCCTCGCGGCCAAACGCGGGGTCCGAGGGACGCCCACCCTGGTGTTCGAGGACGCCGACGGGACCGAGGTCGCGCGCTTCGTAGGCGGGGTGGACCTCACCCAGGTGCACGAGGCGCTGGCGGTGCTCACCGGGGAGCGCTGCGCCGACTTCACGCCGTTCAACTGACGCCGGGGCGGCCCTCGCTCAGATGCCGGCCCCGAGGTACGCGTCGGGGGCCGGCTCGCTCGTGCCGTGGATGAGGACCCGCGCGCGGCCGAGGGCCATGCGCGTGGTGCTGAAGGTGTCGGGCGAGGCGTCCCAGAGCTGCGCGACGCCGAGCCGGTCCTCGAGGCCGAAGCCGCGGATCGCCTTGCGCACGCTGGGCGGGACGCCACACAAGAGCACGTGGCGCTTGTTCTCGTGCATCCGCGCGACGAAGCGGTCGAGGACGAACAGGATGGACGCGTCGATGGAGTGGGTGCGCTTGAGGCGGATGATCACCACCCGGGTGGGGCCGCTCTCGATGGCGCGGAGGCGGTCCTCGAGGTCGTCGGCGACGCCGAAGAAGAGGTCGCCCTCGAGCTGGATGAGCAGGATCTCGTCGTCGGGCTGGGCGCCGGCCGGCAGCGGCTCCTCGCGGAAGCCCGAGGCGCTGATGGGCACCATCTGCAGCAGATGCAGGCGGCTCGCGCGCTTGAGGTAGAGCGCGAGGTTGAGGAAGATCCCGACGTAGATCGCGTAGGTGAGCGGCAGCAGCAGCGCGGAGCCCAGGGTCACGAGGGTGACCGCCGCGTCGGCGGGGCTCGAGCGCATGATGCGCCAGATGGCCCGGCCGTCGATGAGCTTGTAGGCGACGTAGAAGAGGATGGCGGCGAGGGACGCCAGCGGGATGTCGTGGGCGAGGGGCGCGAGGGCGAGGAAGAACACGGCGTTCGCAACTGCACAGAACAGACTGGCCACGCGGGTCCTGGCCCCGACGGTGTACTGTAGTGCAGTGCGGGAGAAGCTGCCCGAGCCCGGCATCGACTGAAAGAGCGACCCGACGAGGTTGGCGAAGCCCTGGCCGAAGAACTCCTGGTCGGCGTCGATGCGCTGGCCGGTCTTGTGGGCGATGGACTTGGCGATGGCGACCGACTCGAGCATCCCGAGGAGCGCGAGGGCGAGGGCGCCCGGGAGGAGGCGCTCGAGGGTCGGGAGGTCGAGCTCGGGGAGCTGGATGGCGGGGAGGCCGTGGGGGAGCGCGCCGATGACGGCGACGTCGGTCCAGCCGGCGTTGGCGACGACCACGGCGGACAGGCCGACGGCGAGCAGGGGGCCCGGGATGACCTCGGAGACGCGGCGCGCGAGCAGCAGGATGGCGAGCGAGCCGGCGCCGAGCACGATGGCGTGGGGGTTGATGGCGGAGACGTGCTGGGCGACGTCGCGGAAGACGTCGAGGACCCCGGGGAGGTGCTCGCCGCCGTGGGTGCGGGCGAAGCCGAGGAAGGCCGGGACCTGCTCGGCGAAGATGAGCACGCCGGCGCCCGCGGTGAAGCCGACCATGACGGTGGCGCTGACGTAGCGGACGAACTGGCCCATGCGGACGGCGGCGAACAGCAGCTGGATGAGCCCCTTGACGAAGGCCAGGGCGATGACGAGCTGGACGTAGACCTCGGGATCGTGGGTCAGGCGCGAGACCGTCGCCGCGATGAGGAGGCTCTGGGTGTTGGTGGGGCCGACCGAGAGGAAGCGGCTCGAGGTGAAGAGCGCGCCGAGGAAGGCGAGGAAGATGGCGGTGTAGAGGCCGTAGACGGCGGGGACGCCGGCGATGACGGCGAAGGCCATCGACTGCGGCAGGTCGACGACGCTGACGGTGAGGCCGGCGAGGAGATCGTGCGGCAGGTCGCGGGCGCGGTAGTCCCGGAACGTGCGGACGATCGGCATGAACGGGGTCGCGGCGCGGCGCCAGCCGGGCTTGGAGGCCTTCGACATTGGGCTGTGGTGTCGCATGCAGCGGTTGGGCGGCGCAAGCCGAGCCGCCCGCCAGCGAGGGTCGTCGGGGCGGAATCGGGCTTGGCGTGGGAGGCGCCGCGGCGCATACTGTGCGGGTTATGGCCACGATCTACGAGCGCGCGCCACTCGCGCTGGGGATGGGGGTCGTGGCGCTCGCCACGGGGTTCGTGGTGTCGTCGTGCGTCGACGCGCGCTGCACCCAGGACCGCGAGTGCCCGATCGGACAGCTGTGCGAGCTGGCGACCGGGGTGTGCGAGGCGCCGGAGTGTACGCGCGACGAGGAGTGCGGCGATGGCCAGGTGTGCAACGCCGCCCACCACTGCGTGGCCGGCTGTCGCGGGAACGAAGACTGCCCCGCAGAGCACGCATGCGTGTCGCAGCGCTGCGTGCCGACCGGGTCGAGCTGCGAGTGCGCGCTGGCGCCGACGTTCTGCGCGCAGGATCTGAACCCGCGCTCGGCGACCTCGGGGCAGCTCGTGTGCAGCGGCGATCTGCCGGCGACGGTCTTCGTCTTCGGCAACGTCGGGTGCTCTCACTGCAAGGCGCTGCTCGACGAGGTGCTCGCGCTCGGCGGCGAGCTCGGCGGGTCGCCGCCGGTCGGCTTCGTGCAGCTCAAGGAGATCCCGGTGGACGCGGCGGTCGTCGGCGGCCAGTTCGCGGGCTACACGGTGCCGGTCTACCCCGACGACGACACCCAGGACATCTGGGGCGACTTCGCGGCGACCTGGTATCACGTCGTGCTGATCGACGACCACGGCTGCCTGGCCGGGCACTGGGGGCCGCTCTCGGCCTCCGACGTCGCCGGCGCGACCGGTACGGAGATCGGCGCCGCCTGGTCCAACGCCCTGTCCGGCGCCTGCCCGCTCGCCGGGGAGTAGACGGGCCGCCCCGGCGCCCCGCGCCCTCGCGCGCGGCGCGCGCGGCTCGGGAGGGGTCGGCCTGGGGGAGCGCTCGGTGGCCTGCGATCGGCGGGCGGTGTCCACCGCATCCGCCGGCGCGGTCGTCGCGGGGCCGACGCCGTCATGCTGCGCCTGCACAGTGGTGAGCCCGACGACTCCATGAAGCCCATTATTTTAAGGCGATAGGAGACCTTGCTGCGGTGCGTGATGGCCTCTGCTCACCTTTCAATATCGAGAGAATAACTCCGATGTATCGCCGGGATTGCGAACGCGCTTCAGGGGCGACTATGAATGGAGTTCATGGCGCCGTCCTCGCGGCGGCGGCGTCACTCCGTTGACCTCTTCACGCGATGCAGCCCGGGTGCCTAGCGGGCCCCTGCCGACGCAGGGGCGCGCGCGGCGTTCGGGCGGAAGGAGCCAGAACGATGCTGAACAAAGCGCTTCTACGGGCCGGGTGCGTGCTGGCGTGGACGACCGCTGCGTGCGGGGCTCCGCAGTCGCCGGAGGGGGCGGTCGCGGGTCCGACGGTGTCGGTGAGCGTGGCGGCGTTGAACCTCCAAGGGGTCGGCGACGTGGTGTGGGACGTTCAGGTGGTCAACGGTCGGACGCCGACGCCCGACGTCGTGTGGCAGCGGCGGATCTCGTCGACGGGCTACGGCGACGGGGCGGGCTCGGCGAGCTACGTGGGACCGTGCGACGCGGACACCGACGTCAGCATGAACGAGGTCCGGGTGTGGGTCGTGGGGGTCTACTCGGGCCCCGTCAGCGCGCTCGGCAGCTTCGCGTCGGGGGCGGTGAACGGCGCGGCCGGCGTGCCGGTGCCGTTCCAGAACCCGACGGCGCTGGCGACCCCGCTGACCCGCAAGGTCGCGTGCGTGCAGAACGCGGACCGCCCGGTGCAGTTCGACGTGGCGCTGATGCGCCCGGCAGACCAGGGGTTCTTCGACATCGCGGTGAACTTCAACAACATCTTCTGCTCGGCGAAGCTGGACTGCTGCCAGGAGAACGAGGCGGGGACGGCGTGCGCGGATGACCTGAAGCTGCTCTTCGACGCGGGCGGGGAGCGCGCGACGACGATCGTGCTGGGGTTCGCGTGTACGGCGGGGGCGTCGTCGGACGTGGAGACCGAGCTCTACCTCGACGCGGTGAAGCTGGACTGCACGGCTCCGAACACCGGGGAGGACTTCGCGGCGGACATCGAGATCGACCCCACGGGGGCCGCGGGGAATCAGTGCAGCGCGGGGGACGTGGAGGGGTGCGGGCCGCTGGTGACGTCGCCAGGCGTCAACGCGGACCTGTACCTGTACCAGGTCGGGGTGTACCGGGGGTTCGAGGAGCTGACGAGCGGCGAGACGGCGGCGCGGAAGGTGTACTGGAACGTGGTGCTGGGCGCGGTTCGCGAGGATGGCGGGGTGGGCATCGAGGACTGCTGGCTGAAGGCGCGGGCCACGGCGGACGACGCGAACGTCGCGGGCGTGACGGACAACGGGGCCATCGCACAGGGCGCGATCTATCCCTACATTCAGTGGTCGGCCCAGCTGGACGGGAGCTGCCATGCGGAGCAGCTGTCGTTCGGGACGCCGGGCGCTGCGGTCACGACCGCGTACACGGAGGCGGGGGCGACGAGCGCGACGACGTTCGCCTACGGGTACGGGCCGAGCTTCGGGCCGGCGGCCTTCGGGCAGGACACGCCGGAGCCGTGCGGGCTCCTCGGCGAGCCGTGCCCGTCCGGGTTCACCTGCGACACGACGTTGGACGATGCGACGAGCTACGCCCTCGATGGGGCGGGCGGCTTCTGCGTCAGCGACGGGACGGTGGCGGCGTTCGGCGCGGGGGCGGAGATGGTGTACGTGCCGGCGGGGACGTTCTGGATGGGGTGCAACAGCGTAGATCTGGGCGGCACGGACACCGTTTGCGAGGATACCGAGTTGCCTCAGCACGAGGTGACGCAGTCGGCGTACGCGATGGACCGGGTGGAGGTCACGGCGCAAGCGTACTGGGATTGGTGCGGCGACGACGGCTTCGCGGTGTGGACCATGCCGAACGACGCGCCGGGGTCGTGCCTGCCGCCGGGGCGGCAGGGAGACGTCGAGGCGCCGTACGACTACACGTACAAGCCGACGACGGGCGAGTGGACGACGCAGCTGTACCCGGTGAACGGTGTGAACAGCTACCAAGCGATCGCGTACTGCGAGGCAAGGGGCAAGCGCCTGTGTACGGAGGCCGAGTGGGAGCGAGCGGCGCGCGGCGGGTGCGAGACGGTGACGGGGACGTGCCCGACCGCGATGCGGAGGTTCCCGTGGGGGAACACGGAGCCGACGTGTGCGGAGGCGAACATCATGCTCAGCGGGTCTTTCTGCGAAAACGGCGTCGGGGCGGGCAACACCCGCGTGGCCGGCGCTTCGCCCTATGGGGCCTTGGACCTCATCGGAAACGTCGTGGAGTGGTTGGGCGACTGGTTCGTCTCCTATCCCGGCGCGACGGATCCCTTCGACTACACCGACTCCTACCGGTCGATTCGCGGCGGCAGCTTCGAGGATGGCACCTGGGAGGTCTCTGAGGAGCACTATCTCCACGCGGCCATGCGAAACGGCATGGGCCCAGACGCCGGAGACTTCTACGCCGGCTTCCGGTGCTGCCGATCCTACCCCTGAAGGGCCGTCCCGCGGTTGAGCACGAGCGTCAGCGCAGGTCGGCCCACGACCGGTTCAACGACCTCCTCTGCGCGGCGAAGTTCGACTGCTGACATGAGGCTACGGGCGACGGCTGCGACGCCGCCGAGACGATCGCGCTGCTGTTCGACGCCGGCGGCCAGCGCGCCCGCACCTTCGTGCTCGGCCTCGCCTGCGCGGCCGGGGCGGCGACCGACGTCGTGACCGACCGCTACCTCGACCCGCTCGAGCTCGACTGCACCGCGCCGAACAACAGCGGCAGCGACCTCAGCGCCGACCTGCGCCGCGACCCCGCAGCCGGCGGGCCTGGAAACCTGTGCGCCGCCGGCGCGACGACCGGCTGCCCGGCGGTCACCGAGCTGGGGCTCGACGCCGACGCGGTCCTCCTCCAGGTCGCTTCAGAGGCCGCAGCCGCAGCCGGGGCGGACCTGCTCGTCGCGGCGGAGCAGATCCTGGACGCGCTCGGCGGCGCCGCCCTCGCCGGCCCCGAGCCCCCAGCCCAGCGGCGCGAGGAGCGCGCCTTCGACGGCGTCGGGTCCGGCGACGTCGGCGTCGCCGGACCAGCTGACCCGCAGCGTCACGCGGTGATCGGTCGCGGCGAACTCCGGCACGGTGCTGTCGCGCCAGGTCATGTCCCAGCCGAGGCCGATCCGCACCCCGGCGTCGGGGGCGGCGCCGACCTGGAGACCGGCGCGCACGGCGAGGTCGCGGCGCACCCCGGCGATCTCGAACGCCCCCTCGGAGCGCGGGTAGACGTCGACGCCGACGCCGCCGTTGGCGCGCGCCCACAGCGTCGCGGGGAGGCGCACGTCGACGCTGAAGACGCCGGTCGCGCCGAGCAGATCGTAGCCCTTGTCGTTGGCGGCGTGGGCCCGGGTGTTCACCGCCCACAGCAGCGCGGCGCCCGCGGTCAGCGGCGCCCCGCCGCCCGCGCCGAGGTCCCCCTCCCAGCGGCCGCGCCCGAGCTCGCGGAAGGTGCGGTGGCCGCCCCCCGCGAAGAGGACCAGCGAGCGGGAGAGCTCGACCTCCAGCTCGGTGCGGTGCGCGCCGTAGTACCACAGCGGCCCCGCGGAGTAGCCGTCGCCCTGCTCGAGCAGGACGAAGTCGGGGCGGTAGGCGAGGGTCGCCCGGGGCAGGCCGGCGCCGAGGACGAGGCCCGCGCGGCCGGACGCGACGAGGGTGCTGAGCCCCTCGGCGCCGCTCGAGAGGAAGCGCGCGACGCGCGGCTGGAGCTCGAGCAGCGGCCGCAGCGGGCCGCCGAGATCCGGCGCGAGGCGCACCCAGGCGTCGAGCTGCACGAGCCCGCTGCCCTCGGTCGCCTCGGCGACCGCGGGGTCGTTGGGCGCGCCGAGCAGCGGGTTGGTGCTGTAGCCGACGGCGGCCTCGAGGCGCCAGCTGAGGTGGCGCAGGCGGTCGGGCTCGGCGGCCCGCGACAGCGCGGACAGGGCGGGCGCGTCGCTCGCGTCGATGACCGGCTGGCGGCGGGCGCTAGCGAGGTCGGCGGCGGCGGCGGCGGACGCCCCGACCTTGTGGTGGGCGAGGGCGCGGACCAAGAGGGCGCGGGTGCCGGCGGCGTCGGGGCCGGCGCAGCGCGGATCGGCGACGAGATCGGCCGCCCCGTCGGCC
>PHBI01000095.1:0-24914 GCA_002841945.1 Deltaproteobacteria bacterium HGW-Deltaproteobacteria-14
CCGTGGCGGCGCGCGAGGACGCCCTCGACGCCTACGCCGCCACCCCCACCGCGGCGGCCAGCGCGCCCGCCAGCCACCCCTGGGCGCGGGGCGCCGTCCGCGAGTCGCGCCGGCTGTGGCGGGAGCTGCCGAGCCTGGACACCAAATCTCAGCTCGCCCTCTTCGACCTGCTCCCCGCCACCGACGACCCGGGGCTCGCGGCGGCGACCGACGGCGCCGGCACCCTCGCCCTCGCCGCCGATGACCTCGACGACGGCATCGTCTACTGGCTCTCCGAGCACGAGGGGCTCGTGGGCGTCGGCCGAGAGGTCGACTACGGCGACCTCTCGGGCCTGGGCGTGGTGCGCGCGGTCGTCGTGAGCGGCGACCCGGCGGCGCCGAGCCTCCGCGTCGCCACCCTCGAGCGCGGCGACCCGGCTGACCCGTGACGCCGGAGTCGCCGCCGCCGCCGATCAGTCGTCTGCGCCGACGGTCACGGTGATCTTGCGGGTCTGTCCCCAGATGTCCTGGCAGGACACCTCGATCTGGGCCCCGTCCTCGGCGTCCGCCTCGCTCTCGACCGTGAGCTCGACGCGGTCGCGGGCCGGCGAGACGCAGGTCCAGGTCTCGCCGAGGTCGGCGTTGCCCAAGATGACGCGCAGATCGACCGAGGCGCGGCCGGAGAGGCGGCACCTGGCGATGAGGCTCGTCCCGCTGAAGGCGATCCGATCGGACGCTCCGGGCTTCAGGACCAGCTTGTCTGCCGGCGCGTCGCTCACCGGCGCCGGCGCGATGAAGAGCGTCTCCTCGACCACCTGACCCCCCGCTTCGGCCTGGAGCCAGAGGCGGTCGCCGCTCGCCTTGGCGCCGTCGAAGACGAGGGTCACCGTCGCTTGCGCGGCGGCGGGCAGGTAGAGCGTGCCGCTCGCGATCCCCGAGGCCGTCGGGTCGACCTGATCGACGAGGAGCCGGACGGCGTCGGGCGCACGCAGGCGCACGGCCGCCCCGGCCGCGGACGTGTCAGCGCGCACGGTCGCGTCGACGAGGACCGTCCGGCCGGTCGGGAGGTGGTCGAGCGCGTCGGCGTCTCCGGGGTCGCAGCTGTCGAGGGCGGGGCGCCTGGGGGCGAGCGGGTCGAGGTCGAGGCCCGGGACCGGGGCCCCGGAGGCGGGTCGCACCGGGACCACCAAGACCGTCGTCCCGGTCGTGACGTCGCGGCGGCCGCAGAAGTCGATGGTGACCGGCAGCTCCGCGCGGTCGACCCGGAAGTAGTCCGGGTCGCGCAGGACCTCGCCGGGGACGCGCACCTCCCAGGCCCCGAAGTTCGCCGCCGTCGCCGTGGCCGGGACGCCGGCGACCCGCACCGCGTCGATGGGGAAGCGCTCGTCGGGGTTGCGCTCGAAGATGGCGTCGAGGGTGCCGGTGATCCGGGCCGACAGGAAGCCGGCGTCGGTGGTCGGCGTGAACTGCGCCTGAGACGGCACCACGACGGGCCGCCAGGTCGCCACCCCGGTGTTGAAGGTGCAGGCCGGACCCTGGTCCTCCGGCATGCACGCCGCCAGCGGCGCGGTCGCGACCAGGAGCACGAGGAGAGCGGCGCGGTTGGCGCTCATAGCAGAAACCAGCTGGGTGAGAAGTTCAGGACGACGCCGAGGCTGTGCCCGATGTCGATGACCTTGTAGCTCGAGCCGTCGTACCGCTCGAGCCAGGCCCCCCGGTGGACGTCCTCGGCGAGGAAGTCCTGGCGAAAGGTCATCCGGTAGGCGACCGCGATCGAGACCTCGAGCGACAGCGGGAGCTCGAGGCCGACGTAGAGGCCGTTGAGCCAGTCCACTCCTTTGTCGAGGCTCTTGCCGGAGCCGGCGACCGCGGCCCCGAGGTAGATGCCGAGGTTGCACGGAAAACCAGTCTCGTCGGTCAGCAGCGGGGCGAAGGGGTAGAAGCCGACGCCGGCGACCAGCTCCGGCTGCACGTCGGCCGCGGTGGTGCGGTAGCGCACCAGGGTCGGGCCGCTCCCGACCTGCTGCTTCTCCTCGATGATGCGGTCGGCGCTGCCGATCCCGAGGCCGACGCCGACCCGCAGGACGATCCGCGCCTCCTCGGCGATGAAGAGCGGGATGGCGATGGTCGTGGTTGCCGCTGGGTCGCCGTGGGTGAACCGGATGTCAACCTGGTTGTCACCGGGGGCTGCCTGGAGGCGGGCGACGACCCAGGGGCCGCCGCGGTCATCGGCTGCCCCGGCCGCGCGGTCCTTACGCATGGAGACGACGCCGTCGGCTCGGCCGCCGTTCTTCATGGCGATCGAGAGCCCTTTGGGCTTGCTCACAGTTCCCTGCCACAGCAGCACGTAGACCGGGTGATTGCCGCGTGGGTTCTTCCACTTCGCCGGCAGGACGAGCTGGACGGAGGGCGTCCCGGCCGTGACGTCGTCGGTCAGGGTCACGCACAGCGCCGCGATCTTCGGGTAGCCGTTCGCGTTCTCGAGCTCGTCCTTGACCGCCGTGGCGCACATCGCGGCGTCGTTGCCCGGAGCCGTCGAGGCCCACGCCCGCCCCATGGGGACCGCCGCCAGCGCCAGCGCCAGCGCCCATCGCGCGACTCGGGTCACTTGCATGTGTAGGTGCTCTTGGTCTTGCACAGCGTGGGATCGGCGCTGTCCGTGCAGGTCTCTTCATGCCGCGGGAACCCGAGCAGGATCGTGCGCCCGTTGGACTTGCCGTCCAGGACGCGCATGTCGGTCGCGTCGCAAGCCGGGGCGTGGGTGCCGTCGCCCTCGGTGCGTTCCACCGTGAGCGGCGTCTTGTCGATGGGCGCGAAGTTGTCCCAGACGTGCCACAGCTCGACCATCACCGTTCCTCGGCTGCCCCGCGCGACGATGCAGCTGCGGAGCAGCCCGACCTGCACCTGCGCCTGGATCAAGCGGTAGCTCCCCGGATCGAATTGGGGCGCCCGGAAGGGCTCCGTCAGCGGAACGTCGCGCACCTTCGACGCGACGCTGCAGGTCTCGCGGAGCAGCGCGGCGGCGACGTCCTTTTCGTCGGTCCAGGTGAAGCCCTGACGCTCGGCGGCGAAGCGCACCTCGACCTCCTTGCCGGCCGGGAGGCGCTCTGCGCACCTGTTCTTGGCCGTCTGGTAGCCATCGGGGTCGTTGGGACCGAGCTTGGAGGTCGCCCGGCCGAAGTGACTCTTTTGGAAGCACGCGTCGGTGTGGTCCTTGTCGTAGGCGAGCCGCGTCCAGGTCTGGTAGTAGCGGTCGCCGTCCTGCCCGTCCTGCACCCAGCCCTGGGGGCGCAGCGCGCCGTCGCCGCGCATGAGCAGCGCCGTCGCCCCTGCGGTCATCAGGCTCGGGGGGACGCGGACCGCCAGCGGGTCGCCCACCTTCGGGGCGGGGGGGGCCGCGCCGTCGGTGACGGGCGCGGGCGTGCCGCAGGCGGCGAGGAGGGTCAGGACCGCGAAGGACGCCGGAAGCCTAGCGAAACGTATCATGACAGCTCGCTTTTTCACGCGGAGGTGGGTCGCGACGCGACTCGGGGCGCGCGGCTCCTTGGCGCCGTGCGCACACGTCGTGGTGTCGCACGGCGCGCGACGGGCGTAAACGCAAACTCTGTTCAGTGTTCGCCGTCCCCGCACCGCACCCCGGTGAGCGCGCCGCTCAGCCGGCCAGCGCCGCCTTCACCAGCTCCTTGACGCGCTTGGCGTCCGCCGAGCCGCCCGACGCCTTGATGACCGCGCCGACGAAGGAGCCGAGCAGCGTGGTCTTGCCCTCCCGATAGCGCGCGACGTTGTCGGGGTGGGCCGCCAGCGCCGCGTCGACCAGCGCCTGCAGCGACGCGTCGTCGGTCATCGCCTCGAGCCCGCGGGCCTTCACGATCGCCGCCGGCTCGCCGCCCTCGGCGAGCATCACCTCGAGCACCGCCTTGGCCCCCGACGTCGATATTGTCTTGGCGTCCGCCAGCGCGATGAGGCGCCCGAAGGCCGCGCCGTCGAACGGCAGCTCGGCCACCGGGCGGTCCTTGAGCTCGGCGAGCAGCACGTTGGTGACCCACTTCGCCACCGGCTCCGGCTCGTGCCCCGTCGCCGCCGCCTCGAAGAACGTCGCGAGCGCCAGGTCCCCGGTCAGGACGTCGGCGTCTTCCTCGCTGAGCCCGTGCTCGGCCTGGAAGCGCGCGAAGGCCTCGGCCAGCGCCGGGTCCGCCTCGCGCGCCTTGCCGCGACCCTGCGACGCCGTCAGCTTCGTCGGCCGCCCCTTGCCCCCCTTGTCGGCCTTGGGCTTCGACTCCCGCTCCACCGGCGCCGCGTCGTCCTCGGGGCCGGCCGTCTTGCGCGCCCACGAGTCCTTGAGCGTCACCACCCGGTTGAAGACGAGCTCGCCCGGCCGGTGGTCGACGCTGTCGGTCACGAAGTAGCCCTGGCGCTCGAACTGGTAGTGCGCGCCTGCCTCGGCGGCCGCTAGCGAGGGCTCGACCATGGCGCGCACGACCGTCAGCGAGTCGGGGTTGAGGTGGTCCTTGAAGTCCCCGTCGGTGGCGTCGGGGGCCGGCACCGTGAAGAGCCGGTCGTAGAGGCGCACCTCGGCGGCGACGGCGTGCTTGGCCGAGACCCAGTGGATCGTGCCCTTGATCTTGCGCCCGTCCGGGTTCGCGCCGCCGCGGGTCGAGGGGTCGTAGCTGCAGCGCAGCTCGACGACCGCGCCGGCGGCGTCCTTGACCACCTCGTAGCAGCGGATCACGTAGCCGTAGCGCAGGCGCACCTCGCCGCCCTTGCTCAGGCGGTGCCAGCCCTGCGGCGGCTCCTCGGCGAAGTCCTCGCGCTCGATGTAGAGTTCGCGCGCGAAGGGCACCGGGCGCGAGCCCTCCTTGGGGACGTCGTGGGGCCAGTAGCTCGCCTCGAGGCGCTCCTCCAGATCGAGCGGGTAGTTCGTCACCACCACCTTGAGCGGGTCGAGCACCGCCATCACGCGCGGGGCGCGGTGGTTGAGGTCGTCGCGCACGCAGTACTCGAGCTTGCCGATGTCGACGGTGCTGTTGGTCTTGGCGACCCCGATGAGGTCGGCGAAGGCCCGGATCGCCTCGGGGGTGTAGCCGCGGCGGCGCAGCCCGGCCAAGGTCGGCATCCGCGGGTCGTCCCAGCCGCCGACGTGGCCCTCCTTGACCAGCGTCAGGAGCTTGCGCTTGCTCATCACCGTGTAGTCGAGCGACAGCCGCGCGAACTCGTGCTGGTGCGGGCGCGGCTCGGTGAATCCGACGTTGTCGAGGACCCAGTCGTAGAGCTCGCGGTTGTTCTCGAACTCGAGGGTGCAGATCGAGTGCGAGATGCCCTCGATGGCGTCCTCGATGCAGTGCGCGTAGTCGTACATCGGGTAGATGGACCACGCGTCGCCGGTCCGGTGGTGCTCGGCCTTCACGATGCGGTAGAGCAGCGGGTCGCGCATCAGCATATTCGCCGACGCCATGTCGATCTTGGCGCGCAGCACGTGCTCGCCGTTGTCGAACTCGCCGGCCTTCATGCGCCGGAAGAGGTCGAGGTTCTCCTCGACCGAGCGGCTCCGGTACGGGCTCTCGCGCCCGGGCTCGGTCAGGCTCCCGCGGTGCTCGCGCAGCTCGTCCTTGGACAGGCTGTCGACGTAGGCCTTGCCGTCGGTGATGAGCTTCTCGGCGAGGTCGTACATCTTCTGGAAGTAGTCCGACGCGAAGTACAGGTGCTCGCCCCAGTCGAAGCCGAGCCAGCGCACGTCGGCCTGGATCGAGTCGACGTACTCCTGCTCTTCCTTGGTCGGGTTGGTGTCGTCGAAGCGCAAATGACAGCGCCCGCCGTAGTCGCGCGCCAGGCCGAAGTTCAGGCAGATCGACTTCGCGTGCCCGATGTGGAGGTAGCCGTTGGGCTCGGGCGGGAAGCGCGTCGCGACCCCCGGGTAGCGCCGCTCGGCGAGGTCCCGGTCGATGATCTGCCGGATGAAGTTGGTCGCCTGCCGGGACTCGTCGCCCTTTCGGGCGGGGGGCGGGGTCGACTCGGGGGTCGTGCTCATCGGCGTGCGCTCCGTTCGTGTATTCGCCCGCCAGAGCTAACCAATCCGCGGGCGCGGTGCAACCGGCGAGTGGGCTGGAGTCGTGGACCGCAGCTTGTCCTGCCGTCGCCCCGACGCTAGCCTCTCGACCATGGCCGCCACGCTCCGACCCACGCCGTGACCTACGCCGAGTACCTCGAGCTCGAGCGCTCGACCGACATGCGCCACGAGTACCTCGCAGGAGAGGCGTGGATGATGTCCGGCGGGACGCCGCGGCACGCGGGGATCAAGACCAACCTGACCGTGGCCGTTGCGGCGTCCCTCCGCAAGTCCCCGTGCCGGACGTATGACGCGGACCTCAAGATCCGCGTGGTCGCCACCGGGCTTGCCACCTATCCCGATCTCTCGGTGATCTGCGGTGGGCTCGAGACCCACCCGGAGGATCCGAACGCGGCCGTCAACCCCACGGCGCTGTTCGAGGTCCTCTCGCCCTCGACGGAGGCGCGGGATCGCGGCGGCAAGTTCCAGCACGCCCAGCAGATCCCGTCGCTCCGCCACTACGTGCTCGTGAGCCAGGACGAGCCCCTCGTCGAGGTCTACAGCCGCTCCGAGGGCGGCTGGCTCTACACGACCCACCGCGCCGGCGAGCAAATCGCCCTCACCGGGCTCGGGGCCACCCTCGCCGTCGATGACCTCTACCTCGACCTGCCGCCGCTCTCGGACGCCGCCAGCGCCGGGTAGCCCCTCCAGGCCGGCATGCGAGGCGCATGTGCTCCGTAGCCGCGGTCCGGATCACCCCCTGACGGCCCGCCGGCGCCGCCACAGCAGCGCGCCGAGCCCGAGCAGCGCCAGCAGCGCCCCGGGGGTCGCCCCGCCGGCGCCACCCGCGCAGCCGCCGCCGCCGATGGCGACGAGGTTGTCGTAGGGCGAGAGATCGCACTCGTCGCCGATCCCGTCCTCGTCGAAGTCGGCCTGGTCCGCGTTGGCGACCAGCGGGCAGTTGTCGACGGTGTCCGGCACCCCGTCGTCGTCCTTGTCGAGGTCCGACGGGCCGCACTGGCACGCCTCCCACGCGCCGCCCACGCACTGCGACGCGAGCCGCGGCGCGCACGCCTCCTCGGGCCCGGGCTCGCAGGGCGCGAGCACCATGTTGTCGTCCTCGGCGTCGATCAGCCCGTCGCAGTCGTTGTCCTCGCCATCGCACACCTCGACCGGCGGGTCACAGGTGTCGGGGATCCCGTCGCCGTCGCAGTCCGGCTGGCACTCGTCGGGCAGCCCGTCGCCGTCGCAGTCCTGGCTCGTCCCCGCGGCGATGTCGACGTCGTCGGGCACCTCGTTGCCGTTGCAGTCGCCGACGCACTCGTCGGGCACGTTGTCGCCGTCGTCGTCGACGCTCGTCCCCGCCGCCAGCTCGCAGGCGTCCGGCACCCCGTTGGGCTGGCAGTCCTTGGCCGTCCCGGCGGCGATCTCGCAGCCGTCGAGCGCCCCGTCCCCGTCGCAGTCCTTGGCCGTCCCGGCGGCGATCTGGCAGCGGTCCGGCACCGCGTCCCCGTCGCAGTCCGCCGCCCCGCCGCTGGCGATGTCGCAGCGGTCGAGCACCCCGTTGTCGTCGCAGTCCTTCGCCGTCTCCGCCGCGAGCTGGCAGGCGTCGGGCACCCCGTCGTCGTCGCAGTCCGGCGCCCCGGCGGCGACGTCGCAGCCGTCGAGGATCCCGTTTTCGTCGCAGTCGTAGGCCGTCCCCGCCGACAGCTCGCAGTCGTCGCGCACCCCGCCGCCGTCGCAGTCCTGGGCGTCCCCGGCCGCGATGTCGCACGCGTCGGGCACGGTATTGCCGTCGCAGTCGGCCTGGAGCCCGGCGGCGATCTCGCAGCCGTCGGGCACGCCGTCACCGTCGCAGTCCCCGGCCGCCCCGAGGGCGATGTCGCACGCGTCGGGCACGCCGTTGACGTCGCAGTCAGGCGCCTGGCCGGCGA
This sequence comes from Deltaproteobacteria bacterium HGW-Deltaproteobacteria-14, assembly GCA_002841945.1. Taxonomy (GTDB): domain Bacteria; phylum Myxococcota_A; class UBA9042; order PHBI01; family PHBI01; genus PHBI01. The sequence goes on from PHBI01000095.1 coordinate 7,957, forward strand.
TGATCTCGCAGCCGTCCGGGACGCCATTGGCGTCGCAGTCCGCCGCCGCCCCCGACGCGATGTCGCAGCGGTCGGGCGCGCCGTTGGCGTCGCAGTCCTTGGCCGTCCCCGCGGCCAGCTCGCAGGCGTCCGGCACGCTGTTGGCGTCGCAGTCCGCCGCCGCCCCCGACGCGATCTCGCAGCGATCCGGCACGGTGTTGACGTTGCAGTCCTTGGCCGTCCCGCTCGCGATCTCACACGCGTCGGGGACGCCGCCGCCGTCGCAGTCGACCGCCGCCCCGGTGGCGATGTCGCAGCCGTCGGGGATGGTGTTGACGTTGCAGTCCTTGGCCGCCCCGCTCGACAGCGCGCACGCGTCGGGGACCCCGTCCTGGTCGCAGTCGTTGGCGGTCCCCGAGGCGATGTCGCAGCCGTCGAGCAGGCCGTTGTGGTTGCAGTCGGCCGCCGCCCCGGTCGCGAGCTGGCACTGGTCGGGGACGCCGTCGTCGTCGCAGTCGTCGGCCGCTCCCGAGGCGACGTCGCACAGGTCGAGCGCGCCGTTGCCGTCGCAGTCCGGCGCCCCGGCCGCGAGGTCACACCCGTCGAGGACCCCGTTGTCGTCGCAGTCGAGCCCGGCGTCGGCGGTGATCTGGCAGCGATCGAGGGTGCCGTCGTCGTCGCAGTCGGTCGCCCCCTGCGCCCTGTCGCAGGTGTCGGCCACGCCGTTGCCGTCGCAGTCGGCCTGGCAGCGGTCGGGCACCCCGTTGGCGTCGCAGTCGGCGGCCCCCGCGGCGAGGTCGCAGGTGTCGGCGACGCCGTTGTGGTCGCAGTCGGGCTGGCAGTCGTCGGGGATCAGGTCGGCGTCGCAGTCGGCGGACGCGTTGTAGAGCTCGAGCGCCCGCGACAGGTGCGTCGCCGCCCCGGCGACCGGGTCGTTGTTCCACGCGACCGCCCACACCGCGGTCCCGCTGGCGTCGATGAGCAGCAGCTCGTCGCCGGCGTCGTCGAGGGGCCCGAAGTCGACCTTGAACACGCGGCGGCCGATCTCGGACGGCGGGACGCCCCAGTTGGTGACGAACAGGTCGGTGCGGCGCGTGAACACGACGAAGCGGCCCGGGGGCAAGATCACCGAGGGCAGGGCGACGTTGTCGGTGCCCGAGTCCTTCAGCCGCCAGCCGGTCAGGTCGACCGCCGTGCCGCCGTAGTTGAAGACCTCGATCCACTCGAGGTCGGCGTCGACCCCGGCCGGGTCGTCGATCCACTCGGTGACCGCGATGGTCCCGCCGGTCTTGGCCCAGTCGACGGTGTAGGGGCCGGCGAGCGGGCTCCCGAGGTCGCCGGAGAGGGCCGCGTAGGCCGCCGGGTCGTTCGTGGGCCTGCGCGACTCGTAGCCGAGGAGGCCGGCGACGCCGAGGTCGGGGCCCGCCTTGACGACCCCGGGGGCCGCGGCGTTGCCCCAGCTGTTGCGCGCCCAGGTGCGGTCGCGGACGCCGGGGCCGACCAGATCACAGGCGTCGGGGCGGCCGTTGGCGTTGCAGTCGGCGACGGCGCCGCCGGAGACGGCGAGGTCGTCGTCGATCCCGTCGCCGTCGCAGTCGAGGAGCTCGCAGCTGTCGGGGACCCCGTCGCCGTCGGCGTCGACCGCGTCGCCGCCGGCCGCGACGTCGCACCGATCGGGCGTCCCGTTGCCGTCGCAGTCGGCGCGGTCGGCGCGCGCGATCTGGCACTCGTCGATGGCGCCGTCGCCGTCGCAGTCGAGGGTCGGGTCGTCGGCGATCTGGCAGCGGTCCGGCACCGCGTCGCCGTCGCAGTCCGCGACCCCGCGGGCGACGTCGCAGACGTCGGGCAGGCCGTCCTCGTCGCAGTCCGGGGTGGCGCCGCTGGCGAGCTCGCAGCTGTCGGGGACGAGGTTCACGTCGCAGTCGTAGCTCCCGACGCAGGCCGCGAGGACCGTGCCGACCACGGCCTCGGCCACGCCGGTCTGGGTCACGCCGAGGTCGAAGAGCTTGCCGCCCGTGCGCTCGGCGGTGTCCTGGGCCAGAAACACCATGCCGGCACCGCGCTCGGCGGGGATGATCGGCGAGACGTTGACGCCGTAGGCGTTGGCGATGGCGATGGCGTGCTCGACGGCGTCGCGGTCGACCCCGGGGTCGGTGCTCGGATCGCCGCACCACGGGCCCTCGTCGACCAGCGGCACGATGAGGCGCGTCGCGCCCGCCGTCCACGCGCGCTGGGAGGCCGCCACCGCGATGGCCCGCCCCCAGTCCTCGGACGCCACCTCGTTGCCGCCGGGGCAGGCGCCGAGGGTCGCCAGGGTCGGCGGCGGGTCGCCGGGAACGACCGTGCCGTAGGCGGAGATCACGTTTCCGGTCAGGCACTTGAAGACCCCGCCCGGGTTCTCCGAGATGCCGAAGTAGCTGGCCTTGAAGGCGACCCCGCGCCGGGTGAGCTCGCTCGCGATGTCCTGGACCGCGTTGCACAGCACGGTCGCCTCGTCGTTCATCGACGCCGAGGTGTCCATCACGAAGAGGACGTCGACCTCGGGGCAGTCGGGGCACTCGTCGGGGCGGTCGTTGGCGTCACAGTCGGCGCTCGCGCCGCTCGCGAGATCGCAGCTGTCGGGGACGTCGTTGGCGTTGCAGTCGTTGCCCTCGGCGACGTCGCACTCGTCGGGGTGCGCGTTGCCGTCGCAGTCGGGGCTGGTGCCGGCCGCCACGTCGCACACGTCCGGGACGTCGTTGCCGTTGCAGTCCGCGTCGGCGTAGCAGGCCCGGCGCACGACCAGGGAGAGGTCGGTGATGAGCGCGCCCGACGAGGTCGAGTCGATCGCGAGGCCCCCGGTCTCGGTGGCCAGCAGGGCGCCCATGAGCTTCGTCGTGCTGTTCGCGCCGAGGCCGATGACGGGCGAGACGCGGACACCGTAGTCGCGCGCGACGCGCCCGGCGTGCAGCACCGAGTCGCGGTCGACGCCGGGGTCGGTGACCGGGTCGCCGCACCACGGACCCTCGTCGGTGAGCGGGACGATGAGGCGCACCGCCCCCGGGGTCCACGGGTGGCCGGCCGCGACCACCGCCGTGGCGCGGCCCCAGTCCTCGGACGCGACCTCGGTGCCGCCGGGGCAGGCGCCCAGCACCGCGAGCTCCGGGACCGGGTCGCCGGGGACGGCGGTGCCGTAGCGGTTGATGACGGTGTCCTGCAGGCAGCTGTAGGCGCCGCCCGGCGTGGCGGAGATGCCGAGGATCGAGGCGTGGACCTGCATGCCGCGGTAGCTGAGCTCGTCGAGCAGCTCCTGGACGCGGCCGCACAGGACCGCCGCCTCGTCGTCCATCGAGCTCGAGGTGTCCATGATGAGGACGAGGTCGACCTGGTCGCACCCCGGGCAGGCGTCGGGGATGCCGTTGCCGTCGCAGTCGTCGGCGGTCAGCGCGGCGACGTCGCAGTCGTCGGGGACGCCGTTGACGTCGCAGTCGGGCGACGTCCCGTCGATCGCCACGTCGCACACGTCGGCCACGCCGTTGTCGTTGCAGTCGGGGAGGCCCGACAGGGGCCCGGCGTCGCAGCGCGTGAAGACGTCGATGGCGAACGAGCTGGCGACGGCGAGCTGGGTGCCGTCGGGGGACAGGCGCAGCGCCTGGAAGGTCTCGCCGCGGGTGAAGCTGAAGCCGGTGGCCACGGTGCTCGAGGTCCAGACGTTGGTCGCGGTCGGGGTGAGGCGCACCACGCGGCCGTCCCCCTGGGTGGCGACGAGGAGGGTGTCGCCGAGGTGGTCCCAGACGCCGCCGACCGGGCCGACGATCGGGGGGGAGATGGTCTGGGCGACGACCGTCCCGTTGGCCGCGACGCGATAGAGGGTGTTGCGGGTCTGGTCGGTCACGTAGACGGCGTCGTGGGTGACGATGACGTCGCTCGGGTTGCCCAGGGTGCCGTCGTCGGCGTGGATGGTGCGCAGGGAGTTCGCCGTGTCGGGGGAGAAGACGTAGATGTCCTCGACGGCGTCGGTGCCGATGCCGACGTCGGTGACGACCACCTCGCCGGGGCTGACGAGCGGCCCGGTGTAGCTGGCGGGGACCGCGGCGAGGCCGACCGGGTCGTCGTCGCCGGCGTGGAACTCGCCGATCCAGGTCGACTTCGCGAGGGTGCCGCTGGCGAGGCGGAAGACGTCGCCGCCGGCGATCTCGGCGTAGAAGACGGCGCCGTCGGGGGCGATCCAGAGGCCGCTGACCGAGGCGGTGGTGGCGACCTGCTCCACGCGGCCGTCCACCGCGCGTCGGTAGATGCTGCCGGCGCTGTTGTAGCGGGCGTAGTAGAGCTCGCCCGGGCGCGTGCCGAAGGCCGGCGCCGAGGCGTCGACCACCGACAGCGTGTAGGTCGGGGTCCAGCCGGGCTCGACGAGCGTTTGTGCGGATGCGAAGGGCGCAGCCGCGACGAGCGCGAAGAGGCCGACGAACAGGGCGGCCCATGGGCGGGGAGCATGATGTTGCATGGCGAACTACCGGAGGCGGGTCTTGCGGAGAACGATAGCGGAACGGCGCCCCGGAAGCACGCCCTACGTGGGAAGGGGAGGTCGCGCGGCGAGGCGCCAGGCCACCGCCTCGCCGGCGCGCAGCGGGACCAGCGCGGCGTCGCCGAGGGCGAGGGTGGCGGGGACGGTCCAGGGGACCCGCTCCAATGTAACCGTGGCGCGGTTGCGGGGGAGCCCGTAGAAGTCGGGACCGTGGCAGCTCGCGAAGCCCTCGAGGCGCTCGAGGCGGCCCGCGGCCTCGAAGACCTCGGTGTAGAGCTCGAGGGCGGCGTGGGCGGTGTACGCGCCCGCGGCCCCGCAGGCGGCCTCCTTCGTGTGGCGCGGGTGGGGGGCGCTGTCGGTGCCGAGGAAGAAGCGCCCGTCCCCGCTGGTGGCGGCGGCGACGAGGGCGGCGCGGTCCTCGGCGCGCTTGGGCACCGGGAGGCAGTAGTGGTGTGGCCGGAGCCCCCCGGCGAACAGCGCGTTGCGGTCGTAGAGCAGGTGGTGGGCGGTGATGGTGGCGCCGACCCCGGCGCGCGCGGCTTGCACGAAGGCGACGCCGGCCCGGGTCGTGACGTGCTCGAGGACGACCCGCAGCGCTCCGTGGCGGGCGACGATGGGCGCGAGGACGTCGGCGACGAAGCGGGCCTCGCGGTCGAAGATGTCGACCTCGGGGGCGGTGACCTCGCCGTGGACGAGCAGCGGCATCCCGAGCTGCGCGAGGGCGTCGAGGGTCGCGTCGAGGCCGGTCGGGTCGGTCACGCCGGCGTCCGAGTGCGTCGTCGCCCCGGCCGGGTAGAGCTTGGCGGCGACCGCCCCGGCGGCGTGGGCCGCCGCGACGTCCTCGGGGGTCGTCCGGTCGGTCAGGTAGATCGTCAGCAGCGGCTCGAAGGTCGAGCCGGCCGGGCGGGCGGCGAGGATCCGCTCGCGGTACGCCGTGACGTCGGCGGCGGTCCGCACGGGGGGGGCGAGGTTCGGCATCGCAACAGCGCGGGCGAACTGGCGTGCGACATCGCGGACGGTGTCGCGAAGGGCGTCGCCATCTCGCAGATGCACGTGCCAGTCGTCGGGGCGGGTCAGGGTCAGGGTGCGGTGCGCCATGACGGCCTCCTCGGCTCGGTTTGGGTCCCCCGCCAGCGACGGTAGCCGAACGGGCCGGGGTGCTCCAGGTGACAAGTTGCTATACGCCCTGTGGCGGGTTGGTCATCGGGGGGCGCGCCGGGCGGCCGGGCGGGGCCGGGCGGTGGCTGGCACGCATGTTGCTCTGTAGCGCGGCGACACCCGAACCTCCGAGGATGGACATGAACAAGATCTCGATGGCGGCCCTGGCGAGCGTAGCGACGATGCTGGTGGGAGCGGGGAGCGCGCTGGCGGGCGAGGGCGCGGACGCGGCGCCGCGCTACGAGCCCGAGTGCCAGGACGCCTCGGAGTGTGCCGAGGGCGAGGCATGCCTGTGGGGCTCGTGCTACACGCCCGAGGCATGCGCGGTGAGCGCCGACTGCTGGACCGGTTGGTGCGGCAGCGACGGCTTCTGCAGCGAGGCGCCCGGCTGCGAGACCGACGCCGAGTGCGGCGAGGGCAACATCTGCGACTGGGGGCAGTGCGCGCCGCGCGGCCGCTCCTGCCTGAGCGACTCCGAGTGTGGCGACTTTGCCCACTGCGTGTTCGATGACTACACGACCGTCGATGTCGGGACGGCCTCGGCCAGCTCGACCGACCCTGCCCCGAGCAGCGGCGGCGGGTCGGCCTCCGGGTCGGGCTCGGGCTCGTCCTCGTCCGAGAGCGACGGCGCCCCCATCCCCGACCCCGACTACGACGTCCCCGCGTACGTCGAGCACGGCGAGTGCCGGGTCGACGTCGAGGCGCTGCCCGAGGTCGCCGACTGCCGCGCGATGTGCGAGGCGGCCGCGGCGTGCGCGAGCACCGGCGTCGGCGCCGAGCCCACCCCGGCGCCGGCGTACCCCACGGACCCGTCGGAGCCCCAGCGCGGTGGCGCCTCCGACAGCGACGGTGGCGACGCCGAGGCGCAGCCGGCGTGCGACCCCGACCCCTCCGGACCCGACGGGGCCGAGGCGGGCTGCATGGAGCCGTACCCGAACGATGACGACGACGTCGACACCTCGGTCCCGAGCGAGCAGATGATCGCGCTCTTCGTCGAGCAGTGCACCCTGATCTGCAGCTACGGCGTGGCGACGGAGCCGACGAACGCGAGCGCCGTCGCCGCGGCCGTGAGCTGCCTGAGCGACGAGCCCAGCTGCGACGCCATGGAGACCGCCTGCGGCGCCGAGATCGAGGCCATCGAGGTCATGTTCGAGGCCGTGGGAGAGCGCGTCGACCTCGGCGATGGCTTCGCCTCCGACAACAGCACCAGCACGGCGGGTACCGATCCCCCGCGGGGCAACGAGGACGCTGGCGCGCAGTCCCTCGGCGCGACCCCGGTCGACAACAGCGCCTGCAACGGCTCCGGCGGCGGCGCCCCGCTGAGCCTGGCGCTGGCGATGGCGGCCCTGCTGCTCGTGACCCGGCGCCGCGGCGCCTCGCAGCGCTGAGACGCGAAGTGTGAAGCCGGGGTCAGGCACCCTCACTTTTCACTTTTGCTGCTGGCGTGGGCCGCGTGTGCAGGCGGTGACGCCGCAAAAGTAAAAAGCAAAGGTGCCTGACCCCACGCCGACTGGGGCATTCGCCCAGGGGCAGCAGCTCGCGCGCCGCCGTCAAGCCGTTCGCTGGCGCGCGGGGGGCGACGTGCGCGCGTGGCGCTCGGCCGCGGTGGCGGCGTGGGCCTCGAGCCAGGCGATGACCGCCGGCACGACCAGGTCGGAGCGGCGCGAGCGGAAGAGGTTGAAGGCGTGCTGTCCGCCCGGGACCTCGAGGAGGGTGACCCGGCCCGGGGCGACGCGCTCGGCGTGGCGCGCGAAGGCGCGCCCCTCGGCGACGGGCACGACGCTGTCGCAGGTGCCGTGGACGAGCAGCAGGGGCGGGGTGTCGGGGCCGAGGTGGTCCCAGGCGGAGGCGTCGCGGAAGGCCTCGGGGGCGTCGCGCAGGCGCCGCTTGATGACGGCGCGCTCGATGAGGCGGCGAAAGGCGTCGTGGGGCCACTGACGCTCGCGGCTCGTCAGGTCGTAGATACCGTAGCCGGAGACCGCGGCTGCGACGCTGGTGTCGGCGGCCTCGAAGCCGGGCTGCCAGTCGCGGCGGTTCGGTGTGACGGCGGCCAGGGTCGCGAGGTGGGCGCCCGCGGAGTCGCCGGCGAGGAAGACGCGACCGGGGTCTCCGCCCCAGGCGGCGGCCCGCGCGCGGGCCTCGGCGACGCCGCGCTTCACGTCGATGACGTGGTCGGGGAACGTGGCGCGGGGGCTCAGGCGGTATTCGACCGAGACGCAGATCCAGCCTGCGCGGGCCAGGCCGATCATCAGCGGCAGCCCCTGGGAGCGGCGGGCGCCCATCACCCAGCCGCCGCCGTGGGCGTAGACGAGGATCGGCGCGGGCGGGGCGCCCGGGTGGGCCGGGCGGCGGTAGAGGTCGGCCAGCTGGGTGTGGCCGTCGTCACCCTCCCAGCGCAGGACGGTCCGGGTCACGCCGTGACGGCGGGCGTGGAAGGGCCACAGCAGCTCGATGGGGCTGCGCGTGGGGGGCTCGGTCGGTAGCCCGAGGGCGGCGAGGCGTGGGCGGACGCGGTCGGCGGCGCGCCAGGCGGTGAGGTGGAGGAGCCAGGCGCCGGCGATCAGGGCGACGCCGACGACGCCCGGCCAGGCGTCGAGCCCTCCACCGGCGATGAAGAGCGCGGCGATGAGCGCCTCGAGCGCGATGGTGTGGAACGGGAGCTCGCCGAGGATCCAGGCCGGCATGAACGCCAGCATCGCCACGGCGGCGGGGCGCCGGGGCGGGCGGTGGACGTTCACTGCGAGGAGGCAGGAGAGGGCGCCGAGGGCGAAGGTCCACCAGCAGAGCGAGGCCATGTGCGGAGGGTGCCGGCCCGCGCCGCGCCGCGCAAGCGTCGTGTGAGAGGCGGGGGGCGATGCCCTTGGAATCGACCCGGCGGGTCATTCGTCAAGGTCCGTCACGGGACGGGGCGAGGAGGCGGAGATGGGGACGAGAGCCTGGACGGCGGCGGCGCTCGCCGCGGTGACGCTCATCGGGGCGTGCGGGGACAAGCAGGTCGCGCCGACGCCGGCGCCGCCCGAGGAGCGGGCTGTGGCCTACGCCTCCGCGCGCGAGGACCTCGAGCGCGCCCGCGTCGCGCTGGGTGAGCGTTGGGCCGCCGCGGCGGCGGATCCGGTCGCGCGGGCGGCGGTCCTGCGCGAGGCGCGCGTCACCGTGTGGCGCGGGGTCACCGACGAGCTCATCCCGCGCTGGCTCGGCACCCCGTGGACGTTCAACGGCCACACGGTCACCCCGGGAGAGGGCAGCATCGCGTGCGGCTACTTCGTGACCACCGTGGTGCGCCACGCGGGCTTCGACGTCGACCGGGTGGCGCTGGCGCAGGCGGCGTCGGAGAAGATCATCCTGACCCTGGCGGACCCCGCCGAGACGTGGCGCTTCTCGGACCGGGCGTCCGAGGAGGTCGTCGCCGAGGTGCGCGCCGCCGGTGGCGACGGGCTGTACGCGGTCGGGCTCGACCGCCACGCGGCGCTGCTGGTCATCGACGGCGACCGCGCGGACCTCTGCCACAGCTCGGTCCTCAACGAGCGCGACGTGACCTGTGAGGACGCCGCGGAGGCGGGGGGCTTCGTGTCGCGCTACCGCGTCATCGGCAAGCTGCTGGGCGCTCGGATGCTCGTCCCGTGGCTCGAGGGGCGGCACATCGACAGCGTCCTGTGACGCGGCCGGTGGGGCCTGTCACTCGCCGCCGATGATGAGCGTCGCGTCGTCCTCGAGGGGCGTCGTGCCGTCGAGGATGGAGGCGCCGGCGGTGTCGCCGAGGAGGTGCAGGCGCAGGAACGCCAGGGCGTAGGCGTCGATGGCGACGTGCGCGGCGTCGGGGTCGACGAAGGCGGCGCCGCAGCCGTCGTCCTCGGCGACGCCGAGGCCGAGGCCGCAGGCGTCCGAGAAGGTGAAGTGGCCGGCGGTCGCGAAGTCGACGCGGCGGTTGTTGGCGCCCGCGGCGAGGGCGTTCCAGGCGAGGTCGCCCTCGGTCGCGTTCGGGGTGGTGGCGTCCTTGCTGCCGGTGAAGAGCAGCGTGGGGACGGTCACGTCGTCGACTCCGCCGGTGAAGAGGATGACGGCACCCGGGGACATCGGGACGAGGGCGGCGACGCGGTCGTCGAGGAAGCCGGCGCGGTAGAGGGCCTGCTCGTCGTCGACGGAGTCGCAGGCGCCGAGGGGGAGGCTCTCGGTCTGGCAGTAGGCCAGCACGAGGTCGACGGCGAAGTCGGCGCCTCCGATGGCGAGGGTGGTGTAGCCGCCGAAGCTGTGGCCGGAGAGGGCGACGCGGTCGGAGGCGAGGCCGGCGAGGGCGTGGCCGGCGGGGAGGTCGGCGATGTGGTCGAGCAGCGCCGTGATGTCCTGGGGGCGCCAGCGGAAGATGCGCGGGTCGGAGTCCTGCTGGATGTCGAAGAAGGTGTTGGTGGTGTGGTCCACGGCGGCCACGAGGAAGCCGTGGCTCGCGAAGAACTCCGTGAAGAAGAAGCTCTGCTCGGCGAAGCCGCCGTTGCCGTGGGAGAAGAGGAGCACCGGTAGAGGGCCGAGATCGTCGGCCGGAGCGGCGCCGGCGAACACGCCGGGGGCGGCGAGGAGACCGGCGTACAGGGCGTCGTCGCCGTCGGTGTCGCGGGTCGGGTACCAGTAGACGACGCGCAGGGTGCGGGGCTCGGCGTCGCCGGCGGGGGTGTAGGTGAGGCTGTCGCTCAGGTAGCCCACGCCGTACGGGCCTGGGCTGGTGAAGTCGCTCACCGGCGTGGTCGTGTCCGCGGCGGCGGCGGTGTCGCCTGCGGCGGCGGTGTCGCCTGCGGCGGCGGTGTCGCCTGCGGCGGCGGTGTCCGCGAGGGCGACGTCGTCCTGGGCGTCGACGGCGACGTCGTCCCCTCCGAACGCGTCGCTGACGGCGGCGGTGTCGGCCGTGCCGCTAGCGGGGTCCGAGCCGCACGCCGTGAGCGTGAGCGTGAGCGTGAGCGTGAGCGTGAGCGTGAGCGCGGCGAGGAGCGTCGGGAGGGCGGAGCGGCGGTCGAGCATCGCGTGGTCCGGGTTGCGGGGGCGACCGCCCGCGTACCGCAACGCCGGGGCTGGGTTCAACCCAATCCGTCGCCACGGCGGCGGGCCGCGTGCGGCGCAGGGGAGGAGACTGGCTGGGGGGGCCGCGCCGGCGGGGTCAGCTGACGAGCTCGCGGATGAGGCGGATGGCCTCGGACTCCTCGGGATCGATGCGCCCGTCGGCCGCGACGACGCGGACGAAGGCCTCGAGGAATGACTGGCGGTGCTCGTGCGGCACGTCGTAGGGGTCGAAGTCGGGCGGGCCCTCGCGGAGCCAGTGCTTGACGAGATCGAGGTCGCCCTCGGCCAGCTCGATCTCGTGGGCGAGCTGCAGCACGGCGTCGCGCTCGGCCTCGACCAGCTCCATGTTCGACCACGCGGCGACGCAGGCGAGCTGCATCAGGCGCCGCTTGGTCATCGCGTTCATAGCCTTGATCTTTTCCATCGCGGGGGGCTCCGGAGTCGGCGCTGCGCCCAATCGCTGGCGCGCGTGTCGTCGTCTTGTTACCACCGACGACCGGGTCGGTCCACGGTCGTCGATCCGCTCAGATCCAGGGCCGCCGAGCCGAGCGCTCGGTCGGTTTCCGTTGTTGCGGCAGGCCCGGCAAACCCCGATAATTCTCGCCTCAAAACGCATGAGGGGCAAAAACTCTTTGGTTTCAGAGGTTTTGGAGGGCTGATGGCGACGGTGGGTAAGTCTCTCGGTGACCACGAGATCCAGCATCACGCGCAGGCGCGCTACTTCCAGAACCCGCTTCTGGAGAAGCTGAGCAAGACGCCCGGGTGGTCGCCGCTCGTCGTGTGGGTGCCGATCTTCGGGCTGCTGATGTACCAAGCCGCCGTCGATACAGCGTTGAGCGGCGCGGAGATCACGCTGCTCGCCCTCGCGGGCGTCGTCTTCTGGAGCCTCGCCGAGTACTGGCTGCACCGGAAGTTCTTCCACTGGACCTGGCCGAAGCGCCTCCACTACATCATCCACGGGGCGCACCACATCTACCCGGACGACAACGGCCGCGTGGTCTTCCCCCCGACCGCGAGCCTGATGCTCGGCGCGATGTTCTACCTGTTGTTCCTGCTCGTCCTCGGCTACGCGGCGACGCTCCCGTTCTTCGCGGGCTTCGTCGCCGGCTACCTTTGGTACGACATGACCCACTTCTGGACCCACGTCGCCAAGCCGAAGTCGCGCTACGGCAAGTACCTGCGGCGCCACCACATGCTGCATCACTTCTCGGAGCCCGATAAGAAGTTCGGCGTGTCGTCCCCGGTGTGGGACTTCGTCTTCGGGACCTACGGCAAGTCGGCCCGCAAGGGTGACGCCGGCTGAACCTCCGCCCGGGCCCACGCGGTCGCGCCTCCAGGCTGGCTTGTCGTCGGGCCGCGAGAGCGTCGGGGCACAGTCAACTCTCTGTCAAACGCGACCTCCAGGTTGCGCCGCGGCGCATGGCCGGTTAGTTCCCCTGCGCCAATCCGGGGCCCGCGGGCCCTGAACATGGACCGCACTGCATCACCAGGTGAACCCATGTCCGCAGCACTCTCCGAGACGTCGTTCGACGCGGCCCCGCCCGCGCCCGCGCCCGCCCCACAGCAGGCCATGCGCACGGGCGCAGACCTGAACGTCGCGACCAAGCCCTACGCGGTCGAGGACCGCGCCAAGAGCTGGCGCCTGCTGACCGAGGTGCTCGTCCTCATCGTCGGCTCGCTGGTCGGCATCGCCGTCGCCCCGTGGTGGCCCGTCCAGCTCGGCCTCGCCGTGTTCGTCGCGCTGCTCAACGTGCGCCTCTTCATCTTCTTCCACGACTACCTGCACTCGGCGATCTTCGTCGACTCGAAGGCGGCCGGCGTCATCTTCAGCGTGACGGGCTTCTACATGCTGTCGGTCCGCAGCGTCTGGCGCGAGACGCACAACTACCATCACAAGAACAACGCTAAGCTCATCGGCTCGGCCATCGGCTCGTTCCCGGTCCTGACGATCGGGATGTGGCGCTCCATCGACCCCGGCAAGCGCCGGCTGTACCGCATCCTGCGGCACCCGCTGACGATCTTCTTCGGCTACTTCACGGTGTTTCTCATCGGCATGACCATCTCGCCCTTCCGACGCGACGCGAAGAAGCACTGGGGCGGGCCGGTCGCCATGCTCGTGCACTTCGCGCTGTTCGTGCTGGCCGGGGTGACCCTCGGCTGGTTGACGGCCTTCTTCTTGGTCCCGCTGCCCCTGATCATCTCGCTCGGCGCCGGGTCCTACCTGTTCTTCGCCCAGCACAACTTCCCCGACATCAAGCTCCGCGACCGCCGCGCCTGGGACTACACCTTCGCGGCGCTGAACTCGTCGAGCTACTTCAAGATGAGCAAGCTGATGCACTGGTTCACAGGCAACATCGGCTACCACCACGTGCATCACCTCAACCACCGCATCCCGTTCTACCGGCTGCCCGAGGCGATGGCCGCGCTGCCCGAGCTGCAAAGCCCCGGCACGACCACCTGGCGCCTCAAGGACGTCGTCGCGAACCTCCAGCTCGCGGTCTGGGATCCCGAGCAGGGCCGCATGCTGACCTGGTCCGAGGTCCGCTGAGGCGAGCCACTCGTTCGTCCTCCCGCCCTCCGAGAAGCCGAGGGGTCAGGCACCCTCACTTTTTACTTTCGGCGCGAAAGTAAAAAGTGAGGGTGCCTGACCCCTGCCTCGGGTGAGGTGTGGAGGAATCAGGTCGATCGGCGCGAAAGTAAAAAGTGAGGGTGCCTGACCCCTGCATGCCGAGGGTGCCTGACCCCTGCATGCCAGGCCCCCCGCTTGCCAGGGCTGCCCCCCGCTGGCCAGGCCTATTTGCGGCGGGGTGGGCGGTCGGCGGGGCCGCGGGGGCTCGTCTGACGGGGGCGGGGCCGCTCGGGGCGGGGGCCGCGGCCCGGTGGGCCCGGGGGCGGGCCGGGGCGGCCTGAGCGCTGGTCCGGCGGTGGACCCTGCGGTGCGCCCCCGCGGTTCGGCGGAAGCGGCCGTGGCCACACCGGTAGACCACGGATGCCGAGGGCCTCGCGGCGCTCGAGCAGCCGCTCGGCGTCCTCCGGCACCAGGCCGACCACGCTGTCGCGGTCGTTGATGGTGATGCGGCCGATGCGCCCGCCGGGGATGCCGAGCTCGTTCGCCAGCGCCCCGACCACGTCCGCCGGGCGCAGCCCCTGGCCGCGCCCGATCGGCAGCAGCACCTCGACGACCCCCACGCCGGCGTCGCCGGCCCGCGGCCCGCGCTCACCACCCCTCGCCCGGGACGGCGGTCGCGACCACGCCGGTGGCTCGTCGTCCTCCAGCGCGCCCAGCGTCAGGTGGCGCGCGTCGGCGAGGAGGCGAAGCGCCGCGGCGGCCAGGTCCTCCGGCGTCCAGCCCGTCTTCTCGAGGAGCTCGTTCGTCGTCTGCTGCACTGCATCAAAGCCGTGCCCCTCGATCGACCGCTCGAGCTCGCCCTTGAGGGCCTCGCGCTTGCGGTCCGCCACCGCCGCGTCCGAGGGGACCTCCATCTGCGCGATGTTCACCCGCAGCGCGCGCTCCAGCTCGCGCACCCGCCGCTGCTCCCGCGGGGTCACGAAGCTGATGGCCATCCCCTCGCGTCCGGCGCGCCCGGTCCGCCCGATGCGGTGGACGTACATCTCGGTGTCGTGGGGCAGGTCGAGGTTGATGACGTGGGTCAGGTGGTCGATGTCGATGCCGCGCGCGGCGACGTCGGTCGCGATGACCAGGTCGAGCCGCCCGGCGCGCAGCCGCGCCACGACCCGCTCGCGCGCCGACTGGTCGAGATCCCCCGACAGCGCCTCCACCGCGAAGCCGCGCGCCTGCAGGGCGTCGGTGACCTCGGCGCAGGCGGCCCGGGTGCGGGCGAAGACCAGCGTCGTCCCGTGCGGCTCGCCGCGCAGGACCCGCTCGAGGGCGTCGAGCTTGAAGCGCGGGGGCACCGCCACCCAGCGCTGGGTGATGTGGTCGACGGTGAGCGCTCGCTCCTCGACCTGAGCCTCCTCGGGGTTGCGCAGGTGTCGGTTGGCGATCTCGCGGATCGGCTGCGGCATCGTCGCCGAGAACAGCGCCACCTGCCGGCTCGCGGGGGCCGCGGCGAGCATCCGCTCGACGTCGTCGATGAACCCCATGCGCAGCATCTCGTCGGCCTCGTCGAGGACGATGAGCTCCACCGACGACAGGTCGAGGGTGCCGCGGTCGAGGTGGTCGAGCAGCCGGCCCGGGGTGCCGACGACCACCGGGACCCCGGCGCGCAGCGCGTCGAGCTGCCGCCCGAAGGGGGCGCCGCCGTAGACCGTGAGGATCTCGAGGGGCAGCGCCCTCGCGTAGCTCTCGATGGCGGCGGTGACCTGGAGCGCGAGCTCGCGGGTCGGCGTCAGGACCAGCGCGCGCACGCCCCCGCCCTTGGTCCGCCCGGACTTCACCATGTGCAGCAGCGGCAGCGCGAAGGCGGCGGTCTTGCCCGAGCCGGTGCGGGCGCGGCCGATCAGGTCGCGACCCTCGAGGAGCAGCGGGATCGCGCGCGCCTGGATGGGGGTCGGCTCGGTGAAGCCGAGCTCACCGACCGCTTTGAGGATTCGGGGATCGAGGCCGAACTGCCCGAAGGCGGAGGCGGCGTCGTCGGAGGGGATCGTCTCTTGTACAGTATCGGTCATCTGGCGCGCCGCACTGCCAGCCCGAGCTCGGTATGTCAAGGAATGGCCAAGATGCCTTTGATGCTGCATTGCAGCATCGGGGGTCGGGGTGACGCGTCGGCGGCGGCGCGCTACCGTCGCGGCATGGACACTCCAGCCCAGCTCGTCATCCTCGGGGCCAGCGGCGACTTGACCGTGCGCAAGCTCATGCCCGCCCTGACCTCCCTCGCGGCGGGTGGTCACCTCGGCGAGGGCTTCTCGGTCCTCGGGGTGTCGCGGCGCCCCATGACCGACGACGCGTTCCGCGCGCAGATCCGCGACGCGATGCCGGCGGAGCGCGCCGCCGCCTTCGACGCCTTCGCGCCGCGGGTCGGCTACCAGGCCGCGGACGTGAACGACCTCGACAGCCTGCTCGCCCTCGGCGAGCGTCTCGACACGCTGCCGGGCGGCGCGGACGCCGGGCGCATCTTCTACCTCGCGCTCAAGCCCGACCTCTTCGGCCCGACCGTCCAGCAGCTCTCGGCCGCCGGCCTCGTGGCGATGCGTGTCGGCGTGGTGCCCGCCTTCCGCCGCGTCGTCATCGAGAAGCCCTTCGGCCACGACCTCGCCAGCGCGAAGGCGCTGAACTCCGAGCTCCACGGGCTCCTGCGCGAGGACCAGATCTACCGGATCGACCATTACCTCGGTAAGGAGACCGTCCAGAACCTCCTCGGATTCCGCTTTCACAACGCCATCTTCGAGCCGCTGTGGAACCGCCATCACGTCGAGCTGGTGCAGATCACCGTCGCCGAGGACATCGGCGTCGAGAACGGTCGCGCCGGCTACTACGACACCAGCGGGGCCCTGCGCGACATGCTGCAGAACCACATGCTGCAGGTGCTGTCGCTGATCGCGATGGAGCCGCCGGTCTCCCTCGAGGCCGAGGCGATCCGCGACCAGAAGGTCCAGGTGCTGCGCGCCCTGCACGGCCCCGAGCCCGACGAGGTGGTGCGCGACTCGGTCCGCGCCCGCTACGCGCGCGGCGTCGTCGGGGGGCAGGAGGTCCCGGCCTACCTCGAGGAGGAGGGCGTCCCCGAGGGGTCGCGCACCGAGACCTACGTCGCCATCCGGGCCGAGATCGACACCTGGCGCTGGCGCGGGGTGCCGTTCATGCTGCGCCACGGCAAGCGCCTCGCGAAGCGCTTCACCGAGGTGCAGGTGCAGTTCCGGACGCCGCCGCTGCAGCTGTTCAACCGCCCCGAGGGGATGGCGCCGAGCGCCTTCCGGCGGGCGCTCAAGGACGGGACGCTGTGTCAGATCCGGCCGAACGTCCTGACGCTGAGCATCCAGCCCCGCGAGGCCATCAGCCTCTCCTTCGGGGTGAAGCGCCCCGGGACGGCGATGGTGATGGCGCCGGCGCACCTCGACTTCGACTACCGCGACGCCTTCGACGTCCCCAGCGCGCCGGCCTACGAGCGCCTCCTGCTCGACGCTATCACCGGGGACGCCACGCTCTTTCTGCGGGCCGACGAGATCGAGGCGAGCTGGCGCTTCGCCGACGGCATCCTGAGCGGCTGGGAGCTCGGCGGCGAGCCGCTGGTCGAGTACCCCGCGGGCGGCTGGGGCCCCGAGGGCGCCGACGAGCTCTTCCACGGCTGCGAAGGGACCTGGTCGCGTGGCTGAC
>PHBI01000095.1:24998-34557 GCA_002841945.1 Deltaproteobacteria bacterium HGW-Deltaproteobacteria-14
GTGGCTGACCCGCCTCGCCTGGTGGTCGCCGACGACCCGGTCGCCCGCGGCGGAGCGCTGCTGGCCGCGTGCATCGTGCGCGCCGACGCGCGCCGCGGCGGTGCGGGGGCGCGGGTCGCGATCCCGGGCGGCTCGGCGCTGGACGTGGCGGTGGCCGCGCGCGGCCTGCTCGACGACGCCGTGTGGGCGCGGGTGCGCCTGACCTGGGTCGACGAGCGGCCGGTCCCGGCGACCGATCCCCAGTCGAACTGCGGTGCGGCGGTCCGGGCTGGCCTCTTCTCGCGTGGGGACGCCGCGCTCGTCTTGCGGTTGATGTGCGACGACGAGCCGGTGGTGGACGCCCTGGCCCGGGTCGAGGCGGCCTTCGACGGCGACCTCGACGGCGCGCTCGACGTCGTGCTGCTCGGGATGGGCCCCGACGGGCACGTGGCGTCGCTGTTCCCCGGGCGCGGCGCGCTGGCGGGGCGGGTGGCGTACGTCACGGACTCGCCCAAGCCGCCGCCCGAGCGCTTCACGCTGACGCGGGTCGCCCTGGCGACGGCGTCGGAGACGGTGCTGGTGGCGTCGGGGGCGGCCAAGCGGGCGGCGCTCGCGCGGGTGCTGGCGGGGGACGCGGGGCTGCCGGCGGTGGGGCTGCCGGGGCTGGTGGTGGTGACGGATCAGGGTGGGCTGGACGCGGGAGCGGAGCGATGAGCATGAGCGATGGCGAGCGCAGAAACGACGTAGGCGTGGTGGGGCTCGGCGTGATGGGCCGGAACCTGGCGCGGAACTTCGCGAGCCGCGGGCTGAAGGTCGGCGGCTACGATCGGGACGTCGCGGCCGCCCGGGCGCTGGTGGCGGCCCACCCGGAGGCGGATCTCGACGTGGGGGGGACCCTCGCGGAGATGGTCGCGCGGCTCGAGCGGCCGCGGCGCATCGTGGTGCTCGTGCCGGCCGGGGCGCCGGTGGATCAGGTGCTCGACGCCCTCGATCCGCTCCTCGACGCCGACGACGTCGTCGTCGACGCCGGCAACAGCCTGTTCGCCGACACCGACCGGCGCAACGCGCGCGCCGATGGGCGGCCGTGGCGCTTTGTCGGGATGGGGGTCTCGGGGGGCGCCGAGGGGGCGCTGCTCGGGCCGTCGATCATGCCCGGCGGCGACCCCGAGGCCTGGGAGCGTCTGCGGCCGGTGCTCGAGTCGATCGCGGCCAAGAGCGAGTACGGGCCGTGCGTGACCTACTGCGGGCGCGGCTCCGCTGGGCACTTCGTCAAGATGGTCCACAACGGCATCGAGTACGGCGACATGCAGCTCATCGCCGAGGCCGCCACGCTGCTCCGCCGCGGGCTCGGCTTCAGCGGCGGGCGGACGGCCGAGACGTTCCTCGCGTGGAACCAGGGCGAGCTCAACAGCTTCCTCATCGAGATCACCGCCGACATCTTCCGGACCGGCGACCCGCAGGGCCCGGGGCTGCTCGTCGACGCCATCATGGACCGCGCCGGGCAGAAGGGGACCGGGCGCTGGACGGTGCAGGCGGCGCTCGACCTCGGGGTGGCCATCCCGACCATCGCGGCCGCGGTGGACGCGCGGGTGCTCAGCGCCGGGCGCGAGCTGCGGGTGGCCGCCGAGGGGGCCTTTGGGCGGCCCACGGCGCAGCTGTCGGGCGCGACCGTCGCCGATCTCGCAGATGCGTTGTACGCGTCCAAAATCGCGAGCTATACGCAGGGGTTTGCGATGCTTTCGGTCGCGAGTGCGACGCGGGATTACGGCGTCGATCTGGCGGAGGTGGCGCGCATCTGGACGGCGGGCTGCATCATCCGGGCGCGCTTCCTCGGGCGCGTGGCCGAGGCGTTTCGGGGCGACCCGGCGCCGGCGCTGCTGGCGCTCGCGCCGGACTTCGCGGCCGAGCTGAAGCGCCGCGTCCCGGCCTGGCGTCGGGTCGTCGCGGCGGCCACCGAGGCGGGCGTCGCGGTGCCCGGGCTGGCGGCGTCGTTGACCTGGTTCGACACCCTCACGACCGCCCGCGGCAGCGCCAACCTCATCCAGGCTCAGCGCGACTACTTCGGCAGCCACACCTACGAGCGCCTCGACGCGCCGGGGACCTTCGTCCACACCGACTGGCCCCGCGGCGGCGACCTGTAGCCCCCCTCGCCGGGCGTGCGTGGGCTCATGGGCCTGGAGCGCGCGGCGCAGTTGTGGAAATATGCGCCACCCCGCGGCCTGGAGGTCATCACCGTGCCCGACGCAACCCCGTCCCACCCGTTCTCGGTCCACGACCTCTGGCGCGTGCAGCGCGTCGGCGACCTGGCGCTGTCCCCCGACGGGACGCGGCTGGTCGTCACCGTGCGGGTCACCGACCTCGAGGCGAACAAGCTCAAGGCAGACCTGTGGGTGGTCGACGCCGCGGGCGGCGCGCCCAGGCGCCTCACGACCCACGCGGCGGGCAGCCACAGCGCGCGCTTCGCGCCCGACGGCGGCTCGGTGTTCTTCCTCTCGGCGCGCTCGGGCACCTCCCAGGTGTGGCGCATCCCGCTCGACGGCGGCGAGGCCTCACGGGTCACCGACCTGCCGCTCGACGTCGGCGGCTTCGCGCTGTCCGCGGACGGCGCGCACCTCGTCGTCGCGCTCGAGGTCTTCCCCGACGCCGCCACCCTCGCGGAGACTGTCGAGCGCGTCGCCGCCGTCGACGCGCGCAAGGCCAGCGGCCGGGTCTACGACGAGCTCATGGTGCGGCACTGGGACACCTGGGCGGACGGGCGCCGCTCGCACCTCTTCGTGGTCCCGGTGGCCGGCGGCGAGCCCGTCGCCGTGACCCCCGGGATGGCCGCCGACGCGCCCACCCGCCCCTTCGGCGGCATGGAGGAGGTCAGCTTCACCCCCGACGGGACCGGCGTGGTCTTCTGCGCCCACGACCGCGGCCGCGAGATGGCCTGGACCACCGACATCAGCGTGTTCCTGGCGCCGGCGGCCGGCGGCGGCGACCGGCGCGACCTGTGGCCGGGCCACGAGGCCCTCTGCACCGCGCCGACCTTCTCGCCCGACGGCCGGACGCTGGCGTGGCTCGCGATGGAGCGGCCGGGCTTCGAGGCCGATCGCCTGCGGATCGTCGTGCAGGACTTCCCCGGCGGCGCGCCGCGGGTCCTCACCGCGGGGTGGGACCGCTCGCCGGCCGCGCTCGCCTGGTCGCCCGACGGCGCGACGCTCCTGACGGTCGCCGACAACCTCGGCCAGCGCTCGCTCTTCGCGGTGGACGCCGCGACCGGCGCGGTCCGAACCCTGGTCCGGGACGGCTTCGTCGGCGAGGTGGTCGCGGGGGCGGAGCGGGTGTTCTTCACCCGCGACGATCTCGAGGCGCCGGCCGAGCTGTACAGCGTCCGCTACGACGGGTCGGACCTCGTCCAGCTCACGCGCCTCAACGCGCCGCTGCTCGCGAGCGTCCGCCTCGGGGCCGCCGAGCAGTTCACCTTCGCCGGCTGGAACGACGAGGAGGTCCACGCCCACGTCGTGATGCCCGCGGACTTCGACCCGACCGCGCGCTACCCCGTCGCGCTCATCATCCACGGCGGGCCGCAGGGGTCGATGGGCAACCACTTCCACTTCCGCTGGAACCCGCAGGCCTACGCCGGCGCAGGCTACGCCTCGGTCTTCATCGACTTCCACGGCTCGACCGGCTACGGGCAGGCGTTCACCGACGCCATCACCGGGCACTGGGGCGACCGCCCCCTCGAGGACCTGCAGAAGGGGCTGTCGGCGGCGCTCGCGCGCTACCCGTGGCTCGACGGCGACCGCGTCGCCGCGCTCGGGGCGTCGTTTGGTGGCTACATGGTCAACTGGATCGCCGGGCAGTGGCCCGAGCGCTTCCGGTGTCTGGTCAACCACGACGGCAACCTCTGCGAGCGCATGGCCTACTTCGACACCGAGGAGCTGTGGTTTCCCGAGTGGGAGCACCGCGGAACGCCCTGGGACGCGCCCGAGGAGTACGAGCGGCACAACCCGGTCCGCTTCGTCGACCGCTGGCGCACGCCGATGCTGGTCATCCACGGCGGCCGGGACTTCCGGGTCGTCGAGGTGCAGGGGCTCGCGACCTTCACGGCGCTGCAGCGGCGCGGCATCCCGAGCCGCCTGTTGCACTTCCCCGACGAGAACCACTGGGTGCTGAAGCCGGCCAACAGCGTCCTGTGGCACGAGACCGTCATCGCGTGGCTCGACCAGTGGTGCGACGCCGCCTCCGACCCGCAGCGGGGATGATCATGCGCATCGGAATCGTCGGCGCCGCCGGCACTGGAAAGACCACCCTGGCCAAGGCCCTGGCCGACCACCTCGGCTCGGAGTACCTGCCCGACACCGTGATCGGCGTGCTCCGCGAGCTCGGCCGCGACTCGTGGCGCGGCGTGAGCGACGTCAAGCAGCGTCGCAGGGTGCGCGAGGACGCCCTGCGCCGCAAGATCGCGGCCGAGGCCGAGCACGCGGCGTTCGTGTCGGACAAGACGGTCGTCGACTACCTCGCCTACTGGCTGCAGAACCAGAGCGAGCACGAGGACGCGGCGACCAACACGCGCTTCGTCGCGGACTGCCGCGCCGCCGCGGCGCGCTACGACCTGCTCGTGTACCTGCCCTACCGGGAGGTCGTCGAGTACGCGGTCGGGCGGAGCACGGACGCCACCCACAACCTCAAGGTCGCGGCCCACAAGCGCGGGCTCATCACCCTCCTGAACCTGCCCGCCGTCGACGCCGACTACACCTTCGGTGAGGACCTCGCCGCCTGGTGCGACCGCCACCTCGCGGCGCCCGGCCGCGTCGGCTGAGCCAAGCAAAGGCAGATCGAGGACCGGAGTCCGCCGGGGGGGCGACGCCGTCGCGCCTACCCCCGGCCGCGGAGGACGCAGGGCCTCGGCCGATACGCTGGGAACTGGGTCCAGCTTCGGCAAAACTCACGAGCTCTGAGCTCCTCCGCGCGGGCCAATTTGCGGCGCACACCGGCCGCTGCCGCGGCTCGGACGTCCTCCCGAGGCGCCGCTTCGCAGCGCTGGTGACCCGCCGTCCAGCTGGGCCTGATCAGCGCTGATGGTGCCCCGCCGCGCTGCCGCCCGGACGGGTCCCCGCTACGAAAGCCGGTGAGGGGTGTTGCGCCGCAGTATTGCGACGTCGATACTGCGATGGTCGGCGCCACCGCCGGGCACTCTCCCGTCACATCGTCCCGGAGCGATCATGAACTCACGCCTCGAGCGCATATGCGCTTCGTGCCTCACGCTCGTCGTCGGCGGGTGCGTCGCCCCGGGTGAGGCCCCCGTCGCCCGCGTGGCGATCACGGTGGCGCCGCTGAACCTGACCGGGATCAGCGACGTCGACTACACGATCACCGTGACCAACGGCGGCGTCGGCGACGTGGTGTGGACGCGAGCGCTCAGCTCGAGCGCCTACGGGGACGGCGCCGGGTCGCTGTCCTACGTCGGGACGTGCGACGCGTCCGCCGACGTGAACACCGTCACGCTGTCGCTGACCGCGCTCTACGACGCCGGCGGCGAGGTCCCGACGAGCAGCTACCTGAACCCGGGCCCGATCTCGCGCGGCGTGACGTGCGTCGAGGGCACCGACGCGGCGGTCGCCTTTGACCTGACCGTCGCGCGCCAGGCGGAGCAGGGCTTCTTCGACGTCGCGATCCAGTTCGATGACATCTACTGCTCGGCGAAGCTGGACTGCTGCAAGCCGAGCGAGGGGACGAGCTGCGCCGGGGACGGGAGCGACGACCTGAGGCTGCTCTTCGACGCGGATGGCGCGCGCGGTCGCACCATCGTGCTCGGCTTCGCGTGCACCGCCGGCACCGAGGTCGGGGTGGTGACGGAGCTCGCGCTCGAGGATCTGGTGCTCGACTGCGACGTCGGCTCGACCGACGCGACCTTCGTCGCCGACGTGACCATCGACCCGAACGGCGACGAGCCCGGCAACCAGTGCGACGCCGGTGCGCTCGGCGGCTGCCCGGCGATCACGGAGCACGGGACGGCCAGCGCGGACGCTTTCTTGTTTCAGGTCGCGGTCTTCCGAGGCGAGGAGGCGCTGACCAACGCCGGCGGGAACGCCCACCTGGCGTACTGGAACGTGGCGCTCGGTGTGACCGGGTCGATCTCGCAGTGCACGCTGCGGACCCGCGCGACCGCCTTCGACTCCGCGGACCCGACCGGCCCCGTGGAGGGCGCCGACTACCCCTACGTGTTCTGGGACGCCGACCTCGGGTCCTGCGCCGCCGAGGAGCTCGACCTGAGCGCCCCGGGCGAGGCGTTGACGTCGTCCTACGCGACGTTCCTGCCGCTCACGCCGGATCCGCCGCTGGTCAGCTACGCGCCGGCGACGCTCACCTGCACCCGCGGCCAGGCGTGCGCCCTGGACCCGCCGACCAGCACCGGCGGCACGGTCGCGTCCTACGCGGTCGCGCCCGCGCTGCCCGCCGGGCTGACCCTCGACGAGGCGACCGGCGCGATCGCGGGGACGCCGACCGCGCTGTCGGCGGCCGCCAGCTACACCGTGACGGCCTCGAACGCCGGCGGCGACGCGGCGGTGTCGGTGACCGTGACGGTCATCGACGTGCCCCCGTCGGCGCTCACCTACTCGCCCTCGTCCGTGTCGTGTACGCGCACCCAGCCGTGCTCGCTGGCGGCGCCGACGCACGGCGGCGGGGCGGTGGCGTCCTACGGGATCGCCCCCGCGCTGCCCGCAGGCTTGGCGCTCAACCCCGCGACCGGCGCGATCGCCGGGACGCCGACGGCGCTGTCGGGGGCGACGAGCTACACCGTGACCGCCACCAACACCGGCGGCGCCACGAGCGGGTCGATCACCGTCACCGTCGTCGAGCTCCCCCCGTCGGGCCTCACCTACTCGCCCTCGTCGCTGACATGCACGCGCGCACAGGCGTGCTCGCTGGCGGCGCCGACGCACGGCGGCGGGGCGGTGGTGTCCTACGGGATCGCCCCCGCGCTGCCCTCCGGGTTGGCGATCAACACCGGGACGGGCGCCATCAGCGGGATCCCGACGCTGACCTCGGGCGCGACGGTCTATACGGTGACGGCGACCAACGCGAGTGGAGCGACGACCGCGGCCGTCACCGTGACCGTGGTCGATCCGCCCGTCGCGGCGGTGACCTTCACCAACGCCAACGCGATCGGCGAGAACGGGCCCACCCAGGCGCAGCTGAACGCGGCCTACGCCGGGACGCCCCTCGAGGGGCAGGTGACCCTCACCGCGGGGGCCCAGCGCTGGGTCGTCCCGGCGACCGGGACCTACCGCATCCAAGCCGCGGGGGCCGAAGGAGGCCCCGGCTACGACGCGAGCGTGTCGGGTGGCAAGGGGGCGACGATACGCGGGGACTTCAGCCTCAGCGTGAACACCACCCTCTACGTCGTGGTCGGTCAGGCCGGCAGCACCAACGGCGCGGGCGGCGGCACCTTCGTGTGGATCGCCAACGCGTCTCAACCGCTGGTCGCCGCCGGCGGTGGCGGCGGTCCGGGCGGTCACCCGAGCGCCTTCAACTTCGGCAACGGCAAGCCCGGGGTCACGACGACCAGCGGTACCAGCGGCAACGGCTCCGGCGCCGGCGGCGCCGGTGGGGGCGCGGGCTCACCGGGCAACACCTACGGCAGCAACGGCATCAACGGCTCGGGTGGCGGCGGCGCCGGCTGGAACGGGGACGCCACCGGGGGCTTCGCTGGCGCCGAGTACAACGCGATCCACCGCGGTCGGGCCGGCACCGGTGGTGGCGGTGGCGCTTCGGGCTGGGGCGGCGGCGGCTCCGCCTGGCTCGGCGGCGGTGGCGGCGGCGGCTACTCGGGCGGCGGCGGCGGCTCGTGGGCCTCGGGGACCGGCGGCGGCGGTGGCGGCTCGTACAACGCCGGCGCCAGCCAGAGCAACGTCGGCGGCAACCACAGCGGCCAGGGCCTGGTCACCATCACCAAGCTGTAGCGCGGCGAACCGGCGGGGTCAGCTCGCGTCGTCGTCGAGGCCCATCACCTCGAGCAGCTCGGCGGCCTTCTCGGGGTCGGCCAACAGCTCGCGGCAGCGGCGGTAGAGCGCCTCGCCCTGCAGCCGGTCCCCGGACAGCTCCGCGAGGTGCTGCACCACCCGCATCAGCTCGCCGACCGGCGGGCGCGGCGGGCGACGAGCGCGCTTCTCGCTGGTCTTTCGCTGCCGCTGGCCCCGCGCCGCCCCTTGCGCCGCCGGGGCCGCGGGCGACCCGACGCGCCGCGGCACCCATCGCGGCGGCGGCTCCGCCTCCCCCTCGGGGGGCTCCCAGCGACGCGGCTCGTCGTCGGCGCTCCAGGCCGGCGACTGAGGTGCCGCCTGGTCTTTCGGGGCCAACGGCGGCTCCCAGTCCCCCGGCGGACGCTGGGACACCCGCAGCGCCTGCCCGTCGCGGGTCGCGGGGTCGATGGGCGCCCAGCGTGGCCCGTGGTCGGTCGGCAGCAGCGCCATCGCCCACAGGTGGTCGGGGGCGGTGAGCTGGCCCCCCTGCCACACCCAGCCCTGGCCGATGGCCGCCGGGATCCCCACCCGCCGCAGCAGCTCGCACGCCAACGCCCCGAGCTCGTAGCAGACCCCGCGCCCGAGGTGCCGACCCCCGCCCCCGGCGTGCAGCGCGGCGATGTGGACGTTGGGACGCCCGCGGGTCACGCGCCGGAGCCAGCGCGCCACCGCCGCGTCCTCGAGGTAGCTCGGGTCGTAGGCGTAGCGCTCCTGCACGAACGCCCGCACCGCCAGCGCCTTGTCGAGGGCCGACAGGTCCGCGACCCGGAGCCGCTCGACCTCGCCGAGCGCCTCGTCGGGGAGCTCGCCGTCGGGCACCGTCGGCGCCAGCAGCGGCCGCCAGGTCGCCTCGGGCGCGACCCAGGCGGCGTCGGTGTCGAAGCCGGGCGCGCGGTCGAGGACCACCCGGCACGCGACGTCACAGGGGCGGCTCGCCGCGATGAAGGTCCGCCCACCGCGGCCCGCGATGACCCGCACCGCCGCGCCGTCCGTCGCCCGCGCCTCCACCAGGCGCCCGTAGAGCGGCGTCGGGAAGAGGCTGTCGCCGCGCGGGACGCGCCCGGTCAGCGCGACCTCGAACGCGCCCGCCCCAGCCGGGGTCAGCGCCTCGGCGAGCAGCCGCCCGAGCGCCTTGTCGGCGACCGGGAGCCAGCGCTGGGTCGCCGCCTCGAAGCGCCCCGCGATCGCCTGGGGCGCGTAGCTGTGGGGGTACGGGAGCGCCGACGGGCTGAAGGCGAAGCCGAAGTCGGGCCGCACCGCGCGCTCGATCGAGAAGGTGCCGCCGCTGTCGAGCTGAGACTCGACGCCGTCGCGGGGCTGAAACCACCGGCTGTGGTCCGGGGCCGTGAACGGCTGGCCCGCGTCGGGCTCCGGGCCCCGCTCGGCGCCGGCCCGGTCCGGGTCCGGCGGCGCCTCGCGCGCGCGCCGCGGCACCTCGGGCTGCTCCATGTGCGGGGCGTCGTCAGCGTCGTCGTCGCGGTCGCCAAACCAGCGACGCGCCCGCGCCCACCACGACGATCGCGCAGGCGGCGCCTCGCTCGTCGGCCCCTCGGCGCCCGGGGCCGCGGGGG
>PHBI01000274.1 GCA_002841945.1 Deltaproteobacteria bacterium HGW-Deltaproteobacteria-14
GAGCGAGTCGCGGCCCAGGCGGCGCTGGACGCCGCGAACGCCGAGCAGGCCGCGGCGGAGGCGACGCTGACGGCGGCCCACGAGGAGCTCACCCGCGCCAGCGCCGCGCTCACCTGGCTCACACCGTTTCTGGCCGGGGAGGACGTCGGCCCGGAGCCGACCACCGACGCCGAGCTGGCGGGCCGCATCGCCACCCTGGCGACCGCCCGCCGCGCGGTCGTGTTGGCGCAGGAGAGCGCGAGGGCGGCGGTGGACCGCGCGACGACGGCCGCTGCGGAGGCGCAGCGCATCGAGACCCTCGATCGGGGGTTCCGTGCGCGGCGGCCGGCGCTGACGGCGTGGGGCGCCC
Source organism: Deltaproteobacteria bacterium HGW-Deltaproteobacteria-14 (assembly GCA_002841945.1). Taxonomy (GTDB): domain Bacteria; phylum Myxococcota_A; class UBA9042; order PHBI01; family PHBI01; genus PHBI01. Next base: position 350 of record PHBI01000274.1, read on the forward strand.
TGGCGCGCGACAAGATGGCCAACCAGGACAGCTACCTCGTGGCGATCGAAGCCAACATCGCCGGGGTCGAGGAGCGCCTCCGCGGGATCCAGGCGGCGCCCGCGACCGGCGCGACCGGCCGTTCACAGACGGTGTGCGAGACCGAGCGCAAGCCCGACACCACCCCGCTCGAGAAGTACGAGGAGTGCAGCGGCGCGACCAAGGACGAGCTCCGGGACGTCAACACCGCGCTGGTTGACGTCCGCGCGGCGGCGCTGCTCACCCAGCGCGGGCGCGACTCGCTCGAGACGCTGCTGGACGCGCAGCGGACCGACGTCACCTTGGTCGAGCGCGAGGTGAGCGTCTCCTCCGGCGAGGCGCTGCGGGCCGCACGGGATCGCGAGACCGACGCCTGGCGGGCCGCCTGGGAGACCTACGCCGAGCGCGCCCGCGAGAAGCGAGGCAAGCTCGAGGACGCGGTCCAGGTGTCCAAGGACACGCGCCGCTCGCTGACGGTCAACCTGGCCTTCTACGACTCCGAGCAGGAGACGCTCCAGGCGCGACTCGCGAGCCTCGAGGCGGCGCTCGACGAGCGCACGGCGGTCGACCGCTTGCTGGGCGCGCTGGCCGGCACGGCCTGGTACTTCATCCGCCACGCCTACATGGTGCCGGTCTTCTTGCTCCTGGCGTGGTTCGTGCTGCGATCGGCGCGCCGCGTCTCCGACCGCATCGTCGCGAAGGCCAACCAGGAGGCGACCCACAAGGACGAGGTTCAGCGCGTCGAGACCCTCGCGGCGGTCTCCCGGGGCGCGGTCCGGCTCGTCGTCTACATCGCCACGGGGCTCCTCTGCCTCGAGGCGGTCGGCGTCGACACCAGCCCCATCCTGGGCGGCGCGGCGATCTTCGGCCTCGCCATCTCGTTTGGCTCCCAGAGCTTGGTGAAGGACTTCGTCACCGGCTTCTTCATCCTGCTCGAGAACCAGTACGCCGTGGGCGACGTCGTCGCGATCAACGGCGAGTCGGGCACGGTCCAGGCCATCACGATGCGGCGCACGGTCCTGCGCGACCTGAGCGGCCGCGTCCACAACATCCCGAACGGCGCGGTGACCAACGTCATCAACAACACCCAGGGCTGGTCCGGCGTCGTGATCCACATCGGCGTGGCGTACGGCAGCGACCTCAACCTCGTCGAGGAGGTCGTCAACCGCGAGGGCGACGCGATGTTCGCCGACCCGACCTGGGCGCCGAAGCTCGACGAGCCCCCGCGCTATGTCGGCCTGACGGAGTTCGGAGACAGCGCGCTGACCGTGCGCATCGCCTTCAAGACCCAGGTCTTCGAGCAGTGGTCGGCCGAGCGCGCCTTCAACCGGCGCCTCAAGGACGCCTTCGAGGTCGCGGGTATCGGCATCCCCTTCCCGCAGCGCGATCTGCACATCATCTCCGCGCCCTCCGGGCTCCCGGCCCTGCCGGCGCCAGCCCCGGACGCCGACGGCGCCTGACAGAGAGCGACGGCGGGTCGCCGGCCGGAGTCCGGGAGCTCGCGGTGCGAGGTCGCGCGTCAGCGCGGCCTCGTCACCACCGCGGGGCACGGGGCGCAGCGCCCGGGCAGGTCGGCGACCGATGCGACGCCATCGTCTCGGGGGCGCAGGTCGCGCACCGCTCCTCGCAAACGCGGTAGGGCCGTCCGCGGTCCGCCAATTCGCTGCTTCGTGACCGACTCGCATCGCGACATCGCGCCGCACTCCGGGCGGTCGCGCTCAGTTCCCGCCGAGGCGCCCGATCTGCTTGCGGATCCGAGCGGCGTCGCCGCTCGAGGGCCGCGCCGCGAGGTAGCGTCGGTAGGCCGTCACCGCCGCAGCGCGGTCGCCGCGTGCGGCCTCGAGCCGGCCGATGTCGCGGTAGGCGACCGCGTAGCCGTGGGTCGCGGCGCGCCGCAGCGCGTAGAGCGCGTCACGGGGGGACGTGCTCGCCAGGCGTCGCCCGGCGGCGTACCACTCGGCGCCGGTGCTCGGGTTGTCGCGGCGCGGCGTCGTGACGGTGGTCACGGTGCGGGCGGGGGAGGACTGGTCCGCGAGGGCCGACGGTCGAGTGACCGCGGGCGCGGGGCCCAGCTCGGCCTCCGTAGCCTCCGAGGTGGGCTCCACCGCCAGCTGATCGGGGGCCGCGGCTGGCTCCTCTATCGCGACAGCCCCCCTCACCGGCTCTGGCCCGGCCGGCGCCTCGGCGGGGCCGCTCGGCGACCGCGCCTCGTCGGAGGTCGCGGCCGCCTCGGTCGGAGCCGCGGGCCCGGCCTCCACTGCGACAGGGGGCGAGCCGGCCTGGGCTTCGCTCAGCGCCGGGCCGGCGGGCACCTGCGCCGCCGCGCTCGGGCCCGGCTCGTGCGAGCCCGTCATAGGCACCGGGCCGGGCTCTCGCGGCGTCGGCGCCGTCGCCATCGGCTGCGGAGCCTCGAGGGTGGGGGAGGTGCGGTCGCCGGAGACGCC
>PHBI01000096.1 GCA_002841945.1 Deltaproteobacteria bacterium HGW-Deltaproteobacteria-14
GGGATCGGTCGGGGCGGGCGCGGCGGCGGGATCCACCGGGTTCACGCTCGGCCGCTCCGAGCCCTTGCCGCCGCACGCCGCGAGGGCCAGCGACAGCCCGATCACCGCGATCCATCCTGCCTTGTCGCCTCGCCACATGATGCTGCTCCTCGTTGGTTGCCGGGGCAGCCTAGCATCGGAGGCGCGGACGGCCAACGCCCCCCGAGTCGTCCTCTCGCCGCGACCGACACCGCGACGACGGGCGCGCCGTGAAAGGCGCGACGCCGCAAACGTCGTCGTTGACGGCGCCCGGGCGCGGGCAGAAGATGCGGCCGTCCGCCCGGGCCGACTCGACGCCAAGATAAGGAGGTCGCCGTGGATGGAGCGTTTCTCACTCGTCTCGCCTCGGAAACCGAGGCGTTGAAGGGCGCCGGTCTGTTCAAGGCCGAGCGCGTGATCACGAGCCCCCAGGGCGGCGAGATCGGGGTCGGAGGCGCCGAGGTCATCAACCTGTGCGCCAACAACTACCTCGGCCTGTCCAACCACCCGCGCCTCGTGGCGGCCGCCGCGCGCGGGGTCGAGCGCTGGGGCTTCGGGATGAGCTCGGTGCGCTTCATCTGCGGCACCCAGAGCGTCCACAAGGACCTCGAGGACCGCCTGAGCGCGTTCCTCGGCACCGAGGACACCATCCTCTACTCGTCGTGCTTCGACGCCAACGGCGGCCTCTTCGAGACCCTGCTCGACGAGCGCGACGCCATCATCAGCGACTCGCTGAACCACGCCAGCATCATCGACGGCGTGCGGCTCTCGAAGGCCCAGCGGCTGCGCTACGAGAACAACGACATGGCGGCCCTCGAGGAGCGCCTGATCGAGGCGCGCACGGCGCGGGTCAAGCTCATCGCCACCGACGGCGTGTTCTCGATGGACGGCACCATCGCCAACCTCGAGGCCATCTGCGACCTCGCCGACGCGCACGGCGCGTTGGTCATGGTCGACGACTCCCACGCGGTCGGCTTCATGGGCGCGCACGGCCGCGGCAGCCACGAGTATCGCGAGGTCCTCGGCCGCGTCGACATCCTGACCGGCACCCTTGGTAAGGCGCTCGGCGGCGCCTCGGGTGGTTACACCTCCGGGCGCCAGGAGATCGTCGCCTGGCTGCGCCAGCGCTCGCGCCCCTACCTGTTCTCGAACTCGCTGGCGCCGATGATCGCCGCCACCTCGTTGGAGGTGCTCGACCTGCTCGGCTCCGACGAGGGCGCCGCGCTGCGCGAGCGCCTCCACGGCAACGGCCGCTACTTCCGCGCCGGGATGGAGCGCCTCGGCTTCACCCTGGTCCCCGGCGAGCACCCCATCATCCCGGTGATGCTCGGCGACGCGCGCCTCGCCACGGAGATGGCGAGCCGGCTCCTGGCAGAAGGGATCTATGTGATCGGCTTCTCATTCCCGGTGGTCCCGCGCGGACAGGCGCGGATTCGGACACAGATGTCCGCAGGGCACGACCGGAGCCACCTCGATCGGGCCCTGGCCGCCTTCGAGAAGGTCGGCCGCGCGCTGGAGGTCATCTCGTGAGCGACATCCCCAAGACGATGCATGCGTTGGTCAAGGCGAAGCCCGAGGTCGGGATCTGGATGCACGAGGTGCCGGTGCCCGAGGCCGGCCCGAACGACCTGCTCATCAAGATCAAGAAGGCCGCCATCTGCGGCACCGACCTGCACATCTACAAGTGGGACAAGTGGGCGCAGCACACCCTCAAGCTGCCCCTCGTCATCGGCCACGAGTTCATGGGCGAGGTCGTCGCGGTCGGGAGCCACGTCGCGGGCTTCGAGCTCGGCGACCGGGTGTCCGGCGAGGGGCACGTCACCTGCGGGCACTGCCGTCGCTGCCGGGGCGGCAAGCGCCACCTGTGCCGCAACGCCCGCGGCATCGGCGTCAACCGCAACGGCGCCTTCGCGGACTACCTCTCGCTGCCGGCGGTCAACGCCTTCAAGCTGCCGACCCTCATCCCCGACGAGATCGCCGCCTGCCTCGACCCCCTCGGCAACGCCGCCCACACGGCGCTGTCCTTCGATCTGGTCGGCGAGGACGTGCTGATCACCGGCGCCGGGCCGATCGGCTGCATGGCGGCGGCCATCGCGCGTCACGTCGGCGCGCGCCACGTCGTGGTGACCGACGTCAACGAGCACCGCCTGACGCTGGCTCGGCAGCTCGGCGCGACCCGCGCCATCAACCCCACCCACGACGACCTCAAGGCCGTGATGGCCGACCTCGGCATGACCGAGGGGTTCGACGTCGGCCTCGAGATGTCGGGCCACGCCGACGCCTTCCGGTCGATGCTCGACACCATGAACCACGGCGGCTCGGTGGGGGTCCTCGGCATCTTCCCCGAGCCGGTGGCGATCGACTGGGACAAGGTCATCTTCAAGGGCCTGATCCTCAAGGGGATCTACGGCCGCGAGATGTTCGAGACCTGGTACAAGATGGCCTCGCTCCTCGCGAGCGGGCTGAACGTCGCCCCGGTCCTGACCCACCGCTTCAAGCGCGACCGCTTCGAGGAGGCCTTCGCGACCATCCGCGGCGGTGGCTGCGGCAAGATCGTCCTCGACTGGGAGGACTGAGGTCGATCGTCGCGAGGGCTGCGCGTCGCCTGACGGCTACGCCCGGCCCTCGTGGCCCGCGGTGACGGCGCGCAGCACGCCGAGGGCGGCAGCGGGCCGGGACAGGTCGTCACCGACGCGCTTGGCGTGCTTGCGCACCCGCGACGGCACCGCCGGGTCCTCCGCCGCGTCGAGCAGCGGCCGGGCCGCGGCCGGGTCGGCGCGCGCCTCGAGGAGCGCGACCGCGGCGAGGAGCACCTCCTCGCTCTCCGATGACAGCGCCCGGCAGGCGAGCGTCACGTCCCGGGGGCCCGCCGGCCGCCGCGCCATGAAGCGCAGCGTCATCGCGGCCAGGGTGGGCGTGGTGCGCGGCTGGATGAGGCGGGCGAGCGCCGCCGGCGCGGCGTCGAGCTCCTGGCCCCCGCGGGTCAACGCCAGCAGCGCCGCGACTCGCAGGCTCTCGGGGGCGACGTCTTCGAGCACCAGGGTCCAGAGGCCGGCGCGGCCGTCCTCTCCGAGGGCCTGGCAGGCCTCGAGCCGCACGATCGGCGCCGGATCGGACTGTGCGGCGAGCAGCGTGTCGCGGAGGACGTCGCCGCCCGGGTAGCGGTCCTCGAGCTCCTGCAGCAGCCGGAGCCGCGCCGCGGCGCCGCGGTGCGTCCGCGCGCCGACGGCCAATAGCACCTCCGCCGGGCTCGCCGCCGCCCGCGCGAGCTCGAGCGCCAGCTCGACCGCCGCGCCGATCGCGTTGACAGCCTCGGCGGGATCGACGGCGGTCGCGCCCACGACGCAGCGCACGACGCCGTCGGCGACGGTCAGCTCGTCGGCGGCGAGGGCGAGGCGCATCACCTCGGGGGTCAACAGCGGCAGCGCCACGCTCATCCCGCAGTCGAGGCACAGCGCCGCGTCAAACGCCGCGTCCCCGAGGGGGTTCGGCGGCCGCTCGATCATCCGCACGGTGCGCGGCGACGCGCGGTGCCCGACGGTGACGGCGTTGGCGCGACGGGGGCGGATCCGGAGCTCACCGAGGCGCCCCGGCGGCCCCAGCGGCCAGCTGATCACCGCGAGATAGCCCCGCTCGACGGCGCTCACCGTCACGTTCAGCGCGTCGACAGCGAAGGTCAGGGGCGCCTCGGCGACGGCGCTCCCGAAGCGTCGCGTCAACCGCGCGCGCAGCCGCGCCAGCGACACCGGGACGACGTCGAGGTGCCGCGCCAGCGTCTGCTCCCCGACCGCTCCCCGCCGAAACCACGCGTACCCGATGGCGATCAGCGCGACCGCGGCGGCTCCGATGATGAGGGCGGCGATGAGCACGCGTTCGACTCCGCTGGGTAAACGGGCTGACTCATGACCGGGTCGTCTCGTGAGGACCAGGTCCGGCGCGACAGCGCGAAGCGGCACCGCCGTCGACGGACCGTCTCCCCCCCATCGGCACGTCGCAACGCGAGCTTGAGCGCCGTTTGCCCGTCGGCCGCGCGGCCCCTCGAATCAGGCCGCGGCCCCGGCCACCTCCACCCGACGCCGGGCCGCGGCCCAGTCGCGCCGCAGCAGCGCGTAGCTCCGGGCGTCGTGCCACACGCCGCCCCAGCGCCAGCTCTCGCGCGCGACCCCCTCGAGGGCGAAGCCCGCCTGCTGCGCGACCCGCCACAGGGCCGTGCTCCCGGCGGCGACCCGCAGCTCGACCCGGTGCGCCCCGCGCTTCTCGAAGAGCCAGCTGACGGCCGTACACAGCGCCTCGGCGGCGACGCCGCGCTCGCTGCACGCCTCCTCGACATAGTAGCCGACGCTCGCGACGCCGCTGTCGGGCATGGCCGCGGTCACGAGCCCGGACAGACCGCCCGCGCTGCGGATGATCCACACCTGGGTGCCCTCGGCGAGCGCCCCTCCGAGCCAGCGCGCGACCCCCTCAGGGCCGGTCCCGGGATCGGGGAAACCTTCGATGGCTGGCGCAGTCCGCACCAACCTCCAGAGCTGGCCGGATTGGCGCAGCTCGGCCGGGATCAGGGTCAGACGCTCGCTTCGTAGCGTGGGAGCCATGGTCCGTACCTTGTGGCCGCGGGGTGGCCACGTGAGCGGGTGACTATGATCTACAGAATACCCGACGTCTCCGCTTGCCTCCAGCCTCGGGCCCATTTTTCGGATCGCCGGGAGACCCCATCAGCTGACGATCGCGGGGCTCCGACCGGTCGCGGTCAGCGCGGCGTCGATGCGCTCGACGCTGACGGCGCCGACCCGGGTGACCCGCGTCTGGTCGCCGTCGACGTCGATGATGGTGGAGCCCTCGCCCCCGGCGAGCTCTCCGGCGTCGACGAACACATCGATGCGCGCGCCGAAGCTCTGCCGCACCACCGCGCCCGAGCTCGCCCCAGCCTTCTTCTCGCGGTTGGCGCTCGACGCCAGGATGGGCCCCCCGAACGCCTTCATCACCGCGCGCATCGCCGGGTCCGCGGGGACCCGCACCCCGAGCCGGCGGTTCGCCTTGGTGAGCTGCTTGAGCACCTTGCCCGGCAGCAGATCGCTCGGCTTGACCAGCACCGTCAGCGGCGCCGGCCACAGCGCGCGCACCAGCACGCGCAAGGTCTCGCTGACCTCGTCGGCGATCTGCTCGAGCCCGGACTCGTCGGCGACAAACACCAGCGACGGCGCGTGGCCAGTCCGCCGCTTGACCGCCATCAGCCGCATGACCGCCCCGGTGTCGAGCGCGTCGCACACCAGCCGATAGGTCCCGCCACACGGCACGCACGCGATGCCCCCTTCCCGCAGCACCTCCGCGATCGCCTGGGCCGCCTCGTCACCTTCCGCCAGCGCCGTCGCCGGATATGCCTTCATGTGTCTCCCGGTGTCCGTTCGTCTACCCGCCGTCGAGTGTAACGCCATCGCCCCGGGATCTCGACCCCAGCTCACCCGGGCAGGCCGTCGAGGAGCCCGGGCAGCACCTCGCCGGCCGGCCCGGAGAAGTGGACGGTGACGTCCGGGGTCGCCGGGGTCGGCTCCGGGTTCACCTCGCACACCACGGCGCCAGCGGCGCGCGCCCGCGGGATCAGCCCCGCCGCCGGGTAGACCACCGCCGAGGTGCCCACGGCGATGAACACGTCGCACCGCGACGCGGCCGCTACCGCATTGCCGATGTCCTGCGCGTCCAATGACTCTCCAAACCAGACAATGTGAGGCCGCAACAATCCACCGCACTTGCAAAACGGGAGGTCCCCCGGGCCAAACCAGCGGGTCTTCGTCGCGGGATCAGGCGAGCCCGCGCCGGCGAAGGCGGGGGTGATCGGGACGTCGCGGTTGGGGGTCACCTGGCCGCAGCTCACGCAGCGCACGTGCCAGATCGAGCCGTGCAGCCGCGTGACCGCCACCGACCCCGCCGCCTCGTGGAGGCCGTCGACGTTCTGGGTGACGAGGGTGAAGTCGCGCCCGGCCGCGGTCCAGCGCGCCTCGAACTCGGCCAGGGCGATGTGCGCGCGGTTCGGCCGCACCTCCGCCATGCGCTGGCGCCGGTAGTCGTAGAACTCCCAGACGAGCCCGGGATCGCGCGCCCACGCCGCGGGGGTCGCCAGATCGGTCGCCGACCAGCGCCGCCACATCCCGCCCGCGCCGCGAAACGTCGGCACCCCGGACTCCGCCGACACGCCCGCCCCGCTCAACACCGTCACCCGCCGCGCCGCGCCCAGCGCGCGCCGGAAGTCCTCGACCCCGTGGATCGCCATCGCACCCTCCCAATCGCGCCTCGAATTCTAGCAGCCTGCGGGGAAAAGCACGCACGCGGGCTTCTCCCCGCGCTGGCCGCCCGTTGGTTTACCTCTGCCCTCGACGTGGTCGTTTCGTCGTCACACCACCAAGGGAGAGCAGTCATGGCGAAGCAGAGCTTCAAGCTCGAATCGAACGGCCCCAAGCGCGTCGGCCTCAGCTGGCGCGGGATCTACAAGGACGCGGTCCTGAGCCTCGACGGCGCCCCGCTCGGCCCGCCCATCGCGGACCTGCGCGCCGATCCCGCGGGGCACGAGTACGAGCTGCCCGGCGGGCTCGGCACGCTCAAGGTCGCCTATCACAAGAAGAACGGCCTGCTCGACCAGCCGCGCGTCGACCTGACCATCAACGGCCGCCCGCTGCCCGGGACCGGGAGCGACCCGCGCACGGCGGTCACCGTCGCCGCCGGGGTGATGTGGTTCATCGCCGGCCTCAACATCGTCATCGGCGCCCTCGGCGTGGCCGGCGTGAGGTTCTTCCGCGACATGGGGATGGACTGGCCGTCGCTGCTCGTCGGCGTCGTCTTCGCGGGCCTCGCCTGGCTGGTTCACAAGAAGCGGAGCCGCGCGGCGCTGCTCATCGGGATCATCCTGTTCGCGGGGGACGGCCTGCTGACCCTGGTCATGGCCATGGACGTAGCCCACGGGCGCATCCCGATGACCGGCATCGTCATGCGCGTGCTGCTGATCATGCCGATGATCCGCGGCTACATGGCGATCAGCGCCGCCAACGACTCCGACGCCCAGGAGCGAGCGGCCGAGGCCTTCTGACGCGGCGCGAAAAGGCGCTCGCCGATTGACCAGGTCGCTCAGTTGTGGCCTGAATCCTGCGGCGCAGTAGGCGCCCGGCTCCCCTGAACGCCCCGGTCCGTCATGCCCTCCGAGCCCATCAAGCGCGGCGTCGCCGCCGTCAAGCGACGCATGGCGCGCCTCGGCGCCAAGCTCCCCGCCCCCGCTCACAGACACCTCTACGGCGCCTGGACGCCGTCGGAGCTCAACGCGCGGCCCTTCATCAACGTCGGCGCGGGCCTCTTCCACCACCCGTACTGGAAGAACGTCGACTACGGCTCGGGCTGGTACGCCAAGGACCAGAAGGCGGCCTTCGTCGAGTACGACCTGACCGCCCTGGCGCCGCTGCCCTTCGACGACGGCGCGATCACCCTCGCCTACACCAGCCACACCATCGAGCACGTCGACGACCGCGCCGTCGACAACCTCCTCGGCGAGTGCCACCGCGTGCTCCGGCCCGGCGGCGCGCTGCGGGTCACCTGCCCCGACGCCGGCCTCCTCTATCGCTCCCTCGAGCTCGGCGCCCGCGACTACTGGCGCTGGCGCTACCCGTGGTTCAAGGGTCGCCTCTCGACCGCACCGAGCCTCGACGCGGTCGCCCTCGAAGACTTCCTCGTGCGCGAGATCGCCACCTCGAAGTGCCGCTTCTATGTGCACCGCAAGACCCCCCTTTCCGCCGAGGAGGTGCGCGACCTCGCGCGCGTGCTCCCGCGAGAGGACCTGCTCAACACCTTGATCGACGGCGTCTCCTTCGACCCCGAGCACCCCGGGGACCACGTCAACTGGTGGACCGAGGGGAAGCTGATTGCTGCACTGCAGCGCGCGGGCTTCCGCACCGTCTACCCGTCCCGCCGCGGCCAGTCCCTGTTCGCGCCGCTGACCGACGTCGACCGCTTCGACACGACCCAGCCGTCGAACTCGCTGTACGTCGAGGCGGTGCGCTGATCAGCGCGTCGGCGGACCGATCAGCTCGCCGATGAAGTCGCGGAAGCGGCCGACGGCGCCGGGCTGCCAGATGCGCCCGAGCTGCTCGGCGGTCGGGCGGACGTCGGACTCGAGCGCGGCGGCGATGTCCGCGGCGTCGTCGCACCGCGCGACCACCCCGGCGTCGATCAGCGGCAGCATCCCCTCGTAGCCAGGCGCGGTGAGCACGCAGGTCCGCAGGCCGAACGCGAGCCCCTCGTAGACCGCGGTCGAGTAGACGCCGACCTGGGCGTCGGCCGCGGCGAAGGCGTCGTAGATGCCGAGCGGCCGCTCGATGACCTCGACCGCCGAGGCGGCGAGCGCCGGGTAGCGCGCGCGCCAGCCGGAGAGATCGCTCGGGTGGTGCTTGAAGCGGACGCGCCAGCGGGCCGGATCGAGGCGCCGCGACAGCGCCACCGCGGCCTCGGCGAGCGCCTCGGCGACCGTCCCCTGGGACACGAACAGCACGGTCCTGCGCGCCGGGTCGGGCGCGTCCGGCGTCGCCCTGGCCTGCTCGCGCTCGAGCCACGCGAAGCCGACCGCGGGGGTCCGCTCTGGCCCGAGCGGCAACCCTGGGGTGGTCTCGCGCCAGAAGTCGCCGAAGGTGGCGAGGTAGTCCGGGAACGACTCGGGCCGCCGCCCGGGGGCGGTGTTGTACGCCAGGTGCGACGCACCAAAGAAGCCGTGCTGCACCTCCACGACCGGGATGCCGCGGGCTTTCGCGATGCGGGTCATCGCCAGGTTGCGGTGCGTGTAATGCACCGCGAGGACGATCGCCCGCGGCCGGGTCTTGTCGAAGAGGCGGTGGTAGACCTTCTCGAGGGTCAGGTCGTTGCGGATCGACTTGCGAAGGAAGGCGAAGACCTTGTCGTGGTCGAGGCTCGCGCCGAACGCGCGCTCGAGGTCGCCGACCCAGCCGTCGAGGGTCGCGCGGTCCTGCTTGGTGAGCCACGCCCCGCGCCAGGCGTCGCGCGCGAGGAAGCCGAGCTCGGCCGCGCGCCGGGCCCACTCGAGGTAGCGCAGGTCGGCGGCGACCAGCGGGTGTGGGTGGCGCCCCTCGTAGAGGTCTTTGACGACGTAGCGGCTGTGCGGGAGCCCCTCGGCCAGGGGGCCGGTGTAGGGGCAGATCCAGGTGCCGTCGAGGGGGACGTAGCGCGGGTGCGGCAGGACGAGCAGGTCGACCGGGCGCAGATCGCGCCAGTGGGCGCGGCGGGCGGTGGCGGGCCAGCGGCGCGGGTGGATGGCGAGCTTCTCGCGCCACGGCTTGTCGGCGAAGTCCCCGTGGCGCCGCCCCTGCAGGCCGAGGGCCTGGGCGATCCAGCCGAAGACCTCGTAGCGCAAAAAGTGCCAGTAGGGGCGGCGGTAGGCCGTGAGGGACCAAAGGTCGTGGGCCTCCTCGTGGGCGATGAAGGCGTCGTGGGCGGTCTGGAGCGGGGTCACGGGGCTTGCTCCGTGGCGGGCGTGGGGTCGGCCTCGGGGACGGCGGCGCGGCCCCGGGCGCGGGCGAGGCGGTATGCGCGGACGGCCCAGGCCCCGAGGAGCCCGAGCGCCGGCAGCTTCACCGCGAAGAAGGTGAGCCACAGATCACCGATGGCGTCCTCGGCGAACACGATGCCGGCGCTCGCGGCGCAGCCCAGGGCGAACCAGCCGAGGATGGGCAGCACGGGGGTGACCGGCTCGCGCAGGAGCCAGCGGGCCAGGGCGTAATGGAGCGCGAACATCAGCAGATACGACCCGAGGGTCGTCCACGCGGCGACGGCGTAGCCGTAGTGCGGGATGAGGGCGTAGTTGAGCACGACGTTGACGACGCCGGCGATGAGCGTCGCGAGCGAGATCAGGCTCGAGCGGCGCAGGTAGAAGGAGTGGTTCGAGTAGACGTTGTACATGAAGAGCGCGACGTAGCTCATCACGACGATGGGGATGATGGGCAGGGCCTCGGAGAAGCGCTCGCCGCCGAGCAGATAGGCGAGCTCGTGGGCGAAGAGCACGATGACCAGGGCGACCGCGACGAGGACCTGCGAGTAGGTGGTGGCCGTCCGGTGGATGCGCTCGTGCTGCTCGCGGTTGCGGAGCAGGGTGAAGATGGGCAGCCAGGCCTGGTTCATGGCGATGACGACCATGCTCATGACGGCGCCGACGTCGTAGGCGAAGGAGTAGAGGCCGGCGGCGCCCTCACCCTCGAGCTGCTGGATGATGACGCGGTCGAAGGTCTGCAGGATGAAGCCGGAGAGCGCGTGGGGGACGAGGGGGACGCCGAAGGCCAGGGCGTAGCGCAGGTGCGACCTCGAGAACGGGCCGGGGCGGGCGGTGCGCCAGAGCTTCACGAGGAGGTAGGCGGAGAAGGCGCCGTTGACCGCGAGCGTGCCCCAGACCATGCCGTACTCGCGGCCGCCGACGCCCTCGTCGACCGCCGGGAGCGACAGGATCCAGGCGGCGCCGACGCCGAGCAGGACGGCGTCGCGCAGCACGCGCAGGGCCGAGTATTGGGCGCTCTCGAGGCGGGCGCCCATGAGCTTCCAGTTGAGGTTCCACGGGACGAGCACGATGGCGACGACGACCGTCAGGAACGCGAGCAGCGGGTCGAGCTCGAGGAAGTCGCCGAGGGGGCCGCGGAGAAACCACGCCCAGGTGAGGTTGAAGAGGGTGAAGGCCGCCAGGAAGAGCAGCACGGACTTCAGGAAGCTCGGGAAGTCGTCGGTCTCTTCGAGGTAGTAGCGGTTGACGGCGCCGCGCAGGTTGAGCTCGACGATGACGCCGAAGATCGTCACCACCGACATCCAGACCTTGAGGACGCCGTACTCCTCCTTGGTGAGGAGGCGGGTCAGCACGCTGACGGTCAGAAAACCCACGACCCCGGCGGCGACGCTGCCGAGGAGGTAGTTGCGGGCGTGGCGGAAGAAGCTCGCCGGGGCGATGTCGGTGGCGGAGCTGGCCACGGCTCAGCCGCGGGCGTCGAGGATGGCGTCGATCAGCTCGCGCACGCAGCCGCGGCCGCCGGGGCGCTCGCAGACGAAGCGGGCGAGGCGGCGCGCCGCGGGCTCGGCGTCGGCGGGGCAGGCCGGGAGGCCGGCGCGGGACAGCGCGCCGAGGTCGTTGTCGTCGTCGCCGATGTAGGCGAGCTGGTGCCAGCCGAGGCCGAGCTCGGCGAGCAGCCCCTCGAGCAGCGCGACCTTGTCCTTGGCCCCCTGGAAGAGGCGCGTGACGCCGAGCTTGGCGGCGCGGCGGGCGACGATCTCGGTGTCCTCGCCGGTCATGATGGCGATCTCGAGGCCGGCGGCGCGGGCGCGGGCGAACCCCTGGCCGTCGCGGGTCGAGAACTTCTTCATCACCTCGCCGGTCGCCCCGTAGTACATCCCCTGGTCGGTGAGCACGCCGTCGACGTCGCTGACGAGCAGCTTCACGTCGCGGGCGGCGGCGCGGAGATCGAAGCCGCCGCGGCGGGCGAGGAGCGAGGCGACGACGAGCCAGTCAGAAGGCTCGTCGAGCTCGACGAAGGTCTCCGGGTCCATCTCGACGGCCAGGGTCGGGCCGGACAGGCGGCAACGCGAGGCGAGGAGCGCCGCGCGGCGCGTGATGTAGAAGGCGCCGTTCTCGATCAGCTCACCGTCCCAGTCCTGGCGGCGCGGGCGGGTGACGGGGTCGTAGTTCTTCGGGCGCGCCAGCCCGTCGGCGCCGCGGACCCACAGAAAGCGGTGCTGGCGGACGACGGACAGGGCCGAGGTCGCGCCGGACGCGGCGAGCTCGGCGAAGGCGCGGTCGAGGTCGGCGGCGGTCAAGAGCGGGCTCGTCGCCTGGATCAGCACCACGCGATCGGCCTCCGGGTGGGCCTCGGCGAACTCGAGCAGCGCCGACTCGGTCGAGGCCGTGTCGGTGGCCGTCTCGGGGCTCCGGCCGACGACCGCGAGCCGCGGGTCCGTGATCTGCAGCGTGGCCGCGCGGATGGCGTCGCTGTCGGTGGCGACGTAGACGCGGTCGATGGCGCCGCACCCGAGGGCGGCCTCGACGACCCAGTGGACCAGGGGCTTGCCGGCCAAGGGCCGGATGTTCTTGCCCGGGATGGACTTCGAGCCCCCGCGGACCGGGATGAACGCGACCGTCGTCATACAGAGCCCGCCGTGTTGCGGCGCATCATGACTACGGCCGCTTGAAGGAACGTCCTCACGTCAACATCTCGCAGTTGCGAGAGACTTACCACTTCACCTGACCGGACTTCAGCTTGGCGCGCTGCACCTCCTCGATGGGGAGGATCTGGCTCGCCTTGACGGTCAGGGCCTTGGAGACGTTGTGGAGGTCGCGGACGAGCTTGCGCATGCCCATCGGCTCGAGGCTCGCGGCGTGGTCGGTGCCCTTCCAGGTGCGGTCGCCGGTGAAGTGGCGCTCGATCCACTCGGCGCCGAGGACCATCGCGGCGACGTCGGCGGCGATGCCGAGGTGGTGGCCGGAGAAGCCGATGGCCTTGAGGGTCGAGCCGAAGCGCTCCTTGAGGCGCACGATCTCGCCGAGGGCGATGTCCTCGAAGGGGACCGGATAGCCCGAGGTGCAGGCGTACAGCACGGTGTCCTTGGCGCGGCCCTTGTGCTCGACGAGCTCCACGACGCGGGCGACCTCGTCGAGGGTCGTCATGCCGGTGGAGACGTGGATCTCCCCGGCGAACTCGTCGCACAGGAAGGTCATCAGGTCGCGGTTGAGGTTGCACGCCGAGGGTACCTTGAGGAGCTTCGGCTCGAGGGCGGCCATCTCCTTGGCGGACGTCACGTCCCAGACCGAGGTCGAGTAGACGATGCCCTGCTCCTCGCAGTAGGCCTTGAGGTCCTTGTGCTGGGCCTGGTCGAACTCGAGCGCCTCGCGGTGGGCGCCGTAGGTCGGCCCGTAGGCGTTTTGCGGCACGGGGTGCGGCCGATCGTACTCCTCGGGGCTGAGGAGCTCGCGGTTGGTGCGCTTCTGGAACTTCACCACGTCCGCGCCGCAGAGCTTGGCGGCCTGCTGGACGAGGTCGAAGGCGATCTCCATCTTCCCCATGTGGTTGCAGCCGATCTCGGCGATGACCTTGGGGGGCTGGGGGGGAGTCGTCGTGTACATTGCGGGCTCCTTCGCGTGCGGCGGCGGATACTTTCACGCGTTCCCCCGGCCGACAAGGATGAAGTCCGGAGGAGCGGGCGCACGCCGTCGCGATGTCGGTGCAAGCCCGGTGCCAGCCACGACGGTGCGTCCCGTGGCCGGCCGGCGCGTCCCTCCCGCCCGCGGGCCGGCGCGCGGTGGAGCATCCCTGCTCCACCGGGAGCCCCCCTACCCCTGCCCACCCGGCGCCGCGCGCGCGGAACTCCGCCGTCGTCGCGCGCCGGGCCGCCGGGCGCGCGGGCCTGCCTATCGGAGGGTCACACGTCCCCCCGACTATGGTAGGGGGGGAGGCGTGAACACCAACAAACCCCTCCGGATCGGCTACATCTACACTCGCCCCGTCCCCTCGCGGGAGACGGACACACAGCAGGTGCTGAGCACGGTCGACGCGCTCGGCGGCGCCGGCGCCGAGGTCGAGCTCGTCCTGCCCGGCAGCTACCGGCGCCTGCTGGGTTCGCGCGCCGCCTATGACGCCGAGGTCCGGGACTTCTACGGCCTGAGGCACCCGTTCCGCCTGGCGCCGCTGTGGACCGTCGAGCCGAGCCCGATCCAGCTCGAGCGCCCGGCCCACGCGGCCGCCGCGGCGATGCTCGCGCGGGGCCGCCGCTACGACCTGGTCCACACCCGGAGTCGCGCCGCGGTCCCGCTGTGCGTCGCCCTCAAGATCCCGATCGTCTTCGAGACCTACCGCCGCCTCGGCCACGACGCCCCCAAGACCGCGCGGATGCTCGCCGGCCTCGCCCGAAGCCGCTACTTCCTCGGCGTCATCACGCACTCGCGGCAGTCGGCCGACTCGCTCGCGGCGGCCGGCGTCCCGCGCGACAAGCTGCGGGTGCTGCACAACGGCTTCGATCCCTCCAAGTTCGAACCCCGCCTGACCGTCGCCGAGGCGCGCGCCGCCATCGGCCTCCCCGCCACCACGCGTGTCGCGGTCTACACCGGCAACGTCCAGGCCCAGAAGGGCCTCGACACCGTCCTCGAGATGGCCGCGCGGACGCCCGACGTGAGCTACGTCATCGTCGGCGGCAAGGACAAGGACCTCGCCGCGCTGCGCGACGACATCGCGCACCGCGGGCTCGCGAACGTGGAGTGCCCCGGCTGGCGTCCCGCCGCGGAGCTCGCGCCCTACTTCTACGCCGCGGACGTGCTCTTGATCCCGCCGACCGCGCGCCCGCTGGTCGAGCACGGGCGCACCGTCCTCCCGATGAAGGTCTTCGGCTACCTCGCGGCGGGACGCCCGATCCTGGCGCCCGACCTCGAGGATCTCCGCGAGGTCCTCGAGGACGGCGTCAGCGCATGCCTCGTCGCCCCCGACGACGGCGACGCCGCGGTCGCGGGGCTGCGCCGCGTCCTCGACGACCCGGCGCTCGCCGCGAGGATCTCCGCCGGCGCCCGCGCGGTCGCCGCCGACCGCACCTGGGACGCCCGCGCCGAGCAGCTCATCACCCAGTATCGGGCCTGGCTCGGCGCGGCCGGTTTCTGACGGCGCAGTTGCGACGCGGCTGGCCCTCGGGCACCATCGGCCGCCATGGAGAAGCAGCGCGTGACCGGTTCATCGAGGGTTGAGCGTGGCGTCGGGCGGCTCGTCGACTGGATCGAGCGCCACCCGTGGCTCGTCGTCGCCGTGGCCGTCGTCATCGCCGGGCTCTCCGTCTGGCTGACGACCAAGCTCAGGGTCGTCCAGGACCTGAAGATCCTGCTCCCCCCCGACGCGCCGAGCATCTCGCGCCTCGAGGAGGTCGACCGGCGGATGGGCAACCTCGACGACCTGCTCGTCCAGATCCGCAGCCCGTCACGCGACGCCAACCTGAAGTTCGGTGAGGCGATCGCGGTGCGCCTCGACGCGCGCCAGGACATCCGCTTCACGCTCTTTCATCAGGACCGGGCCTACTTCGAGGACCACGCGCTGCTCTACGTCGGCCTCGGCGATCTGCTCGATCTGCGCGACCGCGTCATCGCGCGCATCGCGAAAGAGGTCTCGGCGTCGCTCAACGAGGGCTTCGACGACGAGGACACCGCCAAGCCGGCGGCGGCCGACAAGGTCGACGACGACCTCGGCGACCTCAGCGGCGACGCGCTGCGCGAGAAGTACGGCATCGACCAGAAGCTCCCCGAGTACTTCGAGGCCGACGAAGGCAGGGTCGTCGTCGTCAAGGCGCGACCGGTCTACCAGACCACCGACGTGGCGGAGGTCCGCGAGATGATCAAGGGGGTCGAGGCCGACATCGCCGCCCTCGACCCGAGCGGCTACCAGCCCGAGATGGAGGTGACCCTCGAGGGGGCCTTCGCCAAGCGCCAGAAAGACGTCAACTCGGTCGCCGGCGCCGCCGCGCAGGGAACCGCGGTGGCCGCGCTGCTGCTGATCCTGTGCATCGGCTTCTACTTCCGCCGCGTCCGCGCGGTGCCGCTGGTGATGGTGCCGCTGCTCTTGTCGGTGGTGACGGCGCTCGGCTACGCGCAGCTGCGCTTCGGCTTCCTCAACCTCGTCAGCGCCTTCATCTTCGCGGTCCTGCTCGGCGTCGGCATCGACTTCGGGCTCCACGTCATCGGGCGCTACGAGGCCGAGCGCGGCCGCGGCCACGACCGCGCCCGCGCGCTCAAGATCGTGCTCTCGACCACCGGCATGTCGACGCTGACCGGCGCGGCGAGCACCATCGGCGTCTACGGCATCCTGATGGTCGCCGACTTCCAGGGCTTCGCCCAGTTCGGCGAGCTCGCCGCCGTCGGCGTGCTGGCCGCGGCGATCTCGGTCTTCACGGTGCTGCCGGCCTTCGTCGTGGTGTTCGAGCGGTGGTTCCCGTGGCAGCCGAGCAAGGCGCAGCGCGAGCGCATCGAGGCGCCGGAGCCACCGCCGCGGCGACCCAGCCGGCGGCTGCGCGTCCTCGCCGCGACCGCGCTCGTCTTCGGCTTCGGCACCGCGATCGTGTCGGCGGTCACCGTGCCGAACATCGAGTTCGAGTACGACTTCAACAAGCTCGGCCCGAGGCCCGTCGAGCAGGCCGAGGCGCCCGAGAAGCAGGTCGGCTACAAGGACGCGGTCGGCCGCGAGGCGACGACCGGGCCGGTCGTCGCGCTGACGGCGGACCTCGCGCAGACCGAGTGGGTGCATCGTCTGCTCACCGCCACGATGGACATGACCGCGGACGAGGCGGCCCACCTCGACGCGGTGCGCGAGGGCACCTACGTCCCGCCGAAGAAGGTAGAGAAGAGCGACGAGACTGCGGCGGCTGCGGAGGAGGACGACGACGACTGGGCCGAGGAGGAGGACCCGGTCTGGGCGCGCCTCCGCGCCGAGGCCGACGGCGCGTCGACGCTGACCCGGGCGGACGTCGCGCGGTTCGAGGGCTACTCGACCGACCGCCTCGTCCACATGCACGAGTCCCTGTTCCAGGTGCTCTCGCTCTACTCCTTCATCCCCGATCGGCAGGAGGACAAGCTCATCGTCGTGCGCGACATCCGCCGCCGCATCGACGCGAAGCGCAAGAAGCTGTCAGAGGACACCCAGAAGAAGCTCGCCGACGTCGAGCGCTACCTCGCCGTCGACGACACGGTCACGGTGGCGACGCTGCCCGACTGGGTGAAGCGACAGTTCACCGACAGCGACGGCGCGCTCGGCCGCTTCGTCATCTTCCGGAACTCGGGCTCGAAGTCGGACTACGAGGTCGCCAAGGAGATCGAGACGTCGTTCTTCGACCTCCAGACCCCGACCGGGGTCGTCGAGACCGCCGGCAACGTCTACATCATGCCCGCGATGCTCGACACCGTGGCCCACGACGGCCCCATCGTCATCGGCCTCGCCGTCTTGATCGTCATCCTGACGGCGCTCGCGCTGTTCCGCACCGCGTTCGGCGTGGGCGCGGTGGCCATGACGGTCATCCTGGGCGTGCTCTGGGTCGTCGGCGTGATGGAGGTCTTCGACTGGAAGGCCAACTTCTTCAACATCATCGCCATCCCGCTCTTACTCGGCATGGGCCAGGACTACGCCGTGCACATGTACCACCGCTATATCCACGACGGCGTGGGCCGGATGCGGCGGGTCTTGCGCGAGACCGGCGGGGTCGTGTTCATGACCACGCTGACGACGGTCATCGGCTTCGGTGGCATCCTGTTCGCCAACCACCGCGGGCTCTTGTCGATGGCCTGGACCTCGGTGGCGGGGCTCATCGCGTGCTTCGTCGCCGCCGTGGTCATCCTGCCGTCGCTCATCATCGTCGCCGACTGGGTGCGGCGCCGCTGACGTACGGCGGCTTGGGCGACGGAGCCCGCGCCGCCGCGCCTCGACAGCGTCACTCACCGGATCGTGCGCACGCCCCCGGTCGCCGCGGACCGGGGCCGGGCCTCAGCCACGCGCCTCCTCGGCGGCGACCTCGAGGTAGCGCTCCCCGCGCGAGCCGTGGCGGCGCGAGAGCTCGTCGATCGTCCGGGCGGTCGCGACGCGCTGCCACGCGATGGCGATGGCGAGGATGACGTTGGCGCCGACGAGGCGGAACCACATGTACACGTCGATGCGGTCGAACATGATGCAGATGGCCATCAGGTAGCTGTGTGGGGCCAGCGAGATGAGCGCCCACAGCTGCATCGGGCCGTGGTTGTGCTTCTTGTAGATCGCGACCGTCTCCTCGCTGCGCGCGTGGTTGAGCGAGTCGCGCGAGGCCAGCGGGTTGGTCCAGCGGACGAAGCGCTCGCCGGACTCGACGTAGGGGATGAGGACGTTCTTGACGATGAAGCGCGTCAGCCAAGGCTTGTCGTCGAGGTTCTTCTTCCTGAGCGCCTTGGAGTCGTCCCCCTCGCCGCCTTTGTCGAGGCGGGTCTCGCGGAGGTAGGTCTCCTTGTAATAGTCGTACATGACCATGTGGGTCACGGCGAGGTAGATGGTCGGCACGACGAGCCACAGGTGCAGCGGGTTATGTTCGGTCACCCACAGGTGGTAGAAGGCCGGAAACACCGTGGCGATGGCGACGACCGCGTCGGCGGCGCCGTCGAGGGCGCGCCCGAACTGCGACGAGGTCCCTTTGGCGCGGGCGAGGAAGCCGTCGGCGCCGTCGAGGATGGCCGCGGTCCAGAGCAGGATGCCGCCGACGACCAGCGCCGGCCCGGTCCCCACGAGGATCATCGCGCCGGCGGTGATGCCGGTCATCATCGCGAGCAGCGTGACCATGTTCGGCGTCAGCGAGGTCCGGTAGATGGCGGCGACGAAGGCGTAGGCCAGCGGGCGGTGCATCCAGATGTTGACCGGGTCCTCGACGTCTCGCGACTTGAGGAGGGAGGAGAACGGCGGCAGCGGCGGATAGGGCGCGGCGTTCTCGACAGCTGGGGAGGTGGCGGGGCGCGTACCACGCATCATCTAGGTCTCCGGGACGTGCGGCCGTGGGCCGCGGACACTGTCAACCCCGCCTGGGCAAGCAAAGATCAAGCCAGCGTGGACGGTTGCTCTGTACCAGGCGTTCTGGATTGGGGTGGAGCACGACTACTCCAATTGCAGCCCCGCAGGTGGAGCATCTCTCATCCACACGGATGAAGCGTGCTCCGGGGCGCGCCGCGGGCCGCCCTGGGGGGGCTGGGCGCGGACGCAGTCCCCTAGCGCTGGAGGCGGGCCTGGTCAAGCAAAAGCCCGTGCGCGCCCCGGCTCCCGGTTGGCCAGGGGGCGCGACCCTGCTACCGTGCCGTCCATGACCGGTGTCCAGCGCTCGCGCCTCGCCCCCATCACGCTCCTGGCCGCGATCAGCCTCCTGACGGGATGCCGGACGATGCCGCCGATCGTCGTCCACGAGGGTCCGCTCGCCGACCGCGACCTGGCGATGGCATGGGTGAAGGCGGCGAACCGCGACGCGGGCAACTTCTCCGAGCAGCTCCGCGTCGAGGCGGTGCTCGACGACGGCGGCGAACTGTCAACCAAGCTGACGGTGACCAACATCGCGAAGTTCGACGGGCGCGCGGAGATCCTGGTGAAGGTGCAGCTGCCCGGCGGGGAGGCGACGCCGGAGGACGAGGACGGCGAGGCCGAGGACGAGGACGCGGGGGCGGCGAGCGCGGTCTATCGGGTCAAGGTGAAGAAGGACCGCGGCGACTGGATCGCCGGCGAGGACCGCTTCGACGCGACCATCGGGGACTGCACCGTCGTCGTGGGGGTGGGCTACGCCCAGGTCCACGCGGTCGGCAAGGACTTCGTGCTCGACTACCGGGTCGAGAGCGACCTGCCCGCGCTGCGGCCGGCGGGCGGCCGCGTGAACTTCGGCGGCGCGTTCTACACGACCACGCTGCCGGTGCCGCGCGGGCGACTCACCGGGACGCTGGTGACGCGTGGACCACCGGAGGAGGAGGGTGGCGAGCCGGTCGAGACGACGATCGACCTCGAGGGATCGGCCTACGTCGAGCACCGCGCGTCCGACCTCGCGCCGTACCGGATGGCCACGAAGTGGTTCAAGATGCGCGAGCTGACGAGCGAGCGCACCGTGGTCCTGAGCGCGTTCCAGCGCACGGCGGAGCTCGGCGGGGGCATCCAGGGCTGGGTCCTGGTGGCGAGCGACGACGGGCTCGAGGCCTATGAGGGCGAGATCGAGCTGCGCCCACGTGAGGAGACCCTGGACGCGGACACGACCTACGGCGTGCCGGCGCTGGTGTTCCTCGAGGGCAAGGATGGGCCCGGGTTCCGCGGCGTCGTCAGGCTCAACACGCTGACGCGGCGTCGCGACGACATCGCCAACCTGAGCACCCTCGAGCGGATCGTCGTCAAGCGCCTCATGAAGCCATTCACCTACATCTTCGACGACGCGGAGTTCCTCTTCAAGGTGCGCGAGAGCGACGCGACCGAGGACGAGATCCCGTGGCGCGGGCAGACGACCTTCGAGTTCCAGCAGCTCAACCCCGAGTAGCGCTCGGTGACAAAGCCGCCGGGCCGCGCCTTTCCATCGCGCCAGCCATGGCGTATGGCGTTGCCAGGCCCACGAATCATCACTCGCCGCTCGAGGGGGACCCAGGACGTCCGCTACGATCGGCCATTGGAGGGAACAATGAGCTCTTTCAACTTCATTCAGGACGCAGTGCAGGCCATCGAGGCGGCGAAGGCGCAGAAGGCCAAGACGCCGCAGAAGGCGCCGCAGAAGGCGCCGGACCCGGCGGCGCACTGGAAGCAGCAGGAGGAGATCATTGAGGACGCGCTCGAGCACGCTGGGATCAGCGCGGTCGACGTGCAGCTCGACAGCAACGGCTTCGCGACGCTGGTCGGCCAGGTGAGCAGCGAGCAGCAGCAGCAGCTCGCGGTCTCGATCGCCGAGCAGTTCGAGCTCAACGGGATGGACGTGCAGCTCGAGGTCGTCGACGTCGAGG
Source organism: Deltaproteobacteria bacterium HGW-Deltaproteobacteria-14 (assembly GCA_002841945.1). GTDB lineage: Bacteria > Myxococcota_A > UBA9042 > PHBI01 > PHBI01 > PHBI01. The sequence continues at coordinate 20,519 of PHBI01000096.1, forward strand.
CGGCCTTTGAGGACATGACGTCGATCTGGGCCGAGGTCGCCAAGTCCGCGCAGCCGCAGGAGGCGACCTACACGACCAAGAAGGGCGACTCCTGGTGGGGCATCGCCCAGCGCTTCTACAGCGACGGGACGCGCTGGAAGAAGCTGAAGCGGGCCAACGGGTGGCCGAAGATGCTGCACCCCAACGTCGAGCTGAAGATCCCGGCCAAGGACGCCCTCGAGAAGTACGCCGAGGAGTAGGCCGCCACGTCGTTCAGAGGGGCGCGCCCCTCTGGCAGCGGGCCGCGACCACCGTGTCGCGGCCCCGCGCCTTGGCCTCGTAGAGGGCGGCGTCGGCGACGTTGAAGAGGTCGTCGGCGGGCTGGCCCCCAGCGACGGCGGCGACGCCGATGCTGAGGGTCACCCCGATCTCCCGGCCGTCGTGGCTGAAGGCGAAGCGGGCGACACCTTGGCGCAGGCGCTCCGCGAGCCGCTGAGCGCCGTCGATGTCGGTACCGCGCGCGAGGATGACGAACTCGTCACCTCCGAAGCGGGCGATGACGTCTTCGCCGCGCGTGTGGGTGACGAGGACGGCGCCGAGCTGCGCGAGGACGGCGTCCCCGGCGGCGTGGCCGTAGCCGTCGTTGATCTGCTTGAAGTGGTCGACGTCGAAGATGATCAGCGCGAGCGGCTCGCTGTGCCGGGTCGCGTAGGCGAGCTCGGCGCGCAGGCGCTCCTGCAGGTGGCGCTTGTTGAAGACGCCCGTAAGCGGATCGCGGACCGCGGCGGCGCGGAGCTCCTCGTAGTACGCGCGGTCGACCTCGCTCTGGAGGACGAAGCGCAGCAGCGTGCCGGCCCCCAGCCGGACCCGGGTGCCGCTCTCGAGCTTCACGCGCCGGGTGATGCGTTGACGATCGAGCCAGGTCCCGTTCGTCGACCCGAGATCCTCGACCCACACGGCGTCGCCGTCATGGTGAAAGCGACAGTGCTCGCGCGAGATGCCGTCGTCGGGGATGACGATGTCGCACAAGGCGTCGCGCCCCAACGTGGTCGCGCCGACCTCGAGCGACAGCAGCTCGCCCTTGCAGTGCCCCGACATCACCAGCAGCGTCGCGACACGGTCCTCGAGCCCGTCGATCTCCATCCGGCGAATGACCCGGGTCGAGCTCTCCTCGTTGGCGATCGCGCGCGACACAGCCCCTCCTCTCGGAGGCTAAGTCGGTGGGATCCGCGACTTCCTTGAAGCAAAAAGCCGTGCAACTTCGCATTCTTGACCGACCATCCGGTCAACATTGCGCGTTCCACAAAGCGGTTGTGCGGTGCGGCGTACACCGCGGTGGACCACACGGGCGTTCCCTTCGCCGCGCGGCGCGGTATGCTCTCACCGCCTCGCGAACGACGGAGCGCCCTATGTCCTTCGACCTCGACGCCTTCCGCGCGGAGCTCCGCGCCGGGATCCCCGACCCGCTGCCGCCGGCCCCGCCCTGCCCCGAGGGCGTGAGCCACGCGCCCGCGCGACCGCAGGTCCTCACGCCGACCGAGCAGGAGCTGGCGGTCAAGAACGCCCTGCGCTACCTGCCGGCGCACACCCACGCCGAGATGGCGCCGGAGCTGGCGCGCGAGCTCCTGACCGACGGGCGCATCTACATCCGGCGCCTCCGCCCGGCGACCCCGATGAAGGCCCGGCCGCTCGACCAGTATCCGGCGCGAACCCGCGCCGCGGCCGCGATCATGCACATGATCCAGAACAACCTCGACCCGGCCGTCGCCCAGCACCCGCACGAGCTCGTCACCTACGGCGGCACCGGCGCGGTCTTCCAGAACTGGGCGCAGTACCGCCTCGTGATGCGCTACCTGTCCGAGATGACCGACGAGCAGACGCTCGTCCTCTACTCGGGCCACCCCCTCGGGCTCTTCCCGTCGTCCCCCGACGCGCCGCGGGTCGTCGTCACCAACGGCATGGTCATCCCGAACTACTCGAGCCGCGCGGACTACGACCGCATGACCGCCCTCGGGGTGTCCTCCTACGGCCAGATGACCGCCGGCAGCTTCATGTACATCGGGCCCCAGGGGATCGTGCACGGGACGACGCTGACCCTCATCAACGCCGCGCGCCGCTACCTCGGCCGCGACGCCGAGCGCGGCCTCGACGGCGTCGTCTACGTCACGAGCGGCCTCGGCGGGATGAGCGGCGCCCAGGCCAAGGCGGCGACCATCGCGGGCGCGGTGGGCGTCATCGCCGAGATCGACCCCAAGGCGCTTCACAAGCGCCTCGACCAGGGCTGGCTGATGGAGGCCTCGGACGACCTCGACGTCGTCGTGCGCCGCCTCGAGGCGGCCCGAAACGGGGGCGAGGCGCTGTCGCTCGGCTACCTCGGCAACGTCGTCGACCTGTGGGAGCGCCTCGCGTCGGCGGGCGTCCCGATCGAGCTCGGGAGCGACCAGACCTCGCTCCACAACCCATTCCTCGGCGGCTACTACCCCGTCGGGATGAGCTTCGAGGCCGCCAACGCGATGATGGTCGCCGACCCTGCGGGCTTCGAGGAGGCCGTCCGCGCCTCGCTCCGCCGGCAGATCGCCGCGATCGACACCCTGGCAGCCGCGGGCATGCGGTTTTGGGACTACGGCAACGCGTTCCTGCTCGAGGCGTCGCGCTCGGGCGCCACGAGCGTCCTGCGCCCGGACGGCGGCTTCACCTACCCGAGCTACGTCGAAGACATCATGGGGCCGATGTGCTTCGACCTCGGCTTCGGCCCGTTCCGCTGGGTGTGCACCTCGGCCGACCCGGCGGACCTGGCGACGACCGACCGCATCGCGGCCGACGTGCTCGCCAGGATGCTCGCCGACGCTCCCGCCGAGAACCGCCAGCAGCTCGCGGACAACCTGCGGTGGATCCGCGACGCCGAGGACAACGCCCTCGTCGTCGGGTCCCAGGCGCGGATCCTGTACGCGGACCGCGCCGGCCGGGTGGCCATCGCGCTCGCGTTCAACCGCGCCATCGCCGACGGAACGCTCACCGCGCCGGTCGTCCTCGGCCGGGACCACCACGACGTCTCGGGCACCGACTCGCCCTTCCGCGAGACCGCCAACATCTACGACGGCTCGCGCTATTGCGCGGACATGGCCGTACACAACGTCATCGGCGACAGCTTCCGCGGCGCCACCTGGGTGTCGCTCCACAACGGCGGCGGCGTCGGCTGGGGCGAGGTCATCAACGGCGGCTTCGGGCTGGTCCTCGACGGCAGCGACGGCGCCGCGCGGGGCGCTCGCGCGATGCTCGACTGGGACGTCTCCAACGGCCTCGCCCGCCGCGCGTGGGCCCGCAACGACGGCGCCATCTGGGCGACCCAGCAGGCGATGGCCAGCGAGCCCGGGCTGCACGTCACCCTGCCCGCCCTCGCGGACGACGCGCTCGTCGCCGCCGCCGTCGCGGTGGCCCGTGAAGGCCGCTCGACCTGACCGCGGCTGTCGGAAAACCGACACAGGCTGCCGGAATCTCGGCAGCCCAGCCGCGCTCGAGGATAGCCAGTCGCTGAAAAGACGAAAGCCCCGTTGGCAAGAGCCAACGGGGCTTTCGAAGAAAGAATCCGGCAACGACCTACTCTCCCACACAGGTAACCGTGCAGTACCATCGGCGCTAGAGGGCTTAACTTCCGAGTTCGGGATGGGATCGGGTGTGGCCCCTCCGCTATAGTCACCGGAAAGCGGAGAATCGGATACACAGAGCACGAGAAGCGAAGAGCTTCGGCCGAGCGCTCATGGAGAGAGCTCTGGTAACGAGCGCTAGAAGATAGAGGGTGAATGAGAGGTCAAGCCTCACGGCCTATTAGTACTGGTTAGCTAAACGCCTTTTCCGACGCTTACACACCCAGCCTATCAACCTCGTGGTCTACGAGGGGCCTTCAGAGGGATAAACCCTGGGAGTTCTCATCTTGAGGTTGGCTTCCCGCTTAGATGCTTTCAGCGGTTATCCAGTCCCGACATAGCTACCCAGCGATGCCTCTGGCGAGACAACTGGAACACCAGTGGTCGGTCCATCCCGGTCCTCTCGTACTAGGGACAGCTCCTCTCAAAACTCCTGCGCCCACGACGGATAGGGACCGAACTGTCTCACGACGTTCTAAACCCAGCTCGCGTACCGCTTTAATTGGCGAACAGCCAAACCCTTGGG
>PHBI01000097.1 GCA_002841945.1 Deltaproteobacteria bacterium HGW-Deltaproteobacteria-14
CGGCGGGCCAGGGGCGGCGGCGCGGGCCGGGGCGGCCACCGCGATCGCCGCGACGAGGCACGCAAACCGCATTGCAGCGCGCGTCGAGTTGGTTGATATTGTTGATATTACGTCGTTCATCGGCGCTTGTTTGGTGCAACGCACTGTGGCGACGAGCGCCGCCGCCGGGGCGTTCGGGTGGTCCGCCATCAGTGCCGCCTGGCCCGCAGCTCGAAGAACTGCACCAGGGCGCGGACGTAGCCGCCGCCGGTCTCGACGACGATGGAGTCGAGCTTGAGGCGCCGGAAGCTCTGGACGACGCGCGCGCGCCAGCTGGCCGCGCGCTGGGCGTAGGTGTCGCGCACCCGGCGCGAGGCGGTGTCGACCCACACGGGCTCGCCGGTCTCGAGGTCCTCCATGAGCACCAGGCCGAGGTTCGGCAGCGCGTCCTCCATGGCGTCCCGGACCATGACCGGGACCACGTCGTGGCGGCGCGCGACGATGCGCAGCGGCTTCTCGAAGCGCTCGAGCGGGGTCTGGAAGTCGCTGACGACGAAGGCGATGGTCTTGCGCTGGCTGACCCGGGAGAGGTAGCCGAGCGCCTCGCCGACGTCGGTGCCGCGGCCGGCGGGGGCGAAGGCGAGGATCTCGGAGATGAGGCGCAGGACGTGCTTTTTGCCCTTCTTGGGCGGCACGTAGTGCTCGATACGATCGGTGAAGAGGATGAGCCCCACGCGGTCGTTGTTCTTGACCGCGCTGAACGCGAGCAGCGCCGCCAGCTCCGCCGCGACCTCGCGCTTGTACTGCTCGTTCGAGCCGAAGCGCAGCGACGCCGACACGTCGACGAGCAGCATCACCGTCAGCTCGCGCTCCTCGATGAAGCGCTTGACGAACACGTCGTTGGAGCGCGCCGTCACGTTCCAGTCGATGAAGCGGATCTCGTCGCCCGGCTGGTACTGGCGCACCTCGTCGAAGCTCATGCCCCGGCCCTTGAAGACCGAGTGGTACTGCCCCGCGAGCTGATCGTTGACCTTGCGGTTGGTCACGATCTCGATCTTGCGGATCTTCTTGAGCAGCTCGCGACGCTCGGTGGCTCCCAGCGTGTCTTCGCGCATCTCGTCGTCGCCTCCCGGCGCCATGTGGGCCCGGCTCCGCGCCGTCGGTGTCCGCGCGCCCGCTCCACTCGAAGCGGAGGGGCGCGGCGGTCACGCGCGCGGGGCGGGGCCCGCCGTTGCCTTATGGGACCTCGACCAGCTCGAACAGGCGCTTGACGATGTCCTCGGAGGTGAGCTCCTCGGCCTCCGCCTCGTACGTCGGGATGACGCGGTGGCGGAGCACGTCGAGGCCGATCGACTTGACGTCCTCGGGCAGCACGAAGCCGCGCCGCTTGATGAAGGCGTGCGCCCGGGCGGCCTTCGCCAAGAATATCGTCGCGCGCGGCGAGGCTCCGAACTCGATGTAGTCGGCCAGCTCGCCCTTGCCGACGAGCTTCGGCTCCCGGGTCGCGAACACCAGATCGATGATGTAGCGCTTGATGCGCTCGTCCAAGTAAACCTGGTTGACGATGTCGCGGGCGCGCCGGAGCTTCTCTTTGGTGATGATCTCGCGCGGCTCGCGCGGGCCGTCGCCGGTCATCATCTCGAGGATGCGCAGCTCCTCGTCCTTGGTCGGGTAGCCCACGTGGATCTTCAACATGAAGCGGTCCACCTGGGCCTCGGGCAGGGGGTAGGTGCCCTCCTGCTCGATCGGGTTCTGGGTGGCGAGCACCAGGAAGGGGTCGTCGAGCTTGTACGACACCTCGCCGATGGTGATCTGCCGCTCCTGCATCGCCTCGAGCAGCGCCGACTGGACCTTGGCCGGGGCGCGGTTGATCTCGTCCGCCAGCACGATGTTGGCGAAGATCGGGCCCTTCTTGGTCGAGAACTCGCCGGTCTGCTGGTTGTAGATCATCGTGCCGACGAGGTCCGCGGGCAGCAGATCGGGGGTGAACTGCAGGCGCTGGAACCGCGCGCTGATGGTCTGCGCGATGGTGTTGACGGTGAGCGTCTTCGCCAGCCCCGGCACGCCCTCGAGCAGGACGTGGCCGTTGGTGAAGAGCCCGATCAGGATCCGCTCGACCATGTGCTGCTGGCCGACGATGACCTTGTGGACCTCGCCGAGGACCTCCTCTACGAAGGCGCTCTCGGACCGAACGAGGTCATTGATGACGCTAACATCCCCTTGCACTCTGGGACCTCCCGTTGCCGAACCGTGCCGCTGAACCCGAGCGCTGGCGACCGCATTCCCAGCGGCGATGGCGTTTTCTGGTCGGGTCGCGAGGTGGGCGCGGAGTGTGCCGTCATCGCCGCCGTGCGGCAAGCGCAAGCGCCCCGGGCGGGGAGTGGGCGGCCCCCCCCGGGCGGCGAAATGGCGCCCGCAGCTTGACGCCCGCCCCCCACCCCCCTAAGACGCCCTCGTCCCCTGACAGAGAGGCCCGCATGAGCTCGAAGGACGTCCGCGTCGTGCTGTGCACCTGTCCCGCCGCCGACGCGTCGCGGATCGCGCGCACGGTGCTCGAGGAGCGGCTCGTCGCCTGCGTCAACGTCGTGTCCGGCGTGAAGAGCCTGTACTGGTGGAACGGCGGCATGCAGGAGGACACCGAGAGCCTGCTCGTGCTCAAGACGCCGAGCGACTGCTACGCGCGCCTCGAGCGGCGACTCCAGGAGATCCACCCCTACGACGTCCCCGAGGTGCTCAGCCTCGCCGTCGCCGAGGGCGCCGAGACCTACATCTCGTGGGTCGCCGACAACGCCCGCTGCTGATCGAGGCGACGGCGGGTCTTCGACCGGCGCCGCCTGCCCCAAGCGGTCCATACACTTGACACTTTCCGGCGCGGTCGTTACGTATCCGCGCCCGGCTCCCTCCGCTGCCTGCGGACGGGCGCCCCCGTTCGGCTGAAAGCGAGTCGTGATCATGGACGATCTGCAGAAGGACACCCGGCTCCTCCGGCGCAACCTGGCGAAGGGTTTCATCTCCCAGGACGCCGTCGACGAGATGCTGAAGACGCTGCCCGACGTCGCCGACCACGCCGAGTGGATCGACATCGAGGACGACCTCGACGACGACGACGGCGCGGACGCCGACGAGGACTAGACGATGGCCGACGCCGACGATCGCTTCGGGCCGATGGACCTCTCGACGTTCCTGATCTCGCTCGCGAGCAACGTCTCGGTCCACCTCGATCCGAACCACAAGGCCTACGACCCCACGCTGGCCAAGCAGACGATCGACATCCTCGAGATGCTCGAGGCCAAGACGGCCGGCAACCGGACCGCCGAGGAGGAGAAGCTCCTCGCCGGGCTCCTCTACCAGACACGGCTCGCTTACTGCGACGCCGTGAAGAAGTAGGCGCGTCCCGTCCGCCCCGACCGCACCGGCGCACGCCCCGGCGCCCGGCCCGCCGCCCGGATTGACCCGCCCTGCCGCGAGACCCTGGCGTCCGGCGCCATGGCGCGGGGCAGAGCCACGCTGATCTTGCTCGCCGGCGCGCTCGCGCTCGCGGCCTGCCGCAGCGAGCACCCGCCGGGCTACTTCGCGCCGCCGCCGCTGCCCGCGACCCACCATGACGTCGACGCCTTCGTCGTCGTGGCCCCCGACACGGTCGCCCCGCGGATCGACGTCCCCCCGGTCGACGCCGGTCCCACCGACACCGCGCCGGCGCGCCGCGACACGCGCCGCCCCGAGCCTGGCCCCGACGGCGACGAGCCCGCGCCGCTCGCCGACGTGCCGAGCTTCGTGAGGCTGTTTCGCGAGCTGTCGCCGTCGGTCGTGAACATCTACACCCAGGAGGTCGTGAGCCGCCGCCCGCGGGTCAACCCCTTCACCCTGGCGCCCGAGCAGTACGGGACGTCGCTGGGATCGGGGATGGTGCTCGACCGCAACGGGCTCATCCTCACCAACGCCCACGTCGTCGAGAACGCCGCCGAGATCCGCGTTCGCTTCCACGACGAGGACGAGATGCCGGCGCGCCTGGTCGGGATCGACCCGATCCGGGATCTCGCGCTCCTCAAGGTCGACGGCGCCACCGATCTCCAGGCGGTGGTGCCCGGCGACTCCGACGAGGTCTCGGTCGGCGACTGGGTGATCGCGATCGGCAACCCCTTCGGGCTGAGCCACACCATGACCAAGGGCATCGTCAGCGGGAAGGGCCGCGCGGAGTTCGTCAACGACAAGATGGGCTACCTCGACCTCATCCAGACCGACGCCGCGATCAACCAGGGGAGCTCCGGGGGGCCGCTGTTCGACATGCGGGGCCACGTCATCGGGGTGAACACCGCGGTCAACGCCGAGGGCCACGGGATCGGCTTCGCGATCCAGTGGCGCGCGGTCGAGGAGGCGCTGCCGCGGCTGATGCAGGGCGGGCAGGTCAGCCGCAGCTGGCTCGGCGTCTACATCCTGCCCCGGGACACGAGCCAGACCGGCGTCCTCGTCGACGCCGTGGTGGACGACAGCCCGGCGTCCAAGGCCGGCCTGCGGCCCGGGGACGTCATCGTCGCCCTCGACGGGCGGCCGGTGAAGGACGTCGCCGAGTTCCGGCTGCGCGTGGCGAGCGCCGTCGCGATGAAGGACATCCGGGTGGACGTGCTGCGCGACGGCGCGCCGGTCGTGCTGGCCGCGCGCCCCCAAGAAGCCCGTGATATTAGATGACCCGTCGCGCCTCGCGCCGCGGTGAGCCGCGCCATGACCCGTGTCCAGTGCCCAGTGAGGACCCATGCGCTTCGATGACTTCAGCGACGCCGCCCGCAAGGTGGTCGAGGACGCCAACCGCGAGGCGATCAAGGACCGGCACCCGCAGCTGACCGCCGAGCGCGTCCTGCTCTCGCTGCTCGACGCGCGCGAGACCGACGCGATGCGGATCTTCAGCTTCCTCGGCACCCAGACGGCGACGCTGCGCCAGGCCGTCAGCGACGAGGTTGCGGCGCTCCCGCGCGTCTCCGGGCAGGACCGGCTGCTGATCGCGCCCATCCTCGTGCGCATCTTCGATCAGGCCCGCGCCAACGCCCGGGCCGACGGCGCGCCGGCGACGGGGACGGCCCACCTCCTCGGCGCCCTGGCGTTCGTCACCGGGACCCGCGCCCAGGCCGCGCTGAACGCGTCCGGCGTGGTCGCTGACGCGGTGGCGCGGGCGGCGCGCAGCGTGCCGCGTTCCGAGACCGGCCGGCGGTCGCCGGGCAACGACGGCGCCGCAGCGAGGCCGTCGAGCCAGGCGCGCGCTGGTTCGGAGGCCGATCGGGCCCAAAGCGGCGGCGCCACCACGAGCGCCCGCGAGACCGTCGGCGGCAGCTCCCAGCGCAACGGCTTCACGCCGCCCGAGCCCGGCGACGACAGCGCGCTGGCGCGCTTCGCCATCGACCTGACGGCCCGCGCCAGCAGCGGGCGGCTCGACCCGGTCATCGGTCGCGAGGACGAGATCCGGCGGCTGATGGAGGTGCTGTGCCGGCGGCGCAAGAACAACCCCGTGCTCGTCGGCGAGCCGGGGGTCGGCAAGACCGCCATCATCGAGGGGCTCGCCCAGCGCATCGCCTCGGGGGACGTCCCGGACGCCCTCCGCGGTCGGCGCCTGATGAACCTCGACATGGGCAGCGTCCTCGCCGGCGCCAAGCTGCGCGGCGACTTCGAGGAGCGGATGAAGAACATCCTCTCCGAGATCCGCGCCGCTGAGGGCCAGATCCTGCTCTTCATCGACGAGCTGCACACCATCGTCGGGGCCGGCGGGACGTCGAGCGGGGCCATCGACGCGGCGTCGCTCCTCAAGCCGGCGTTGGCCCGGGGCGAGCTCCACTGCCTCGGCGCGACCACCGTCCGCGAGTACCGCCAGTCGGTCGACCGCGACCCGGCGCTGGCGCGGCGCTTTCAGACCATCAACGTCGACGAGCCGGGATTCCAGGAGAGCGTCAGCATCCTGCGCGGCCTCAAGGAGCGCTACGAGGTCCACCACGGCGTGCAGATCACCGACGACGCCCTCGTCGCCGCGGTCCGCATGTCGACCCGCTACGTGTCCGACCGCTTCCTGCCCGACAAGGCCCTCGATCTCGTCGACGAGGCCGGCAGCCGCCTGCGCCTCGAGACCGACTCGCTGCCGCTCGAGATCGACGAGGTGCGCCGGCGGCTCACCCAGCTCGAGGTCGAGCACAAGGCGCTGACCCGCGAGGGCTCGGGGAGCGCGCTGCTGCAGCGCGATCTCGTCACCAAGGAGATGGACGGCCTGCGGGTGCAGCTCGACGGCTACACCGAGCGTTGGAAGAAGGAGCGCGACATCGTCGCGCGGCTGCGCCAGGTCAAAGAGGAGCTCGACTTCTTGCATCGCGGCGAGGAGGCCGCGACCCGCGCCGGAAACCTCAACGAAGCTGCCGAGATACGCTTCGGACGCCTCCCGGGTGCGAGGCGTCAATTGGCGGCCATCGAGGGGGAGCTCGCGGTCGTGCAGAAGGACGGCGGTTGGATCAAGGACTCGGTCAGCGCCGACGACATCGCCCGGGTGGTCTCGGCGTGGACGGGCATCCCGGTGACCCGCCTCGCCCAGGACGAGGCGACCAAGCTCCTCGAGCTCGACAAGCGCCTGGCGGCCAAGGTGATCGGCCAGGACGAGGCCGTCCGGGCGGTGGCGAACGTGGTCCGGCGCTCGCGCTCGGGGATCCAGGATCCGAAGCGCCCGCTCGGCTCGCTCTTGTTCCTCGGGCCGACCGGTGTCGGCAAGACCTACCTCGTCCAGTGCCTCGCGACGGAGCTGTTCGACGACGCCAACGCCATGATCCGCATCGACATGTCGGAGTACATGGAGAAGCACTCGGTGGCGCGCCTGGTCGGCGCGCCGCCGGGCTACGTCGGCTACGAGGAGGGTGGGCAGCTCACCGAGGCGGTGCGCCGGCGGCCGTTCTCGATCGTGCTGCTCGACGAGGTCGAGAAGGCCCACCACGAGGTGTTCGATCTGCTGCTGCAGGTCCTCGACGAGGGGCGCCTGACCGACTCGATGGGGCGGGTGGTGTCGTTCAAGAACACCCTCATCGTGATGACCTCGAACCTCGGATCGTCCGCCATCGTCGAGCTCGCGGACGCTCCCGAGCAGGTCATGCGCGACAAGGTCGCCGAGGCGCTCCACGGCTTCTTCCGCCCGGAGATGCTCAACCGCATCGATGACACGGTGATCTTCCGGCGCCTGGTCCACGAGCACATCGTCAAGATCACCCGGCTGCAGCTCAAGGAGCTCGCCAAGCGCCTGGTCGACAAGAACCTGACGCTGACCTTCAGCGAGGCGGCGCTGCAGATCATCGCCGAGGAGGGCTACACCCCGGCCTACGGAGCGCGGCCGGTCAAGCGCGCCATCCGCCAGCTCGTGGAGGACCCGCTGTCCTACCGGATGATCGCCGGGGACTTCGCCGCGGCCAGCGGGATCGCCGTCGACGCGGCCCCCGATGGCGCCGCGACGCGCCTCGCGTTCACCGCTGTGGCGGCGGGCGAGGTCGTAGAGTAGCCCCGCCGGTGACGCTGTTCGACGTCCCGTGGCGCGGCATCGACCGCCTCGGTCAGCCCCTCGAGCTCCGCGAGGCCGGGCGCCGCGACGCCGCGCGCTACCTCGAGCACATCGCGCTCATCGTCGCTGAGACGCCGTTCATGCTGCAGAGCGCGGCCGATCCGCTGCCGGACATCGCCGAGCAGAAGGACATCCTCGAGGAGTACGCGCGCCGCGAGAACTGCGTCTGCATCGTCGCCGCACGCCCCGGGCCGCCGCCGGGCAAGCAGCCCATCATCGGTAGCATCACCCTGGTCGGCGGTCGCGGTCGCCGGACGGCCCACGCGGCGGACCTGTCGATGGGGGTCAACCGGGTGGCGTGGGGGCGCGGGATCGGCGGCGTGCTGCTGGACGCCGTCTTGACCTGGGCCCGGGCGAGCCCGATGCTCAGACGGGTGAGCCTGTCGGTCTACTCCGAGAACCGCGTCGCTGCCGCGCTGTACCGCTCCCGAGGCTTCGCCGAGGAAGGGGCGCTGCGGCGCTACGCGAAGTGGGACGGCCGCTACGACGACCTCATCGGCATGGGCGTCGCCGTCGGGGGCCCGGATGCGTGAGCTGCGCGTCGCGCTGCTGGCGTTGCTCGCGCCCATCGCGCTCTCGGGGTGCGACGCCCCCGCCACGCCGACCGGTCCGCCGCGCTGCGAGCCCCAGGAGGAGCTCGGGGTCGAGCGGCGCCTCAAGGAGGGCTTTCGCGACCTGGCAGAGGGGGACCGTGAGGGCGCCGCGGCGACCTTCGAGCTGCTGCTCGGCGACGAGCCCGGGCACCCCGAGGCGCTGGTGGGGCTGCGCCTCGCGACCCGCGGTGAACAGGTCGTGCGCCCGAAGGTGCGGGCGCCGGTGGCGGCGCCGAAGGGCGTGATCTACATCGCCGGCCAGGCGGTCGCGGTCGACGTCCCGGTCAACACCGAGCGCTACCGCTTCGAGGAGCGCAAGGCGATGATTGAGCTCGCCCGGGAGCGGGGGCTCGCGCCGGAGCAGCCGCCGATCCCGAGGTGGTATCGCGCCCGGACGGACGAGGCCGGGGCCGAGGTCGACCCCACCGACCGCGCGGCGGTGGTGGACGCCGTCGACCTCATCGTGCTGCACGACTCGCGGACGGTCACCGCGCGGGAGGCCTTCGTGTATCTCGGCACCAACCCGGGCTCGACGCACTTCTACGTGGACTGGGACGGGACCGTGTTTCAGACCCTCGACCTCGGCTGGGAGGCGAACCACGTCGACCTGACCCCGATCGACCGGCGGAGCGTCAGCGTCGATATCGTCAATCCGGTTGACATAACCTCTCGCCCCCCGCTCCCGCCCGAGGCGGCGGACGCCGGGATCACGCGCCCGCTCAGCGAGTTCATCGTCATCCAAGGCGAGGAGGTCCAGGCCTGGGGTTACACCGAGGCGCAGAAGAAGAGCCTGGTCCAGCTGGTGCGGGCGCTGCTCGCCGTGTTCCCGCAGGTGCCGGCGCAGGTCCCGCGCACCCTCGACGGCAGCGGGCCCGCGGTGCCGCGCCGGGCGCTCGGCCCAGGCGCCCAGCCGGTCGGCGTCGTGGGTCACCTCCACCTCTTCTCCCGCGCGGTCGACCCGGGGCCCGGTTTCGACTGGGAATCGTTCGGTGACGCGATTCGCTGAGGGCCGCACCGCCGGTTTCTCGGTGCCACAGGTTACATTTGACACCACCCCCGGGATATCTACACTGCGCGTCAGTTGCACGGGGGCACCACCGCATCTCGTGCTTGGCCCCCGACGACAATGTGAATCCCGGACCCGGCGTCGCGTCTCTGCGGCCCGTGTCCTACGCGGCGACGGCCAGTCCGGCCGCGCAACTCGAGACGAGCCCAAGGAGGCGAGATCCTATGAAGAAGCTGATGCTTCCGTTCCTGGCGCTGGGTGTGATGACCCTCGGTATTCAGGCGTGCGAGACCCAGGGTGGCGACAGTGACATCGTCACCACCGACACCTTCACCCCGACCGACACCACGGTGACCGACACGAACATCGGGACCGACACGACCGTAGTCGCGCCGGAGTACTACGCCGTGTTCCTCGAGGACCTCTCCGAGCACCGCTGCGCGACGAGCTCCTCCGGCGCCCACGGCGCCGACATCGACGCGGTCGCGCTGTGGGACGGCAACACCCTCGTCGGCTACCTCGACAGCATCGACGCCGAGCGCGACGACGCCGACTGCACCAAGCACGGCTTCGAGGACACCGCCCAGGCCAAGGGTGCGCCCCAGGCGAACCCGAAGCTGACCGAGGGCTTCTACAGCCTCGGCTTCGGCTGGCTCATCGGTGAGTTCGACGGCGCCGCGCAGATCCTCAGCGGCTACGACGTCACCGTGTACGAGATCGACGACGACGCCTGCACGGCGGCCGGCCTGAACCCGGGCGTCAACTGCGTCGGCTCCGAGCCGTACGCGGTCTCGATCGCGACCGGGCTCGACTGCGTCAACGAGGCCGACCCCAACGCCTGCATGGTCTTCATCTCCGACCAGGCCGAGGGCACCGCGACCCTGCCGCTCAGCGGCTTCTAGTCGCGGGCGCGCCGCTCCGGCGCGCCAAGCGTCCCCCACGAAGGCCCGGCGTGCTTCTGCCCGCCGGGCCTCTGTGTGTCTAGCGTGGGTAGAGTTTTTCCCGGCCTCGGGAATAGGTCCTGAATAGGCCGCTCTCAGGCTCGTCTGTGGCCCACGTTCGCTGACCCGAGCGACCCCCACGCCCCGCCGGAGGTTCCCCATGCGCGTTCTGCTGAGCGCCGTCGCCGTCGTCTGTCTGCTCCCCGCTTGCGCCCACGAGATGCCCGTCGGCAGCTACACGCGGGACTCGGACACGCCGTGGCTCGACACCCCCGCGATGTCCACCGGCCTCGACCGGCGCGACCTCGACAAGATGTTCGCGTCCCTCGCGAGCGACCTCGTCGGCTCGCCCTTCTACGCCCGCGCCGGCCAGACGACGCCCGCCCCGACCATCGCCATCGCGCCCCTCGCCAACGAGACGAGCGAGCACATCGACACCCAGCTCGACGCGTTGCAGTCGAAGATCGAGACGACCCTCGTGAACCACGGGGCCTTCGACGTCGTCAGCCGCGAGCGCCAGCGCGAGCTCGTGCACGAGATCAAGAACCAGCAGCAGGACATCTTCGCCCCGGGCGAGGCGGTCCGCTACGGCGGTCTCATCGGCGCGCGCTACGTGGTGGTCGGCAAGGTCTACGACGCCGCCGAGCGGACGCTGGACATGCGGCGCGTGCAGTACATGGCGTTTCTGCAGGTCATCGAGGTCGAGACCGGCGTCGTCCGCTGGCAGGGCGAGACGGACGTCACCAAGGCCTACGTCGCCGAGCTATGAGCCCCTGGCTCCGCGCTCAGGTCGGCGGGCTGTGTTGCATTGCAATGCTGTCCGGATGTGCCACTGGAGCCCCCTACGAGCGCGACGTCGCTGCGACGCACCAGGCGCTCGACGCCGGGCAGCCGGACCGCGCCCGGGCGTCCCTCGAGGCGCTCCTGGCCGACGGTCGCCGCGACGGCCCGGAGGGCGTGCTCTTGCGCCTCGAGCTGGCGGTGGTCGCCCTGCATCAGGGTCTGCCCGCGGTCGCCGCGGGCGCGCTGGCGCAGGCTGACCCGCTGCTCGAGGTCGTCGACCTGACCAAGGATGACGCTGGCGAGGTGGCGAGCTGGCTCTTCGCCGACGCGGCGCGCCCCTACCGCTCGCCGGCGTGGGAGAAGCTGCTGGTCAACGTCCTCGGGATGGCCTCGCGCCTGGCTGCGGGAGACCGCCGGGGCGCCCTGGTCGAGGCGCGCCGCTTCGACGTCGTGGCGCGCTTCTTCGGCGAGCGTAGCCAGGATCCGGGTCGGGTCCTCGGCGTCGGCCGGCTGCTGGCCGGGGTGGCCCACGAGGCGGTCGGGCGCGACCGGGCCGCGCGGCTCTATCTCGACGAGGCGCGGGCGGCGCTGCCGGCGCTCTTCACCGACGGCCCCGACGCGAGCGGCGGTGAGCTCGTCGTGCTGGTCCTCGCGGGGCGCCTCCCGGCGAAGGTCGCCCAGCCCGTGGACGTGGACACCGCGGGGCTGCTTGCCGTTCAGCCCGGCGCCGCGCAGAACCTGCGCGAGCTCGGGGTCAAGGAGGTCCTGCTCGTCGGCCTCGCCGCCGACCGGCCGCTCGAGGACGCGGCGGTCGCGGTGGCTGGCCTCCCGGTCACGGTGGCCTGGGCGGATCTGGCGGCGACGGCGCGGGCCGACTTCGAGCGGGTTCGCCCCCAGCTCGCCCGGGCCGCCATCACCCGCGCCCTGTCCCGGCAGACCGTGCGGCGCACGGTGGCTTCCGCGGACGGGGGAGGGGACGAGCGGGGGGGCGCGAACCTCGGGCACCTCCTCGGCGGCCTGCTCGCCGGTACGATGGAGGCGGGCGACACCCCCGACACCCGCGCCTGGAGCACGCTCCCCGCCCGCCTCGGCGTCGCCCGCCTCGCGCTCTCCCCCGGCACCTACGACGTCGCCGCCGGCGACCACCTCGTGACGGTCGAGGTCCGAGCCGGCCGCCCGACCCTCGCGCTGCTGGTCGTGGACTGACCCCTGCGCGACGGTGGGGGCTGGGGGGGCAATCGCAGGTCGAGCCCACGCAGTCCACGTCTGCGAAGCCGACAGCGCTCCCCCGCCTCAGCGGGGGACCGCCGATGGCGGGCAGGGGGCAAGCGAGTGAGGTGGGCGCCCTGCAGTGCCCCGCACGAGGGTTCTCGAGCTGGTGCCAGCTCGCTGGTGCCAACTTGGGATGCGGGGCGCTGCACTCAGGCGCCCCCGAGCGAGCGTATCAGAGCGGCAAGATGCGCTCGAGGTAGGCGCGGTTCTGCGGCGAGAAGACCGCGGGGCCGGCGCCGTCGAGCTCGGCGCGCTCCTCGAACGGCCGCGCGGCGCCGGCGTCCATGATCCACCCCGGGTTGTCCCCGATGTTGTGGAACTGTCCGTCGATCGCCGCGAGGCCCAGGCTGTGCCCCACCTCGTGGGTGATCGTGTTGCCGACGAGGTTGCCAAAGACCCGGACCGCCTCGGCGACCTTCCCGCCGCGCGCGCCGCTCGCCGCCTCGCCGGCCTCCGCTGGCCGCCCGCCGAGCTGCGGCATGACCGCCCCGAACACCTCGTCGAAGCGCGCCGACGCCTGGGGATTGTCCGCCAACGTCGGCGACATGTTGAAGAACTCCGCCGGGAAGACGCCGCCGTAGGCCGCGTAGCCGTCCGCCTCGGTGTCGGCGTTGTAGCCGCCGATGACGTCGTTGAAGCGCAGGTTCCCGACGTCCTTGCCGCTCGTGTTGTCGAGGCCGAACTGGTGCGCCCCGTTCGGGTCGTAGCCGGCCACCTCTACCACCCCGAACTCTGCGTAGTCCTCGGGCTCCTCGGTGGTGAAGGCGATGCTGATCCCCGCGTAGTCCCGCGCGACGACCTCGAGGACCCGCGCCACCACGGCGTCCTTCTCGGCCAACAGCCCGAACTCGCTCAGCGCGTCGTCGAAGGCCGGCAACAGCTTGATGTAGATAATCTGGCGCTGCGGCAGCACCGTGAACGTGACCGGCAGCCCGCGCCCGCGGGTCGCGTCCGCCCCGAAGAGCACGATCGGCGCGACCGTGCCCTCGAAGGTCCCGGGGACGAGCCCCAGCCCGCGCGGATTGCCGCTCCCGTCCACGTCCACCCGCAACACCACCCCGAGGCTCGTGTTGCCGACGACCAGGTCGGGGACGAGGGTCAGGGCCCGGGCCCCGGAGAGGTCCTGCACCGCCCCGCCCGAGCCCGTGAAGCGCCCCTCGAGCTCGAGCACCGTCGCGGCCTGGAGGAGCCCGTCGGCCGCGGTGAAGCCCCGCCCCTCGAGCACCACCCACTGCCCCCGAGAGGCCGACAGCGGCGTCATCGCGGTGACCTCCGGCCCGGCGAGCGGCAGGCCCACGACCGTCAGCGGCGCCGACGTGTCACGCTGATCCTGCCGATCGACGTTGATGACCGTGACCGTCCCGTCGAAGCGCCCCGGCAGGATCCCCAGCACGTCCGGCGTCAGCGTGAACGACAGCGCGTCCCTGCGCCCCGCGTCCGGCGGCACCGCCGGCAGCTGGAGCCCGCTGATCGCGACGGCCTGCGCGGGCTGCTCGAGGGTCATCGTGCCGTCGAGGGCGACGATGGACGCGCCCTCGCTGGCGTGCAGGAAACCATCGCCCGACAGCGTCACCGTCTCGCCCACGTAGAGGGTCGCGGGCCCGAAGGCGTCGAGCCGCGGGGTGAGCCGCCGCGCCACGAACAGGTCGACCGGCGTCCCGACCTCCTCCTGGGGCGCGTCGATGAGCGGCGACCGCAGGACGCTGACCGTGCCGGCGAAGCGCCCGCTCGGGCGCACCAGCGCCTGCTCGACCTCGCCCTCGACCGCGACGATGAGCGTGCGGTCGTCGACGCGCTCGGGGATCACCGCGAACTCCGTCGCCTCACCGTCCACCGCACCCCGGAAGATGACCGCCAGGTTCGCCACCGCGGGCACGACGAAGCCACCGCCGCTGATGGCGATCCGGGTCCCGGGGACGATCGGGCTCGGCCCGACGCTCGCCACCCGCAGCTCGGGCAGGATGGCGCCCCCCTGGACCTCGTCGCCACAGGCGGTCACGGTGGGCGCGGCGAGGCAGGTGGCGAGGACGAACGCGAGGGTGCGAGACATGCCCCATGGCTATCACAGCCGAGCCGCGCCGAGAACGTCCGGCGCCTCCCCGTCGCCTACACCGCTCGCAGGCGCAGCAGCTCGGCCGCCGTGGCCCGGATGCTCGGCGTGATCGCCAGGCCTCCCAGCATGCGGGCGATCTCGTCGGTCCGCGCTGCGTCGTCGAGGGGGACGACCCGGGTCACCGTGCGCTCGCCGTCGACGCCCTTCTCCACCCGCAGGTGCAGCGCCGCGCGCGCGGCGATCGGCGCCAGGTGCGTGATCGTGATCACCTGCCGCTCGACCCCGATCTCTTGAAGCTTCTGCCCGATGGTGTCGCCCACCGCGCCGCCCGTCCCGGCGTCGACCTCGTCGAAGATGCACGTCTCGACGGCGTCCGCGCGCACCAGCGCGCGCTTGAGCGCGAGCAGCACCCGCGACAGCTCGCCCCCGGAGGCGACCCGCGCGAGCGGCCCCATCCCCTCGCCGACGTTGGTCTGGATGGCGATCTCGCCGGCGTCCTTACCGCGCGGCCCGAGCTCCGCCAGCGGCGTCAGCGCGAAGCGGAGGTCCGCCCCGGCCATCGCGAGGCTGTGGAGCTCCGTTACGATGCGTTGCGACAAGTTGATCGCAGCCTTCGAACGAGACGCGCTCAGCGTTGTCGCCGCTTCCTCTGCTCGCAACTGCAAGCGGCTCACCTCGGCCTCGGCCCGGGTCACGGCCTCCTCGAGGGACTCGAAGCGCGTGAGCTCGGCCCGCAGCGCCTCGGTCGCCAGCAGCACCGCCGCGAGGGAGCCGCCGTGCTTGCGCCCGAGGCGGTTGAGCGCGTCGAGGCGCTCGTTGACCGATTGGAGCCGGCGCGGATCGATGTCGACCCCGTGGCCGTAGCTGGCCGCCTCCATCGCGACGTCCTCGAGCTCGAGGCGCACGGCCTCCACGCGCCCGCGCAGCGGCTCGAGCGCGGGGTCGAGGCGGGCCAGCTTCTCGAGGTTCTTCTCCACGTCGCGCAGCTGATCGCCGACCGAGCGCGCCCCGCGTCCCAGCGCGTCGGCCACCTGGATCGCGCCCCCCATCAGGGTCTCGGCGTGGGAGAGGCGTCGCGCCTCGGCGTCGAGCTCGTCGTCCTCGCCGGCCCGCGGCTTCACCGCGTCGATCTCGTCGAGCTGGAAGCGCACGAAGTCCTCGCGCGCCAGGCGCTCGGCCTCCTGCGTCCGCAGCCCGTCCCGCCGCTGTCGCGCCGCCACCAACCCGTGCCACGCCGCCTCGTAGGCGGCGCGCAGGTCGCGCAGGCCCCCGAAGCGGTCGAGCACGTCGAGGTGGGTCGACGGGTCGAGCAGCCGCGTGTGCTGGTGCTGGCTCGAGATGTCGACGAGGTGGCGCATGATCTCCGACAGCGTCCCTACGGTCACGAGCTGCCCGTTGACGTGGACGCGCCCCTTGCCGCCCGTGGCCACCACCCGGCGCACCACGACCTCGAGGGGCTCGGCGCCGTCGGCCTCGGGGTCGAGGAGGTCGAGCTCGCGCAGGGCGGCGGCGGCGGGTCCCTCGGGGTCGACGTGGAACAGCGCCGAGATCTCGGCTCGGCTCGCCCCGCGCCGGATCGTGTCGGTCCGCGCGCGATCCCCGAGCAGCAGCGTGAGCGCGCCGACGATGATCGACTTACCCGCGCCGGTCTCGCCGGTGATCACGTTCAGCCCGGGACCGAACTCCAGCGTGGCGTGGTCGATGATCGCGAGGTCCTTGATGGCGAGGCTCATCAGCATGGGCCGCGCATACCGTGTTTCCGGGGCGGACGCCAGGGGGGCGGGGCGTTGCGCCCGCGCCGCGCTGGCGGGCTCGTGCGCTTTGTGGGATGGATCGGGGCCGGATCCGCACCGCCCTGGAGGCGACGATGGCGAAGCACGAGCCCGAGACCGGGACCCTCGAAGGCGACGGCGCACCGCGCCTCTTCTACCGCTGGCACCCCGCCGCCGAGCCGCGCGCCGCGGTCGTCGTCGTGCACGGTCTCGCCGAGCACTCCGGGCGCTACGTCCACGTCTTCGACGCCCTCAACGCCCACGGCTGCGACGCCCTCGGCCTCGATCTGCGTGGACACGGCCACTCGGCCGGGACGCGGGTCTACGTCGACCGCTGGAGCGACTACCTCGACGACGTCGACCGCGCGATCGCCGAGGTCCGCGCGCGCCGCCCGGGGACGGCGGTCTTCGTCGTCGGGCACTCGATGGGCGGCCTCGTCGCGGCGCACCACGCGCTGGCCCGCGGCGCGGCGGTCACCGGCTACATCCTGTCCTCGCCGGGGCTCAAGCCCGCCGTGCGCATCCCGGGGTGGAAGGACGCGCTCGGCAAGTTCATGTCGAAGGTGTGGCCCAAGCTCTCGATCCCGACCGGCATCGGCCCCGAGCTCATCAGCAAGGACCCCGAGGTGGTGGCCGCCTACGTCGCCGACCCGCTGGTGACGACCAACGCGACCGCGCGCTGGTACACCGAGTTCGTGCGGGCCGAGGAGGCCGCCCTCGCGCGGGCGGCGGAGCTGACGCGCCCCTTCTTGATGCTGCTCGGCGAGGCGGACCGGCTCACCGACCCGGCGGGCGGTCGCGCGCTCTTCGCTGGGGCCGGGGCGGCCGACAAGACCCTCGAGACCTACCCCGGCCTCTTCCACGAGGTCTTCAACGAGCCCGAGCGGGACCAGGTGCTCGCGGACGTCGGCGCCTGGCTCGACGCGCGCTGCGGCTGAGCAGCCACGCGAGGCCGAGCGCGAGCGCCGCGGCGCCCCCGCCTCCGCCGCCCGCGCAGCTCTCGCGCGAGCCGGGGCGCGTCGGCCCGGCGTCGCCGATCGTCGCGTCGCCCGCTGCGACGTCCCCGTCCCCCTCGGGCGGCGGGTCCGCTGGGGCGTACGGGGTGTAGATCGCGCAGTAGCCATCGACGTCGTCGCGGCTCAGGGTGCGCTTGGTGCACACCCCCGGATCGGTCAGCCTGGCCATCGTCGCGTCGCCGTCGGTGGTGTGATCGAGGCCGAAGAGGTGGCCGATCTCGTGGGTCAGCGTGGACTGGAGGTCGTAGACGTCCGGCGCGCACGTCAAAGCCTCGGAGTACGTGAAGCCGGCCACGTTGACCTGGATGTCGGCGTCGACGATCTCGCCGGTCGACACGCGGTGGGTGACGGCGGTGCGCGCCAGCTCGGTCACCCCGAAGCCCGCCGCGAGCCAGGCGCCCTCCTCGTGGATCCACACCAGCGCGTTGGTCCCGTCGGTCTGCGAGGCCGTGAGCCCGTCCTCAAAGCCGTCGAACACCGCCTCGATCGGGTAGCAGGGCAAGGTCGACCAAGCGGCGTAGGAGTCGTCGAGGGCGCGCTGCACGCCGGAGCGGGTGAGCTCCTCGGGGAGGTCCGTGGCGGCGGCGTAGTAGATGGTCGTGGCCAGCCAATGGAGCGTCTCGCCCTCGGAGGTCACGTACGCCACCCAGGCGCCGGCCGGCGGGGAGGCCAGGCCCAGCGCGAGCCACGCGAGCAGCGCGGTCCGGCTTGTCCTCAGGCGCATCGAGCGACGCTCCGGGTGCGGCGCCGCCCGACCCACAACAGCACCAGCCCGACGAGCCACGCGATCGCCCCGACGGGATCGCCCGCCGCGCAGCCCTGCGAGGGCCGCTCCGGGCACCACGGCGCGTCCGCAGGGACGCGCTCCGCGAACTCGCAGGCGGCCGTCGCCGGGGTCGTCGACAGCGGGTGGTTGGCGCAGATCCCCGCCACGTCGTCCGGCGCCAGGCTGCGCTTGGAGATCTCGCCCGGGTAGGAGAGCGCGTACATGGTCGCGCTGACCACCGGCGTGTGATCGAGCCCGAAGACGTGGCCGAGCTCGTGGGTCAGCGTCTGCTGGAGGTCGTACGCGCTGACGCTCCCGTCGACCGCGAACGCGAAGTCCTCGCCGTTGAGCTCGATGTCGGCGTCCATGATCGCGCCGTCACGCTTGTCGTAGGTCAGCGAGGTCAGCGCCA
This sequence comes from Deltaproteobacteria bacterium HGW-Deltaproteobacteria-14, assembly GCA_002841945.1. Lineage (GTDB taxonomy): Bacteria > Myxococcota_A > UBA9042 > PHBI01 > PHBI01 > PHBI01. The sequence continues at coordinate 18,164 of PHBI01000097.1, forward strand.
CGACCCGGTTCGGGTGGCGCCAGCTCCCGGGCGTGTCGCGGGAGAGCACCTCGTTCTGCGCGCCCGGCCACGCGGCGAGCCCGACGTGGTCGAAGCAGGTGAAGCCCCGCGCGGCCGCCCCGATCCAGGTGCAGTCCACCGCCTCCCAGGTCGCGAGCGAACGCTCGAGCGCTCCCTGCACCTCGTCGGGGGTCAGCTCGGCGACGACCGCCGGGTTCGTCCAGATCTCGACGCAGCGCTGATACCACCCGATCGGGGTGCCGTCGCCGGTCGTCACCAGGATGTAGCCGTGGGCACCGGCCGCGACGAGCAGGGGCGCCACGAGGGCCGCGAGGCCCGCTATGTTGCGATGCAGCGTCACGGCGGCCCGAGCGCCCCGCGGACCAGGCTCGACCAGCTCGCCCCAGGCACCAGGCGCGCGGGGCGGCCGTCGCTCCCCGCGCGCCTCAGCCGTTCGTGGCCGTCGACGAAGAGGGTCCCGAGGCTGTAGCCGAGCGGCAGCCAGGCCTCGCCGCGCCGCACGAGCAGCAGGATGACCTCGTCCCCTGGGACCAGGGCGGGCACCCCGGGCACGACGGTGCGCAGGGCCTCGGTCTCACCGCCGGGGAGGCGGATCTCGAGGCTGCGGGCGACCGCGAGCTCGTGGGGGCCGCTGGCGACGTCGACGATGCCGATCGTGACGCGGGTCCAGAGCTGCGGCCGGGCAGGATCCTCGGCCTCCGCGCGGGTCGCGGTGACGACCCCGCGCACGACCGCGTCAGCCTCGCGGAGCAAGGCGTCGAGGGGCGCGGGAACGACCGTCATGGCCTCTCCCGGCGCGGTGGCAGCGACCAGGGTGAGGACCCCGAGCATGGCGAGCGCACGCTTCACGCCGAGCACCATGCCGGAACGCCCGCGCGGAATCCAGACTCCATCGGCGCGTCGGATGTCACCGGGCGCGGCGCTGGCGGCGCCGTCTCGGCCGCCGCCGCCGCGTCGACGGTCGCGCGACGGAGGCTCGGTGTGGTAATCGACCCCTCCCCCGAGCCCCTGGAGAGCCATGAGCGAGCGCGCCGCAGACGCATTGCGAGAGACGACAATTACCGGTAATTTCACCGATGCACCGCTGGCGTCGGTCCTGGTGTGTTGCGGTGCAACACGCGTCATGTGCACGGTCTCCGTCGAGGAGAAGGTCCCCGCCTTTCGGGAGAAGTCCGGTGGGGGCTGGCTCACGGCCGAGTACGCGATGCTCCCCGGGTCGTCGCCCTACCGTGTCCGCCGCGCGTCGAGCCAGGGGCGGCCCGACGGGCGGGCGACCGAGATCCAGCGGCTCGTCGGCCGATCGCTGCGCGCCGCCTTCGACCTCGACCGCCTCGGGCCGCGGAGCCTGTGGATCGACTGCGACGTGATCCAGGCGGACGGGGGAACGCGCACCGCGGCCATCACCGGTGGCTACGCGGCGGCTCGGATCGCGGTCGAGCGCCTCGTGCACGACGGGCTCACCGACCGCGCCGCGATCCTCGACCCGGTCGCGGCGGTGAGCGTCGGCATCGTCGGCGGCGTGCCGCGGCTCGATCTCGACTACCCGCTCGACAGCCGCGCCGACGTGGACATGAACGTCGTCATGACCGGCGCGGGGCGCTTCATCGAGGTGCAGGGGACCGGCGAGCGCGCCGCGTTCTCGCGCGCCGAGCTCGACGCCCTGCTCGGGCTCGCCGAGCGGGGGATCCAGAGCCTCTTCGAGGTCCAGCGACGGGCCATCGAGCGCGCGCTCGCCGCGTGGCCGGGGGTGAAGCGGCCTGCGGCATGACGCGCCGCGGTACGCGGAAAAGCGTAGGAGTTACCGCGCGATCCGAGGCGTGCCGGCGTCGGCGACTTGTGATGGCCGCGAAAAGCCCGAAGTTTCCACAGGGTCGGAATATAGCGCTTGGTCAGGTGCCCTGCGACGTGCTAGGCGCCCGCCCCGCAGGCCGCTCTGCGACCCTGACGGGCAGACCGAGGGGCTGTGGATAACCTGTGAAGAAGGTGGGCGAAACGCCGGAAGTGCCCGAACGACAGTGGCGTTTTGACGCACCCGGGTCACGAGCTCGACGGGGCGCCTGCGGTCGGCGCCTCATCGAGGCGGATCCGGAGGGCTGCGACTCTCCCGGCGCGGTTGCGGGCCGGGTCGAGGGTCAGGAGGTAGACCCGGGGCCCGTCGCCGCCGTCGAGGGTGAGCGGGAGGTGGTCGATGGCCCGACGGCGACTCAGGGCGTCGTCGAGGAGCTCGGCGAAGGGCTCTAGATCGGCGCCCTCGACGAGGTCGAGCAGGGAGCGGTCCTCGAAGTCCTCGGGGAGCCGAAACAGCTCTCTGAACGCGCGGTTGGCGTGCTCGATACGGTGCCGTGGGTCGAGGATGGCGAAGGCGCTCGGCACCATCTCGAGGAGCTGGCGGATGTGTCCGCGGTCCTGGACGATGCGGTCGCGCTTGAGCGCGTCGAAGCTGCGCGTGCGCCGCAGGAGCCCGTTGAGCGCGCGGCCCAGTTGCCCCATCTCGTCTTCCCCGAGGGTGCGCGCCTCGGCGTCGACGTGGCCGGCGGCGGCGCGGTCCATCACCGCGCGGAGGTGGCGCAGCGGGCCGACGAGGCGGCCCGGCAGGAGCAGGATCAGGGCCGCGACGTACACCAGGGTCAGCAGCACGAGCGTCACGAGGTAGCGGTTGGCGGCGTCCACCTCCCGCTTGATCGTCTGCGCCTGAGCCGACATCGTCTCGTGGATGCTGCTTCGGAGGGCGCCGAGGGCCCTCCGCACCGCCGCCGCGGCCCGGGTCACGACGTTGCCTCGCGTCGCCGTGAACGCGCCAGCCATGCCGCGGTCGGCGAGCTCGTAGGGGAGGGCGGCGAGCTGCAGCCGCTCGGGTTCGCCCGCGAGTCGATCCTCGAGCCACGCGATGTGTGTGCCGGCCGCCCGCTCGTCCGGCAGGGCGTGGTTCGCGTGCCAGGCGGCGATGGCGGCGAGGTTCCTCTCGCGGGCGTGCCCGAGGGCGGCGACCCACGGGTGGATGTCGGGAGTCGGGTCGGCCTCGAGCGTCCCCGCGATGGGAGAGACCACGTCGCGCCACGCCGTGAGCGCGTCGGCGATGGTGTCGGCGCTGTCCGGGAGGGGGCTCTCCGCCAGGCCGGCGCGGATCTCGTGGGAGGCGCGGTCTACGGCGTCGGCGAGCGCGCCCGGCGCCATCCCGCGCGCAGCGGCGAGGAGCGTGTCGACGCGCGCGGCGAGCTCCTCGGCGCGACCGCCGAGCGCCCCGAGGCGCGCGACCTCGCTGCCGCCGTCGTGGAGGTGGATCATCGCGTCGACGGTCAGCACGACCTGCGGGACCACCAACGCCAGCACGCCGACGAGCGCCAGCGTCAAGCGGACCCGGAAGCCCACCGGGCCGTGCCAGGTGGGCGCGTCACTCATCGCGAGCCCGGGCGAGCTGGCGCAGGCGCATGGCTGTGCCGACGACCCCGATGCGGTCGCCCTCGCGGACGACCTCGGCGGGATCCGGGTCCACGATGAGCTCGGCGCGCACGACGCTGCGGCCGGTGTCGTCGATGGCGGGTCGCTGGCGGCGGATCGCGAGCGGCGTCACGCGGTACCTCTGTGACAGCGCGAGCTCCGCCAGGCTGCGCCCCCACTGGGTGGGGCGGCTGACGAGCTCGGTGTACTCGTGACCGGTGGGCAGCTGCTGGCGCTCGTGCAGATCGGGGCTCACGAGGCGGCGCGCGACGCTGTCGCCGACGGAGGCCTCGAGGTTTACGACGTCGTGCACCCCGAGCAGGCGCAGGATCTGGGCGTGCAGGTCGGACGAGGCGCGGGCCACGATGTGCGGCACGGCGAGGCGCACCAGCTGCGCGGCGACGAGGATCGACGCCTCCAGGTTCTTGCCGATGGCCACCACGGCGATGTCGACCTCGGCGACGCCGCTGGCGCCAAAGGCGGTCTCGTCGGTGACGTCGAGGGCGACGGCCAGCGCGACGTGGTCGCGCACGGTCTCGACGGCGTCCTGGCGCTCGTCGACCGCGAGCACCTCGGCGCCGAGGTCGGTCAGGCTCCGCGCGAGGCGGCCTCCGAAGCGGCCGATGCCGATGACGGCGATGCGTTCCACGAACAGTCCTCCTTCAGCCGACGACCACGCGGCCCTCGGGGTAGTGAATGCGCCCGGCGGCCTGGCGTCGGCCCACGGCCAGCGCGACGGTGAGCGGGCCGACGCGGCCGATGAACATGATGATGATCACGATGATCTTGCCGACGTCATCGAGGTGGGGGGTGGCGCCCATTGAGAGGCCGACCGTGCCGAGCGCGCTGACGACCTCGAACAAGAGCTGGTCGAAGGGCAGCTCGGGTTGGGTCACGAGGAGCAGCACGAGGCCCAGGATGAGCACGAGGAGCGCTATCACCACGATCGAGACGGCGCGGTTGACGACCACGGGGCTGATCGAGCGGCGGCCGACCTCGATGCTCGCCTGGCTGCGAATGGACGCCCGGATCGACATGAGCAAGACCGCGACGGTCGTCGTCTTTACGCCACCGCCGGTGGAGCCCGGGCTCGCGCCGATGAACATGAGCACGCACGAGATGATGAGGGTCACGCGCGAGATCTCGCCGATGTCGACGGTGTTGAAGCCCGCCGTCCGCAGCGAGACCGACTGAAAGAAGCTAGCGACCACCTTGTCGTGCACGCTGAGGCCCGCGAGGCTGTCCTCGTACTCGAAGTAGAACCACGTCACGGTGCCGAGCACGATGAGCGTGAGGCTGGTGGTGACGACGAGCCGCGTCTGGAGCGGGATGCGGCGCCAGGCCCCGCCTGGGCCGCCGCGCCAGGTGCGGCGGGCGGCGAGGACGACGATGGTGGTGAAGCCGAGGCCGCCGGCGATGATGAGGCCGCTCACGACGGCGTTGAGATAGGTGTCGCCGACGTAGCTGGAGAGCGAGTCACCGAAGATGGAGAAGCCGGCGTTGCAGAACGCCGATATCGATGTGAAGACCGCCTGCCAGAGCGCTGTGCCGCTGTCGACGTCCGGTCCGTCGAAGCGCAAGAAGAGCAGCACGGCGCCGATGGTCTCGATGGTGAATGTCATCACGAGGATCTGGCGTACGGCGGCGCGCAGGGTCGCGGTGGACTCCTCGTCGAGCAGCGACTGCATCATCCCGGCGCGGCGCAGGCCCAGGCGGCCCCCAGCGAGGACGACCGTCGCGGCGGAGATGGTCATGATCCCGAGGCCGCCGATCTGGGCGAGCATCAGGATGACGACCTGTCCGAAGGGGCTGAAGCTCTGGCGGGCGAGGTCGGCGAACTGGTCGGCGACGGTGTTGAGCGTCGCGAGGCCGGTGACGCAGGTCGCGGAGGTGCTGGTGAAGAGCGCGTCGACGACACCGGCGCCCGCGCCGTCGGTGGTCGCCCTGGGGAAGGTCAGCAGCACCCCGCCGAGGGCGATGATGCCGGCGAAGGACAGGACCATCACCTTCGCCGGGTTGCTCTGGAGCGTACCGACGAACCGCCGATAGCGCGCGGTCTGGGCGACCAGGCGACCGAACACCAGGGACTGGCGCAGAAACACGCTGAGCCCCCACAGCGAGGGTTGTCCGACGAAGACCGCCACCGGGACGAGGAGCACCATGTCGACGCCGACCCCGCGGAGCTCGCGCAGCCTTCGCGGGCGCCGGAGCAGCAGCGCCACGTCGTAGGCGACGCTCAGCAGGACGGCGCCGAAGCCGACGACCCACATCCCTGCCTCGAAGGCGGCGCTGGTGCTGACCTCCCAGCCCTCGCCGAGGAGCACGGCGACGAGCGCGAGCGCGCTGGTCCAGACGACCCACCGGGCGAGGCCCGTCACGGGCGCTGTGTCGCCGCGACGCGCGACCAGCTGCGGACGCGCGTCGCCCGACGGCCCCTGGCCGCCCGGTCGGCCAGGCTCACGACGACGCTGGGGGCGGTCACGGCGACGCGGCCTACGGGTTCATCTTCTCGCGGGCGAGCTTCAGGTAGCGCTCGGCGAGCTTGTTCTCGCTGTCGAGATCCTGTGCCTTGCCGAAGTAGCCAGCAGCGAGCTTGTAGTTCTCTTTCTTGAACGCCTCGAGGCCGAGCTTGATGTAGTGGCGGCTCTGGTCGCGGAAGCTCTCCTCGGGGGAGGTGGTCGCCTTCTCGGCGGCGGCCTTCTCGGCGGCGGCCTTGGCGTCGGCGGCCTTCTTGGCGTCGGCGGCCTTCTTGGCGTCGGCGGCCTTCTTGGCGTCAGCCGCAGCCTTGGCCTCGGCGGCCTTCCTGGCGGCGGCCTTCTCAGCGGCGGCCTTGGCGTCGGCGGCCTTCTTCGCGGCGGCGGCCCTGTCCGCGGCGGTCGTGTTCGTAGCGGCCTTGGCGTCGGCGGCGGCCTTGGCGTCGGCGGCGGCCTTGGCGTCGGCGGCGGCCTTGGCGTCGGCGGCGGCCT
>PHBI01000098.1 GCA_002841945.1 Deltaproteobacteria bacterium HGW-Deltaproteobacteria-14
CGGCGATCGCGCCGTCCGCCGTCGCGCTCGGGCAGCCAGCCCCGAGCGCGAGCCCGAGCAGCGCCGCCGCGACCACGACCCAACCCGAGGGGCGCCGCCCCGCTGACCGGGCGGGCGCGCTCGGCCCGGCCACGCGTCGCGCGGTTTCCCCCTCGCCGCCCTCGCCCGCTCTGCGCACCCGCTCACCTCCCGAGCCGTGCCGCGCCACGGCCGCGCCGCGGCACGCCACACGGTAGCAGACCGACCCGCGCCGCGCGACGCTCCCGGGCAGCCCAGCCTTGCAGCAGGCCGGCGCCCAGCGCATATAATCGGGGGGTGAGCTTCACCGTCGCCCCAGGGCTGTTGATCGCGATGCCCAACCTGCTCGACCCGAACTTCTTCCGTTCGGTCGTGGTGCTGTGCGCGCACACCAGCGAGGGGGCCTTCGGGCTGGTCATCAACCAGGAGCTCGAGCTCCCGGTGGCGGCCATCTGCGCCGAGGCCGACATCGCCTGGGAGGGCGACGAGACCCAGAAGGCCTTCGCCGGCGGCCCGGTCGAGCGGCAGCGCGGCTGGCTCCTCCACGACAGCGCGGTGAGCTTCGAGGGCAGCCAGATCGTCGACGCCGGGCTCGCCCTGACGAGCTCCCAGGACGGCCTCGCCGCCTACGGCAAGGACCCCAAGGGGCGCTTCCGGCTCGTGCTCGGCTACGCCGGCTGGGGGGCCGGGCAGCTCGACCAGGAGATCGCGCAGGGCTCGTGGCTGACCGCCCCGCTGTCGCTCGAGGTCCTGTTCGACACCCCGCGCGCCGCCATCTGGACCCGCGCGCTGGAGCTGGTCGGCGTCGACCCGACCCACCTCGTCGACGCCGGCACCCAGATCAACTGACGCGCATCGCGCTGCACCGCACACAAACGGGGCGGGTTTGATCAAGCTGCACAAACACCTCCTCGTGTGCGACTGCGAACACTGTCGCGAGATGTTCCCCCACGACCGCCACGACGCGGTCTGGGCGGCGGCGGACCCGGGTGGCGGGGCGCGCCGGGCGATCGGGCGCGTCCCGATCGGGGCTGATGAGGCGCCGCTCGAGTTCGTGCTGTGGGTGACGGCGGACGACCGGCTCGCGGTGGACTGGCCGGGCTTTCCGGGGACCCGGGGCGCGGCGGTGACGCTCTCGGGCACGGCGCCCGACGGGGCGCCGGTCATCGTCGCGACGCGGGACCCGGCGCTCGGGGCGTTGAGCGGCGAGATCCCGCTGCGGCGGGCGCTCGCCGAGCGGTTCACGGCGCGCTGCATGGAGGAGTACGGCCTCGCGCCGGAGGGCACGGCGGATCTGGTGGCGTGCGAGCGGCACGGCAGCGGCGTCGCGGCGATGGCGTGCCGCTGCGTGGTCGAGTCGCCGGAGGCGCTCGACGTGACGGTGCTCTACGGCCTCGACGGCGACTACCCCGACGTCTTCTGCGAGGCCTGCCTCGCCCGCTTCGCCCGCGGCGAGGTCGACGTGTGCGTGACGGTCTGCAGCCGCTGCCAGCAGCTCAACATCTACCGCCACCGGGTCATCGCGACGAGCTGGTACGGCGCGTAGGGGGGGCGTTTCAGCCGGTGAGCGCGGCGACGGCGGCGGGGTCGTCGAGGGAGTCGACGACGACCTCGGCGCGAGCGGCGCGGAGCTCGTCGGCGGTGTTGCCGCCGGTGGCGACGGCGACGCAGAAGGCGCCGATGGCGTGGGCGGCCTGGACGTCGCGCAGGGTGTCGCCGATGACGACGACCCGGCAGGCGGCCCGCGCCACCCCGAGGCGCGCCGCGCCGCGCGCCGCGCCGATGGCGAGGAGCTCGGCGCGGTCCTCGGCGTCGGAGCCGAAGCCGCCGAAGGGGAAGAAGCGGTTGAGGTCCGGCGGGGTGAGCTTGACCCGCGCCCCGGCCTCGATGTTGCCGGTGCCGAGGCCGAGGGCGAGGCCCGGGCGGCCGTCGAGGGCCTCGAGCAGGGGCAGGACGCCGCGGTGGGCGCGGTAGCCGTCGGCCCCGACGAGCTCGGGGAGCTCGGCCACGTACTCGGCGAGGACGGCGTCGACGTGGGCGTCGTCGTGGGCGACCGCGAGGGCGAGCAGGGCCTCGCGCATGATCGCGCGGTCGGTGGCGCCGTGAAAGACGATGCGGTCGAGGGCGTCCGGGCGGCCGTAGCGGCGGTCGAAGACGCGCATCAGCGCCCGGCGCCCGGCGCCGTCGCCGGTGACGAGGGTGCCGTCGATGTCGAAGAGGTGGATGGTCGGGATCATGCGGTGTCATCACCCGGCAGGAGGTGGGGAGCGGCCTCGAGGGTAAGCGCGTGGACCGCGCGGCGAAAGGCCCGCATCGCCGCGCGGACGCTCGGGTAGCCCGCGGCGCCGGCGGCCCGGGTCCACGAGCGGCGGTCGAGGACCCGGGCGGTGAGCAGCGCGGCGTGCTGGGGGTCGAGGCGCCGGAGGGCCTCGGGGTGCGCGGCGACGAAGGCGGTCAGGGCGGCTGCGACCGACTCGAAGGTGCGCGGGCCGGCGAGGTAGCTCGCGACGACGGCGTCGCGGGGGCCGTCCGCGAGGGGCGCGGCGGCGGGGAGGCCGGCGCGCAGGGCGTGGTCGAGGCCCGGGTCGAGGAGGAGCTCGCCGTCGGCCTCGTGGAGGGCGAGCTGGAGCGGCAGATCGCGCGCGAGCTCGGCCCGCAGGGCGTCGTGGAGCGCCCGGGCCGCGGGTGAGCTCGGGCGGATCATCATCACCGCGGGCTCGCCGGTGCGTGCGCCGTGGGAGGCGCTGACCCGGACGACCTCGTAGCCGAGGGAGCGGCGAAACGCCAAGAGCTCGGCGGTCGCGCCGAAGACGGTGCCGACCAGATCGCCGTCGAAGGTGCGTTGCACTGCCTCGATGAGGCGCGATGCAACGTGCCGCCGGCGCATGTCTGGGTGCGACGCAATACGGACGCTGCGGAGCATCCGAAGGGCGCCGGCCTCGGGACGGCCGAGGTGGGCGACGAGGGTGTCGGGCAGGGCGTGGGCGCGGAGGCGGTGGCGGCCGCGGGCGACGTCGCGGCACAGGGCCAGGGGGAGCCCGCCCTCGTGGGCGACGAGGTTCACCGCGACGACGCGGCGGCTGGTGCGGGTGCGCAGGACGTGGAGCGCGAGGTTGGGGGCGTCGAGGATGCGGTGGAGGTCTTCGGGGGTGGTGCGGTAGTGGGCGTGGACGAGGAGGCCGAAGACGTCGGCGAGGGTGCGCTCGTCGGCGACGAGGGCGTCGCGGTCGAGGTGGGCATGCTCGAGCGGCTCGTCGGCGGCGGCGGGGTCGAGGGGGGCCGGCTGGGCGTCGAGCATGAGGGCGTCGAAGACGAAGCGTTCGACGGGGTCACCGGGGGCCCAGCGGATGGGGGCCTCGAGGGTGAGGTGGGTGTGGGGGCGGGGATCCGACGCGAGCCAGGCGAGAAAGCGCAGCATGAAGCCGCGGCCGGTGCCCTCGTAGCCGCGGGCGGTGGTGGCGAAGGCGACGCGGGCCTTGGGGTGACGGTGGACGATGCGCTGGAGGACCGGGACGGGGAGCTGGGCGGCCTCGTCGACCACGATGATGTCGACGTCGACGGCGGCGTTCCCGTCGACGTCTCCGGTGGCGAGGGCGGTGGGGGGGACGAAGCGGACGGGGCCGGTGAGCGGCGGGTCGCGGCGGCCGAGCGCGAACTGGAAGACCTCGGCGGCGGAGCCCGGGTCCTGGGCGGTGACGACGGCGTTGGCGGCGCGGGCGCGGACCAGCGCCAGCGCCAGGCCGAGGGCGCTGGATTTGCCGCGACCGCGGTCGGCGACGACGGTGGTGACGCTCGGGTCGGGGGCGGCGAGGCGGCTCGCGAGCTGGTCGACGACGGCGGCCTGCTCGGCGGTGCCGGCGACGTCGTGATCGGCGGGGCCGAGGGCGTGTGGCGCCGAGACCTCGGCGCGGGCGATGGCGCGCTCGAGGTGGTGGCGGTAGCGGGTCCCGACGTCGGCGGCGCTGTAGGGGAAGGCGGCGAGGCGCTCCTGGCCGCGCTGCCCGGGGGGGGCGTCGGCGGGGGGGAGGCGCAGGACCAGCGCGCCGCCGCCTCGGACGAAGCCGTGGACCTGGCCGAGGACGTCGGCGTCGAGGTCGTCGTGGAGGTCGAGGACGACGGCGTCGAAGGCGCGGCCGAGGAGCGTCCGAACGCGTCCGTGGGCGATCCCGCCCTCACCCACCCAGAGGTCGTCGCCCGGGGTCGGGCCGCGCTGCGCGAGGGACGCCTGAGCGGCGGCGGCGGTCTCCTCGGGGGAGCCGCGGAGGACGATGAGGTGTCGGCAGCGCACGCGGCGATTCAAACACTGTCCCTCGCCAACTCCAAGCGGTTGGACGTCCCTCGGCGACGGGGTAGACTTTGGGGTCCAGGGTGGGCGACCGGGTGACGATAGGTTGAGGGTTCACCGCGCTCGAGAGGGGGTTGAGGATGACGCGGACGCTGCTATCGGCTTGGGCGATCCTGTGGACGCTGAGCGCGGGGTGCTTTCCGGCGGTGGACCAGACCGAGGCCGTCGACTCGGCGGCGGCGGACACGGCGACCGCGGGCGACACCTCGGCGCCGGACGACACCGCGAGCGCCGACACGGGCCAGAGCCACCCGTGCGTCGGGGGCTGCGCGCCGGCGGCGACGCCGTGCAAGGTGAGTCAGTGCGACGCGGCGACCGGGACGTGCGTCGAGCGGGACGCGGCGGACGGGGTCGAGTGCAGTGACGGCCTGGTGTGTACGGTCGGTGACAGGTGCGTCGGGGGGAGGTGCCTGAGCGCTCAGGACGGCTGTGACGACGGCGTCGCGTGTACGGCGGACAGCTGCAGTGAGGGGCTCGGGGGCTGTGTCCACGACGGCAGCGCGTGCGAGTGCGGCCCGGGCGTGTCGTGCGACGACGACAACCCCTGCAACGGGGTCGAGACCTGCGATCTGGCGACGTACACCTGTGCGGTGGGCGCGGCGCCGCCCGAGAACGTGCCCTGCGACGACGGGCTCGCGTGTACCGAGGACGACCGCTGCCGGAGCCAGGAGTGCAAGGGCGTCGCGCTCAACTGTGCGGACGGCCTACCGTGTAGCGTGGACAGCTGCGACGAGGCCTTCGGGGGCTGCGTCTCCGACGCGAGCGCCTGCGCGTGTACGGGCGACGCGGACTGTCCCGACACGAACCTGTGCGATGGCAAGGCGTTCTGCGACACCGGCGCCGACGCCTGTGCGCCGGGGACGCCGGTCACCTGCGAGGCGCCGACGAACCTGTGCAAGCGCGCCTCCTGCGTGCCCGCGACGGGCGGCTGCGCGGTCTTCGACAAGGACAACGGCACGCCGTGCGACGACGGCTCGGTCTGCACGACGACCGACACCTGCCAGGCGGGCGTCTGCACCGGCTTCTCCCCGGTCACCTGCAGCCCGTCGAACAGCTGCCACGAGGTCGCCGGCTGCGACCCCACCCTCGGCTGCCTCGACTCCCCCAAACCCGACGGCACCCCGTGTCAGACCGCCGCAAACGGAGGTGATGGTCGATGCGATGCAGGCGCGTGCCACCCGCTGGTGTGCGGAGCCGTAGCCTGTCCCCCGCTCCCCAACTACTCCGCCAAATGCAATGACAAGGACTACTGTGAGTATGCTCGAAAGACGATCACCGCTGGCTGGCAGCTTGACGACGTCTGGATATTCGTTCCACCGGGGAGCTTCCCGATGGGAAGCCCGGGCTACGGGAGCGGAGACAGCTCAGAACAGCCGCAACATACCGTCACGTTCGCGGCTGGGTACCTCATCGCAAAATATGAGGTGACCGTCAGGACCTACGAAGCCTGCTTGAACGCGAGCGCGTGTGCGGCGGTCGGTGGCAACGCCAGCAATGACGGCAACGCGCGTCGTCCGAAGGACAACCTGTCGTGGCAGGATGCTGGTGCAGTCTGCGCCTGGCTCATGGCGCGTCGCCCCACTGAAGCGGAGTGGGAGCGCGCCGCAGCAGCATCGCCCCACACGGAGTACCCATGGGGCGACTCACCAGACCCGACGTGCGCAAACGACACAGCCGTGATGTGGGACTTCTCGGCCGGCGGGACCGGCTGCGACACCGGAACAACCGCAGATGTAGGCTCGAAGCTCGCCGGAATGTCAGCCACTGGTGCGCTCGACATGGCGGGCAATATCGCGGAATGGGTCGAGGATTGCTGGAGAAGCAGCTATGATGCGGCCCCGACCGACGGTTCCGCAACGACCACGATGTGCAGCTCATCGCGAGTGTTGCGTGGCGGTAGCTTCAAGTTCGGACAGAACGAGATGCGATCCGCCTACCGGACGCCGGTTCCGCCGGCGGATTTCGGCTCAGAGATCGGCGCTCGCTGCGCCAGAAATCTGCCCGAGCCGTGAACGCCAAACGCCGAGGGCTCCACCCTCGGCGTTTGGCTAGAACCGACTATGACTAGGGAAGCTCGCTCAGGCTCACTGGCGCATCAATGCTTCGCCAGAGCGTCGCGGCCGGCGTGCTCGTATCCTCTCCGATCCAGACCATGTGAGCGATGCCCTCCGCCGACACGTACGCCGTACCGAATGTCGGCCACATGATCGAAGCTGGAACGGCCTCGATGGCCTGCCAACAGTGGTCCTTATCGGGAAGACTGCAAACGTCGAGGGCGCCCCCCGCTGCCTTCTTGAAACCAATCCCCCAGAGGACCGGGCGCTCGTTGAAGCGGCGGTAGATCGGGGTGATGACCTCGGCGTCGGCCAGGAAGGCGTCGAAGTTCCCGGTGCCGTTGATCCACGCGACCGTGAAGCCGCTGTCCTTGTCATAGAAGAACCAGGGCTTGCCGTTGCCGCTGCCCGGACCGACCTGGGCGTCATGGGGCGCGCTGAGGAGGCCGCTGTCCACAACAGTCAGCGTCGGGGTCGACGCGACCTCGACCTTCGCAATGCTGAAGGTCCCATCCGTCACCTGATACGCGATCCAGTTGTTCCCGCCGCCGGTGACCGGCACCAGGTCGCGGAGGAAGTCGACCTGGGTCGTCGCCTTGAGGGCGACCGGAGGGTTGAACTCGTTCAACGCTGCGGCCGAGCCTGCGGCCTTCGTCAGGTACTTGAGGGTGCCCTGGAAGGCGTTGGTTCGGATACCCACCAGGGTGCCCCCCGGATGGAACGTCACCGACGCCGCCGGCGCCTCGCCCGCCCCCGGGTTGACCGTCGAGCTCGCCAGGCCGGCGTTGCCAGGCGTGTTCCCGATCGACGGGAAGACGCTGAGGATGTTCGCCCCACTCCTGGGCTGGAAGAAGCCCCACACGTCACCGTCGCCGCTGACCCAGGCCTTCAGCGGCTTCGCCACCCCGCTCGTCGCCGAGTCGGTGCGCAGGGTCGCCTGCGCCGCGTTCGGCGACGTCACCCCCGCCTTGAAGCTGAAGCGCCGCGCGATGATGTTCTGGGTGACCCCGTAGCTCGGGGTGTCGCGGCCGACGATGCCGATCCAGCCCTGGTCGTTCGTCGCCACGGCGATCTGGTAGAGGAACTCGTTGGAGGCGACGATCTTGGTCGCGCCCACCTGCCCCGGCGCCCAGTACTCGACCGCAGAGTAGTCCTCCGCTGCGCCGGAGCCGGCACCATCCGAGCGGGTGCGCTGGATGAAGACCGAGTTGCCCGCAAAGTGGAGTTTGAGAATGTCGGTGGTCGCCGGGTTGGCGGGCGCCGCGCCGGGGCCGTAGACGTCCTGGGCGTTGGTCAGGCTCGCGTTGGTGTCGAAGAAGGACAAACGCGTGCCTCCACCAGCCGGCGCGGGCCCTTCCATGAACCACACGCCACCCGGGCTGAGCGTGAAGCTGACGTCGGCACACGACGCAAAGAACGACGTCGAACACGCCTTCACCGGTAGCCCACCGCTCAAGTGAATGAGCTGTACACTGCTGGAGTAAGTCGGCCCGGCCCCTTTCTGCATGCAGTACCACGGCGTCCCTGTGGCCGGGTCCTCGGCAATGAAGCGGATCTGCGGAGCCTTGAGGAGAGTGGTCGACGTCCCAGCCGGGACGTTGACCGCCTGGAACCCACCCGAGGTGGTCGTATAGGCCTTGACCTCGATCTCGCCGTTGGAGGCGGCGACGAAGGGAACGTACAGGGTGTTGTCCTTGCCCTTGAACGGCCCCATCTTGAGGGCGTTCGACGCGACCAGCGAGGTCTGGCAGCCGGTCTTGCCGCAGGGGATCTCGAAGGGGCCGAGCGGCGGCGTGCTCGCCGAGTAGCCGGCGGCAGAACCGAGCACCTTCGGATCGCCGGCGGGGCCGGTCAGGTCCTCGAGGTGGTAGATGCCCGGGTTGCCCGTGGCGGGGCTGAACTCGACCGCGCTCGTCCCGTCCGGGAGGTCGCGATAGCTGACCTCGCTGTTGACGACGGTGTTCTGGAACACGCCCGCGGCGTTGGTCCCCTCGATGCGACGGAGGCCGTAGACGCCGCCCGTCAGGGTGCCGAAGTACGCCGTGCCAGACTGGCTGACGTAGGGCCTGAAGAGCTCGCCCGCCCCGCCGAAGCCGATGTTCAGCCACGCCGAGTCGGCGTCCGCGGCCGAGTAGCGCTTCATGTAGAGGCGGTCGGCGTCGTCGACGATGAGGACGCCCGGCGGGGGGCAGTCGCCCGCGCTGTTGCACGGGCTCTCCTTGGACTCGAAGCTCAGCGCGGTCGTGCCGCCGGCGGCAGCGCCGGTGATCTGGGCGGCGGCCAGGCCGCTCACGTGCAGCGCCGACGGGATGACCACGTTCGGGTCGCACTGAAAGCCCACGCCGTCGCCGTCAACATCAACCTGGTTGACGTTCGCCACCAGCGGGCAGTTGTCGTCCACATCGAGGATGGTGTCGTCGTCGTCGTCGGTGTCGCAGGCGTCGCCGGCGCCGTCCTCGTCGGTGTCGATCTGGCTCTGGTCAGCCTCGCAGTTCGCGACCGTCGGGCAGTTGTCCGCCGAGTTCTCCTTGCAGTCGCCGTCGATGTTCGTGTCGCAGGCGTCGCCGATGCCGTCCTCGTCGAGGTCGCACTGCTCGTCGGGGGTCGCCGCGCTGCCGTCGCAGTCCGACGGGAGGTTCTTCAGGTTCGGACAGTTGTCGACGTCCTCGCAGACGCCGTCGTCGTCCTGGTCGTTGGTCGCGTCGTTCGGGCAGGTGTCGCAGACGTCGCCGATGTCGTCGCTGTCGGCGTCGGCCTGGTCGGTGTTGAAGTGCGGCGACTGGGTCGGGCTCTGGTCGGTGAAGACCTCGCTCGGCTGGATGGTTCCGTCGCCGTTCAGGTCGCCGTTGCAGTTGTCGGTGATGTCGCCGGCCTCGTTGAAGGCGCACTTGCCGTCGAGGTCGGGGTCGTTGATCTTGTCCTTCGGGCACGGATCGCACTCGTCGCCGATCCCGTCGTCGTCGTTGTCGCACTGCTCGATCGGGGTCGCCGGGACGCCGTCGCAGTCCTTCTTCGGGTTCTTCGTCGCCGGACAGTTGTCCTGGCAGTTGTCGACCCCGTCCTCGTCCGGATCGTTGAGATCGCACAGCGGGAAGAGGTCGCAGATGTCGCCGAGGCCGTCACCGTCCTTGTCGCACTGCTCGTCGGCGGTCGCCGCGCTGTTGTCGCAGTCCGACTTCGGGTTCTTGTCGGTCTTGCAGTTGTCGTCGCCGTCGTTGACGCCGTCATCGTCGGTGTCCGCGACGCACTCGTTGGTCCCCGCCGCCGTCTCGTCGGCGTTGGCCAGCCCGTCGCCGTCGATGTCGGCGTCCACGACCTCGTTGTTGTTGCCGACGTCGCTCTCGCCGTCCTTGTCGAGATCCCCGAGGACCTTGATCGAGATCGTCCGGTCGAGGTCGACGAACTCGCCCGCGGGCTGAGTCCGCGCGGTGATCTTGACCGTGAAGACCTGAGACCCCTTGCAGTCCTTGATGGTCTCGAAGGTCGGGAGCCAGGTGATCTCACCGGTCTCCGAGTTGATGGTCATCGCGTCGTCGGCCTTCTGCTTCAGAAGGTACTGGATCGCGTCGTTCTCGGGGTCCGTCGCCGACTGCGTGATCGAGAAGGGCTTGCCCTCGGTGATCACCAGCTGAGCAGGCTCCGCGGTGTCCCAGACCGGCGGCTGATTCACGATGTCGTCCGGGTCGGGGATCACCACGATGGGGTCACACGCGGTGGTCCCGACGATCATGAGCGGCACGAGCGCGAGCAGGCCTCTTCGCAGCATGGATTCCTTCCCCATGGCCATGACCCCGTGCCGGCTCGGGGACGCCCGGCCGGCACGGAGGTCTTGGAATTTACTTGTCGTTCTGGATTCTAGGGAGACTACTGCCCGGCGCACTTGCCGCCGAGTTCGACCGTGAAGTCGACGCGCCGGTTCTCCGCGTACGCGTCCGGGTTGGAGGCGTCGACCTTGGGCGCGAACGCCCCGTAGCCGCGGGCCGCCATCTTGTCCTTGTCCACGACCTGCTCGGCCAGGTAGGCCTTCACCGCCCGCGCGCGGGACTGCGAGAGCTTGAGGTTGCGGACCTCGTCGCCCTCCTCGTCGGCGTGGCCGTTGATGCTGACGAACTTCACGTAGGCGTTGTTGTTGAGCTTGTTGGCCACCTCGAAGAGGACCTTCTTGGCCTCCTCGCTGAGCTCGGCCGAGCCCGTCTGGAAGTGGACGATCAGGTCGTCGAGGCCCACGATGCAGTCGGGGTCGCGCCCGATGACCGTGCCCCCGGGCTTGCCCCAGCCCGGCGGGACCTCGTCGCGGCAGCCGTCGCCGTCCTCGAAGCCGTTGACCGTCTCCGGCACCTCGGGGCACTGGTCGCGGTCGTCGGGGATGCCGTCCATGTCCTTGTCGGCGAAGGTCTCCGCCTCGGGGCAGCCGTCCTCGTCGTCGATGCCGTCGAAGTTCTCCGGCTTCATCGGACACTTGTCCTTGATGTCCGGGATGCCGTCGTTGTCGTTGTCCGGATCCGGGCAGCCGTCGAAGTCGGCGAAGCCGTCGACGTCCTCGGGCTCGCGCGGGCACTGGTCGTCGGCGTCGAGCACGCCGTCGCCGTCCGCGTCGTCGTCGCCCGGCTGCCACGACAGCCCGAACAGGAACCGGAAGTCCGGCGTGCCGCGCCCCTGCACGAGGCCGATGCCCGCCGCCGCCTGCAGCTGCAGCCCGCGGACGAACGCCCACTTGGGCCCGAACAGCGCCTCGAGGCTCGAGGTCTCCACGCTCCCGAAGGGCGAGTCGAGGGGCGTCTTGCCGAAGAGCTCGATCCCGATCGACAGCACCTGCGGCGCCACCTCGATGTCCACGCCGAGCCCGTAGTTGAGCTCGTTGCCGAGGGTCATCCCGCCGGTCGAGCCGGGCGCCGTCAGGAACTCCGCCTCGGTGGTGCGGATGCGCGCGCCCAGGTTCAGGCTCAGCACCGTCCCGCCGTCGCGATAGTCCGCGATGATCGCCGTCAGGATGCCGACCCCCGGGTCACCCCGGAAGTGGTCGTCGTCCCCGGTCGGCACCGTCACCCCGGCGGTCAGGCCGAGCCCGAACCCGCCGAGGCGGTTGTTGATGATGCGGCCGCGCAGCCGAAACAGCATGTCCATCAAGCCGCCGCCGGTCAGCGGCTCGATCGACGTGGTGCCGCCGCTCTGCATGCCGACGACGAACGGCAGCCCGATGTCGAACTGCAGCACGTCCGCGAGCCCGACGCCGACCTGGAGGTTGGCCACCTGCTGGTTGCCGATCAGCTCCTCGGTGTGCCGCCCCGCGGTCAGGATGAGGCTGTTGCGCTCGCCGAAGAAGAGGAACGACGCGTACGGGGTCCACGCCGGCGCGACCGCCGACGTCTCCACCGACCACACGCGGTCGCCACCTCCGCCGGGCACGAACTGCTCGATGTTGCCGGACGGCGTCGCCTGTGCCTGTGCGTGCGCCGGGTTGCCCCCGGTCGCGACCAGCCCGGCGGCGAGCAACACCGCGCCGAGCGTCGAGGATCTGCGTCGGAGGCTCAATAGAATCCCGCCGAGGATGGTGATGAACAGCATCGCGCCCTCTCCACTCCCACCTGAGGTGCAACCGAAGACATTGTCGCCACTAATGACGGCCCCTGTAAAGTCGTCCCCGGGGTCCAACGGGTCCGTCTCGTTCTCGATCTCGAAGCCGTCGATGATCCCGCCGCCGTCGGTGTCGGCCACGAGGGGGTCGGTGAAGTACACCAGCACCTCGCGCTTGTCGTCCAGGCCGTCGTGGTCGGTGTCCTTGTCGAACGGATCGGTGTGCCAGACGAATCGCTCGTCGCGGTCGATGAGCCCGTCTCCGTCCGTGTCTCGCAGACCGTCCGTCGGATCGAGCGGGTCGCCCTCGCCCTCGTCGACGTTGCCGTTGCCGTTGGCGTCCTCTTCCCCGTCCTTGAGCCCGTCGCCGTCGGTGTCGGGGTTCTTCGGATCGGTCTTGGTCGTCGGATCGGCGTCGGGCACGAAGACGTCGGCGTCGGTGTCGTCGTGGCGATCGATGAGCCCGTACTCGGTCCCGTCCTGCACGCCGTCGAAGTCGCTGTCGACGTTGAGCGGATCGGTCCCGAGCCTGTCCTCCTGCCCGTCGGACAGCCCGTCGTCGTCGCTGTCCCAGTCCTGCGGATCGGTGAGCAGCTCGTTGACCTCGATGATGTCGTCGATGCCGTCGTCGTCGTCGTCGAGGTCGGCGCAGTTCTTCGTCCCGTCGCCGTCGTAGTCGGCGATGCCGTCGAGGGTCGGCGCCGCGGTGTCGTCGCGCGGGTCGGTGCCGCAGTCGATCTCGTCGATGTCGGCGAAGCCGTCGGCGTCGTCGTCGACGTCGACGCAGTTGATCTCGCCGTCCCCGTCGATGTCCTGCAGGTCGCCGAGGCTCGGCGTCGACGCGTTGTCGAGCGGATCGGTGTGGCAGTAGCTCTCGAGCGCGTCCGAGATGCCGTCGCGGTCGGTGTCCTGCTCGGCGCCGTCGCACACGCCGTTGCCGTTGAGGTCGAGCGGGATGCTCAGCGCGTTGAGCGGGTCGCTCAGGCAGTCGCGCTCGTTGCCGTCGCTGAAGGTGTCGCCGTCGCTGTCGGCGATGATCGGGTTGGTCTCGCCGACCCCGAGGGAGCCGTCGTGGTTGGCGTCCTCGAAGCCGTCGAGGATGCCGTCGCCGTCGGTGTCCTTGTTCCACCCGGCGCTCGGGTCGCACTCGTTCTCGGTGCCGTTGGGGTAGCAGCTCGCCGCCTCGATCGCGTCGGACAGCCCATCTCCGTCGGTGTCGACGCGCACTGGTGAGGTCTCCTCTCCGTTGGTCATGCCATCGTGGTTGGCGTCCTCGACCCCATCGTCGAGCCCGTCCTTGTCGGTGTCCTTCTTGTATTGATCGGTGCAGTTCGGGCCCGCGAGCGGCGCCGGGACCGGCGCCGGGCAGCCAGCCTTCTCGACGGCGTCCGGGATGCCGTCGTTGTCGTCGTCGGGGTCCACGCAGTTGACGAGGCTGTCCAAGTCGGTGTCGACGGTGTCGATCTCGAGCGGCTTCGACAGCTTGTTGCAGATGCCCGTCCCGCACAGCAGCTCGATGGTGTCGGGCGCGCCGTCACCGTCGTCGTCGGTGTCGATCTGATCGCACACGCGGTCGCCGTCGCAGTCGGCGGGGACGTCGTTGACGTCGTTCTTGTCGGTCAGGCACGCGTTCTCGTTGGCGTCCGGCCAGCCGTCGTTGTCGTCGTCGGCGTCGATGCGGTCGCAGAGGTGGTCGTTGTCGACGTCCTCGCCGCGCGTCGTCGGGTTGTCGAGCTTGTCCATCGGGTTGGTCTCACAGCTGACCTCCTCGAAGTTCAGCCAGCCGTCGCCGTCGATGTCGTCGTCGAGGGCGTCGCAGATTGCGTCCGCGTCGAGGTCGTGGGCAGCGTCGATGGGCGTCGACGCGCTGTCGAACGGGTCGCTCAGGCACGCGAGCTCCTGGGTGTCCGGGAAGTCGTCGTTGTCGTCGTCCTGATCCACGGAGTCGCACTGCCGGTCGCCGTCGTTGTCGGCCGGCACCGAGTTCTCGTCGTACGGATCGCTGCCGCACAGCGTCTCCTCAACGTCGGAGAAGGTGTCGTCGTCGTCGTCCGGATCGGAGCAGTTCGGTAGCGTGTCACCGTCGTAGTCGCCCGCCTGCAGCGGCGTCGGCACGCTCGACGCGTCGCGCGGGTTGGTGTTGCACGCGAGCTCGATGCAGTTCAGCGCGTTGTCGCTGTCCCAGTCGTACTCGCAGCACAGGGGGTCGGGGATGCAGTCGTCGTCGGCGCAGTCGATCCGACCGTCGCCGTCGTCGTCGACGTGGTTGCCGCACGCGGCCTCCTTGGTGCCGCACGCCGCCTCGGTGCGGTCCGCCAGACGGTTGCAGTCCGCGTCCACGCCCGGCGCGTCGCAGGCCAGCGGCGCCGCCCCGGAACACGCCGGCCCGGTCACGCCCCCCGCGCACGGCGGGTTGGCGGCCGGGTAGTGCGCCGCGTTGTTCTTCGAGAGCGGGTTCAGACAGGCCGCGATCTCCTGCGCGTCGCTCGCCCCGTCGTTGTCGTCGTCGGTGTCGACGCAGTTCAGGATCAGGTCGTGGTCGGGGTCCTTGAAGCGATCGTCGCCGACGCTCTCGGTCCCGATGAGGCGGTTGGTCCCGCAGGTGAACTCGGCCTGGTTCGACACGCCGTCGTTGTCGTAGTCGAGCGCGGCGCACAGCGGCGCGGGCGGGGTGGCCGCGTTGACCTGCACGCAGGCCGTGTCGGCGCAGTCGGTCTTGCCGTTGGCGTCCTCGTCGAGCCCGTTGTTGTTGCAGATCTCGGGGCACGAGGCGGTCAAGCGGGCCGCCGGGCTGGCGCCGTTGGTGCACGCGCCGGTCTGCTTGACCACGACGAAGTAGGTCTTGGCCGGATCCGCGGCCGGGATGGTGACCGAGCCGCCGCCGATGCAGAACGAGTCGCCCGTCGCGGTGGCGGCCGCGCAGCTCCCCTGGGTGCAGGTGTCGGTGTAGACCTGCAGCTCGTAGCGCTTGCTGCCGACGTTCTCGACGATGAAGGTCGCCGGCCCGGCCTGGAGCGGCTGGAAGCGGTAGACCTTGTCGGCGCCGTTCGCGCCCTGGGCCGAGCAGGTCGGGAAGTCCGCGCTCGCCGGCGTCACGAAGACCGAGGCGCCGCAGGTGATCGCCACGGCCTGGGAGGCGCAGGTCTCGCCCTTGCACTCGTCGGTGTTGACGCAGTCGCTGTCGAGGCAGTTGAAGACCCCGTCGCAGTCGTTGTCGTAGGCGTCGGTGCAGACCTCGGGGTTGCCCGGGTAGGACTGGGCGATGCCCTCACAGATCTGGTCGAGGCCGACGCCCGCGCGCCCGTCGATGGCGTTGCACCCCGGGGTGACGCAGGACGGCTGGACCACCCCCTGCACGAGGGGCAGCTGGCAGGCCGGCCCGTCGACCGCGACCGTGTGGCCGAACCCGTCCTCGTCGATGTCCTGGCAGCCGTCGAGGCAGTCGACGTAGCCGTCGCCGTCGATGTCGCTGGTGCAGGTCGGCCCGATGCCGCAGCTCTTGACGTAGGGCTTGCAGTCGACGCCGCCGCTGACGCCGCCCTGCCCGTCCGACTGGCTGCAGACCTTGTCGCCGTCGGGGTCGATCAGGAAGGTGCCGTCGATCTCGTCGACGCAGACCCGGTTGAGCCCCTCGCCGACGCAGTGACAGTCATCGTTGATGCCGTCGCAGTAGAACTCGCCGCAGGTGCCGGGGGCGCCCGGCGAGCCGTAGTGGCGGTCGGTGTTGGCGTAGCGGTTGTCGAGGCTCGGCCCGGCCAGGCACCAGTTCGCGGCGACGTCGTTCGACACCTGGTTGTGGTTGGTCGGGTCGGCCAGCATGAACGAGCGACCGTTGGTGGTGCGGAAGTTCTGCAGCGCACACCCCCAGGGCTGCTGCCCCGAGGCCGGGTTCAAGAACGAGACCTGGTCGGCGATCTGCGGGCCGTCCCCGCTGTCGAGGATGAAGGAGACGGTGTCACCGATCTGCGCGAGCGACACCGGCGCCACGCAGGACGCGTCGATGTCGACCGACGGGTTGGCGAACCCAGCGCTGGCCGGCGGACCCAGGTTCACCACGAAGTACTCGTGGGGTGCGACGACGGTCGTCGTCTGGTAGGTGCAGACCGCGCCGGCGCCGCTGAACTTGAGGCGGCGACAGGACGCGAGGTCCGTCGGGACGTGGGTGTCGGGGTTGAAGGGGCACGCGCCGATCACCACCTCGAAGCCGAGGCTGTCGAGGTCGTAGATGGTGTTGGTGGCGTTGTAGATCTCGATCCACTGCTCGGCCGGGTTGCCAAACAGGATGGGGAGGTGGATCTCGGTGATGTAGAGGCCGCCGGTCTCGATCTGGCACGGCAGGCGCCCGCCCGGATCGTTGTTTCCGGTGCAGCCGTCGCCGCTGACGGGGTCGAAGTCATTCGGCCCGTCGTCGCAGGTCTCGCCGAAGTCGACGACGCCGTTGCCGCACACCGCGCAGGCCGCGTCCTGGCCGTCGGACTTGCCGTCGCAGTTGTTGTCCTTGTCGACGGGGCTGTCCTGGGGACGGTAGCAGTAGTCGACGGGGACCTTCTCGCTCGGCGTCTGGCCCGCGATGTAGTTGACGCCGGGGTTGGTGAAGCCGTCGCGATCGTCGCAGTCGGGCTCGGGGTTGTCGCAGGTCGCGAGCGACGCGCCGATGACGGCGCCGTCCCCGTAGCCGTCCCCGTCCCGGTCGACGCAGTGGTCGCAGACCGCCGCGAAGTTCTCGTAGCCGGTCGACGGGCTCGCGTCCCCGGTCTCGGCGTCGAAGTCGGCGTCGCTGCGCACCAGGATGCGGTCGATGAAGAGGCCGCGCACCGAGTTGTTCTCGGCGTCCGTGGCCCCCTGGCTGTCGAAGAAGAGGTAGGCGGTGTTGGTCCCGGTCTTCGGGAACGGGATCACGACGTGGTTGAAGTAGCGATCGTTGAAGGTCGCGATGCCGGTCACCGGGTCGATGACCGGGGCGGTCGGCGCGCCGGTCGGGATGGTGTCGGTGTTGGTGGACCACGCGACGTTCGCGGGCTGGCTCAGCGCGCAGGCGGTCGCCGACGGGACGTTGAAGCAGACGCCCCAGGCGTGGTCGTGGTCGTTGTCGCCATCGAAGTGATAGACGATCTCGAGCGCCGGCTCGGACATCGTCGTCGGGACGTTGACGCTGCGCTGCAGCCACGCACGCACGCGCCCGGATCCGGCGGCCCCGACCATCGCGTCGAGCATCGTCTCCCAGCCGTAGATGGACCGGGCGAGCTGGGTGCCGTGGTAGGTGCTCTTGCCGACCGTGAAGATGTTGTTTTTCACCGCCGTCCCGAGGCGCCCGGAGGCCGTCCAGCCGCCGCCGCCGCCGGTGTCACCCACCACGAAGTCGAAGCCGGTGTAGCAGGGGTCGCACGCCGGGTTCGCGAGGCGCCCGGTCACCGCGTTGGCGGCGCAGGTGGGGTCGCCACAGTCGATGTTGGAGTCGCCGTTGTCGTCGATGCCGTTGGCGCAGTCCTCGCTGCCGCAGTCGAGCACGTCGAGGGCGTCGAGGAAGCCGTCGCAGTCGTTGTCGAGCCCGTCCGAGCAGCTCGTCTCGATGCCGAGGTCGGGGCGCACCGTCGCGCGGGTGTCGTCGCAGTCGGGGACCGTGGCGTAGGCCGGGTTGTTGATGAACGCCTGGCACTGCGTCAGATCGGGGCTCAGCGCGTCGCCGAAGAAGTCGAAGTCGCGGTCCCAGCAGCGGTCGCAGACCAGTCGGTCCTCGCGGGCGCTGGTGCCGGGGTCGTCGGTCGTGAAGATGTCGGTCCCCTCGTACTCGCCGTCGTTGTCGGCGTCCGAGCCGAGGCGCACCTCCTCGATGACGGCGCCCTCGCTCGCGTAGGGCACCGAGCCGCTGTTGAACGAGAGGGTGATGATGAGCGCGTCGACCGCCGCGGGGTGGGCCGGCGTCGGGAGCCACCCGGCGACCGGGAGCGACAGGGTCGAGCCGTCGCTGTTGGCCGTCGCGATCACCTTGCACGCCGTGCGCGGCAGATCGTGGGCCGGATCGCAGACCGGGCGCTGGTGGCACGGCGTCGCCGGCGGCGCGGCGGCGTCGGCCGCGCACACCGCGAGCTCGTTGCCGCTCTGGCCGTGCAGCACGTAGTCGACCTGGACGGTCGGGGCCGGGCCCATGTCGAACATGTCGCCGAAGGGGACCTCGAGCTGGACGCGGCCGACGCGGTTGGTCGCCGACGGGGCGATCCCCGTGGTGCGCCACACGCCCGCCCCGGCGTCGTGCTGGAACACCGTGTGCCCCGTCGGATCGTTGGTGAAGGACTTGCCCCAGCTGAAGTTCCACGTCAGCAGGCACGGCGAGGCGCACATCGGCGCGCGATCGGGGTCGGCCGGCGGGTCCGTCAAGAGCGCGAGGTCACAGACCGGGTCCGAGCAGTCGATGAGCATGTCGCTCGACAGGCTGTCGTCCTGGAAGTTGCCGCAGTCCTCGGCGCAGTAGGGGTCCGCGCCGCCCGCGAAGCCGTTGCAGTCGTTGTCGATCAGGTTGAAGCAGTCCTCGAGCCGGCCCGGGTGGGCGTCGGCGATGTCGTCGAGGCAGTCGACGCCGGCCTGCGAGCAGGTCCCCGCGGCTCGGCTGGTCGCGTCGCCGTAGCCGTCGGCGTCGGCGTCCACGCAGCCGTCACCGCAGCTCAGGGTCCGGTAGTCGTAGCCGGCGGTCGTGCCGACCGCGTCCTTGTCGTCGTCGGCGTCGCTGTAGACGCTGACGTCGGTGACGACGACCCCGGCGCGCGCGCCGGCCTGATCGGACGCGATGAACAGCACGAACATCCAGCGGGTCTGGCCCAGCGCGGCCGACGGGACGTCGATGATGGCGTGGCGATCGACGCTCGGATCCCCGTGGACGCAGTCGCGGAACAGCTCGTCGGCGCTCGAGTGCGACGCGCTCGCGGACAGCCGGACCGCGACGCAGTCCTGGTTGTTGTCCATCCTATAGGTGACGTCGATGCGGGTGCGGCGGGCGTCGGTCGCGGGCGCGAAGGCCACCTTGCGCCAGATCGCGGTGTTGAAGCTGCCGTCTCCCGGCAGGGACGCGCCGAGGCCGGTCTCCCAGCCGACGATCCCGCCGCCGAAGACCGCGCTCGCGGTCCCGTAGCCGAACCGCCCGGCGCCGGCCCCGGTCACCCGCCACAAGCCCGAGCTGGCCCCGAAGTCGTAGAAGGTGCCGCAGTCGCGGCTGCACGGGCCAGCGGCGAGGCAGGTCCAGCCTGGCTCCACGGCGCACGCAGCGCACCCGTCCCCGCCGCTCGGGGTCCCGTCGTCACACGACTCGCCGGACAGCGGGTTGACGATACCGTCGCCGCAGGTCGGGGCCGTGCAGTCGATGTCGCAGGTCGCGGACTCGCCGGCGGTGTCACAGAACTCCGCGCCGCTGACCTCGCCGTCACCGCAGGCGTTGGAGCAGTCGGCGTTGCTGAAGCCCAGGTCGCATTGGCAGTGGACGTCGGCGGCGCTGATGTTGCCCGAGCCGATGCAGGTGCCGTTGTCGTTGCACGGCGTCAGCGCCCCACCGGGGCACGGCAGGCAGTTCGCGCCGCCGTACCCGGGCAGACACGCGTTGCACGCGCCGCCGCTCGAGACGAAGCCGGTGTTGCAGGTGCAGGCGCCGGTGCCGCTGGTCGTGCCCGAGCCGTCGCAGGTCCCGTGGCCGCTGCAGACGTCGCTCGGCGCCCCGGGGCACGGCAGGCACGACGGCCCGTAGTAGCCGATCGCGCAGGTGTCGCAGACGCCGACGCCGTCGCGCCAGCCGGTCGCGCAGCTGTCGCAGGTCACCGCGCAGCCGCCGGCCGCGCCGCCGTCGTCGCAGGACTCCCCGCCGTTGGTGGTCGCGTCCCCGCAGTAGAGGACGGTCAGCGTGTTCGTCGCGATGTCGTTGGCGGGCACGGTGTCGTTCTCGCGCGGCACCACGAGGGTCTCGAAGCTCTGGTCGGCGGTGGTGCCGGTCGCGATCTCCCAGGTGACGACGACCTGCACGAAGCTGCCGGCGCCGATGGTGCCGAGATCGCAGGTGACGTCGCCGAAGCCGTCGACGCCGCACGAGCCCGTCGAGCCGACGAACACGCCGTTCGTGGGGGCGGCGGCGAGCGCCAGGACCGCGTGGGCGGTCGTCGCGGAGAGGTTGTCGACGCGGATGGTCACCGCGACCGTCGGGTCGGCGCCGCTCGTCGGGACGTACAAGGTGCTCGCGAAGCTCTGGCTCACCCCCAGGTTCACGTCGCGGGGCGCCTCGAACGCGCCGACGTCGCAGCCGTTGCCGTTGGGCCGGCCACCGCCGCGCTGATCCTTGGTGATCGTGACCGGGGTCGTCGCGCCGTCATCGCAGGAGGCGACGTCGATCGCCGGGCTCGCGGCGGCGAGCGTCAGGACCCCATCGACGACCGCGCCGAAGCCCGGGTTGGCCGAGACGAGGTCCGCGCCGCCGCCACCGCAGGAGGTCTTGATGGCGGCCGTCGCGAACAGGTTGAAGCCCGCGGACGCGACGGTCCCGGCGCAGCCGCCGGTCACGATCGCGTTGCGCAGGGCGACCGTGCCGGCCCCCCGCGCGACGTCGTTGGGCGTAGCCGCCCCCCCGAGGGTGCTGACCGTGTTGCCCGAGAAGCTCGCGTTGACGATCCGGGCCTCGCTCGTCGCGCCGCCGACCGAGATGGCCCCGCCCGAGCCGCCCCCCTGGGAGTCACCGGTGCCGCCGCGGGCGTCGTTGCCGATGAAGCTCGAGTTCACCACGCGCAGCGTCATGCTGCTCGTGACCCCGGCCGCGATGGCGCCGCCCGCGGCCGCGCCGCCGCGGGTGAAGGTCGCGCCGCCGTTGCCGCCGACGGCCTCGTTGTCGACGAAGGCGCAGCGCTCGATGACGCAGCTGCCGCTGAAGCAGGCGATGGCGCCCCCGGTCGCGGCGTCCCCGGCGGTGTTGCCCTGGCCGGCCGCCTCGTTGAGCTCGAAGCGCGAGTCCCGCACGACCAGCGCGCCGTCGCTGGCGATCGCGCCGCCATACGCGCTGGCGGACCCGTCACCGACGGCGCTGTTGAGCTGCAGATCGCAGCCCTCGATGGTCAGCGTCGCCGGCTGCCCGGCCTGCCCGACCCGGATCGCGCCGCCCTCCGAGGCGGAGCCGCCGTACAGACCGAGCCCGGTGATCGTGACGGTCTTGCCGGGCGCGACGGTCGCGATCCGGTGACCGTTGCCGTCGACGACGATGACGCTCGCCCCCGGCCCGGTGATCACCATCGACTGGGTGATGTTCAACGCGGCGCTAGGGGTGGTGGTCCCCGAGAGGCCGCCGGCGAACACGATGGCGTCCGCGGTCCCGTAGGCCCCGCTCGCGACGCACCCGCCGACGCTCGACGCCCCGCCGATCGAGTTCACCGCCTCTTCGAGGCTACACCCGCTGGCGGCGTCGAGCGCTGTGACCGTGACGGTCGCCGCGCCCGCGCTTCCGCCGAGCGCGCCCAACAGGGCACACGCCGCCGAGAAGCCAAGGATTCGATTCCTCATCCTGAAAAACCCCCAGAGACCCGGGTCGTACTCGTCCGCGAAACAGCAGCGGCGTGACCGACGCCCGCTACCTTAGCGAAAGCCGTCGCTGCGCCGCAAGGCCACCTCGGAGAGTTGGGGTGCGGGGATCGCGCGCCGTTCTCCCGTGCTCGCGCCACGGCCGGGGGCGCGCCTGAGATTGACGACCGTCCGTCACCTTCCCTATAAGGCTGCCGACACCGACGTTGTGGACGGAGGATGGATGGCGGTGCGGATCGTGGAGGGGCTGAATCTTCGTCGCGCGCGACGAGCGGCCCTCCATCCTGCAACGCACCATCTCTCGGATCACACGAACCAAGGTCGTACGTGGGTCCATGCTGCGTCGCAGCAGGGAGGCCGACAGGACCACAGCACAGCGAGCACGCGATGAACCTCGCCGCCACGCGCGAAGCGCTCGACCGCTTCGTCGCCGAGCTCCCCGCCGGCCTCCAGGCCGACCGCCTCCGACGCATCGCCGACGCCACCCGGGCGCTCGTCGACCAGGCCCTGGCACAGCCCGGGGCCCCATCGGCCTGGGCGGACCACAACCTCGCGGTGACGATCGCGGACGGGCTCTCGGAGCCCGGCACTCAGGCCGTCGCCCAGACGCTCTTCATGGGTGTCCGGCGGCGCCTGACCGAGGCCCTCGAGCGCGACGGCGACGATCTGGCGGCCGCCCTCGCCCTCGCCCTGGGCGCCACCGGGGCCAGCGACGACGCCCGCACCGCCGGCGACGTGACCGCCGTGGCGAACGCGCTGGCGCGCCCCCAGGTGGGACCGCGCCTCGTCGCCGCCGCGGTCGAGCTGGTCGTGACCGCCGCGAGCGCCGACAACGACGACGTCAAGGCCGCCGCCCTGGCCGCCGCGGGGCCGGTCCGCGAGGCGGCCGACCGCGTCGCCTCGCGGCTCCCCGACCACCCGGGCGCGGCCCTCGATCGGGTGCGCCTGGCGCTGCTCGACGCCCGCGCCGGCGAAGGCGAGGCCCGGACCGCGGCGCTCGGCGCCGTGCGCGGGCTCCTCAAGGACTGCGACGCGCGCTTCGGCGAGACGCCGGCGGCCCGCGAGATCCTGAGCGGCGTCCTGTCCCTCGAGGCCCGCTCGGCGACCCCGTCGTCGGACATCCGGCGCGACGCCCTCGCGCTGCTCGAGGCCGACGTCCGGAGCCACGCCGCCGGCCCGAAGCGCACGAGCCGGCTGCTGCGGACCATTCAGCGGGCGGGGCAGCTCGATCAGACGACCTCCACGCACATCGCCGAGCTCCTCGGGCCGATCATGGACGCCGACGATCCGCGCTGGTTCGAGGCGCGGGCGGTCCTGTACGACGCGAGCGGCGACAGCGGCGCGCTGCTGACCCTGTGGCAGCACACCCTCGAGGCGGACCCGAAGAGCAAGCACGCCGCCAAGGGCCTCGCCGAGCGCCTGCTCGCGAACCTCCGGCGCGGCCTCGCCCCGCCCTTCGAGAGCGCGGTCCTCGAGCGCGTGCTCGACGCCCTGCCCCCGTCGGCGGCCGCGCGCTGGAGCGCCGATGACATCGACCGCGCGCTGGCGCTCGTGACCGAGACCTTCGGCGCGACCCGCGCGTTCGCCTTCGTGACGAACAAGCTCCTGCAAGCGCGTGAGCTGCGGGGGCGAGACGCGATCTGGCAGCGGGCCCTCGCGCTCGCCAGCGAGCTCGGCGACGCCGACGATCAGGTCGTGGACATCGCGCGCGCGGCGGTCAAGCACCGCGGCCTGCCCGAGGCGCGCCTGATCCTGGCGCGGGCGCTCATCGCCCGCCACGAGCACCTCGACGAGGCGGACGCCGCGCTCCGCCCGCTGCTCGAGAAGAAGGGGCCGCACGCGGCCGAGGCCCAGGCGCTCAAGGGGCGGATGAAGGACGATCCGGCGTTCCGCCGGGCTCGCTACGACACGCTGCTCGCCTACGAGCACAAGCTCGGGGTCGGCACCTCGAAGCTGTTCCCCCTGTCGGTCGTGTTCACCACCCGCAGCTACGCGCTGGTGGAGCTGACCGAGCACCCGGCCCCCGAGGGCTACGAGCACCGGCACCTCCGCACGATGGTGCGCGGCGAGGACCTGCCCGAGGGCATCACCCCGAGCGATCTCGAGAAGGGCGACATCGTCCACGCCCCGCTCCGCGGGCAGGACGCCGATCCGTCGCGGGACAGAGAGGGGCTCCGGGTCTACTGGATCGCCGACCGCAGCCAGCTCCGGCTCGACCTCGACGCCGACGCCGTCGCGGCGCGCTGGGCCCGGGACGAGGCGGCCTTCGGCGTCGACTCCGGCCAGCCGGTGCCGATCAAGGTCGCCTGGGACAAGAAGAAGGGGCGCATCATCGCCCGGCTGTTGAAGGTCGGCAGCGGCGACGAGTTCCGGGCCCGCCCGGCGCTCAACGCCGAGCGCCTCCCCGCGGGGCTCGAGGCCGAGCGCATCGGCGGCCGCGGTCGCCGCCTGTGGGGGCTGGTCGCGCGCACCGACGACGGGACCCGACCGGGTCAGCGGACCTACGCGGTCGTCAGCGATCTCACGACGGTGGGCCCGGACGGCTCCTCCGACGACGGGCCGCCCGACAAGGGCGAGCGCCAGGAGAAGCGCGGCGGGCGCGGCAAGAAGGGGGGCGGACGCCCCCAGGAGACCCAGGGCGCCGAGGCCCAGGACGCGCCGGCGACGCCGTCGATCGCGGCCGCCGGGGCGGGGCTGCTGTGGGTGACCCGGAATCATTTCCGCGGTGCCGAAGGTTCGGGAATTCCGCAGGTCATGGCCGAACTCAAGCGGCCGGCCGGCATCGCGTGGCGGCCGCTGGTTTCGCTGCGCATTGCTTTCGGCAAGGTGTTTATCGGCGTGGCGGCGGTTGGC
>PHBI01000099.1:0-699 GCA_002841945.1 Deltaproteobacteria bacterium HGW-Deltaproteobacteria-14
AGCGACGCTCCCTCCTCACCTCAACGATGCCCACCAGAGAGTCCGACCGAGACGCCATCATCCAGCACGCCCGGTAACAAACTCCGCCGAGATCATACGCACCTCCGCTGAACCAGTCGCAGTCGCCGGAAGTCACCCATCCCGCTCAGCGTCCGACGACGGCGGACTGGCCCGACCATCTCGAAGCGCACCAGAGCGCTGTCCATCGGCAGGATCCCGGCTCCGAACAGAGCCTCGTCGACGCGCCGTGGCAACGTGGGCCCCGCAGAGATCACAGCGGTGAGGGGCTCGCCCGCCCACAGCGCAAGCCCCTCGAGCAGCGTCAGCAGCGCCCGCGGGTGCTGCGGCGTCGAGGGCAACACGGCTTTCAGCAGCTCGTTGCCCTCCGAGTCCGCCACCAACAGCTTCGTGTTCCGAGCCGTCGGTTCTACGGCCGTCTTCCATCGGTACATCGCTCACCTCCGCCTCGACCGGGTTCGTCGTCGAGGTCTCGGAGGAGCGTGCGACCCGCAACAGCGCCGTGGAACCGTGATCCCCCAGGTTTGTCCAGGGGGTCGCGCGCCGGCGGTGATACCGTCGCGACTCCGAAAACCTGTGCTCGCGGGCGCCGCGATCGGTTCGACGATAGGTCTGGCGTGCGCGGCGCCGGCTCTCCTCGCGCCGTTCGGGAGCGCACCGTGGGCAGTAGATGTTACCCCG
>PHBI01000099.1:753-24934 GCA_002841945.1 Deltaproteobacteria bacterium HGW-Deltaproteobacteria-14
CCACGATCAGCTCGCCAGCCAGATTGTCGGCGTCACGCGCTGCTCGCCGTTCCCGCGCGGTTTCCGACCCGTGCTGACATTCAGCGCATCGCCGTAGTCACCGCTGGCGTACACGCTGCCGCGGTCGGAGTGATGGACGAGCCCTGGGGCAGGCTTCCGTGCCGTCGTCGCCCTGTCGAGGGCGCTGATGGCCAGCGCTCGGTCGTTGTTCGCGCTCGCGGCCCACCCGACGGCGCGCCGAGAGAACAAGTCCAGAATCACGGCGAGGTACAGCCATCCTTCCCCCGTCCAGACGTACGTCACGTCGGTCACCCATGCGGTGTTGGGCAATGCGACGTCGAAGTTGCGTTCGAGCACGTTGGGCGCGATCGGGTGCGGGTGGTTCGAGTCCGTCGTCTTCCGGAAACGCCGCTTCTTGCGGCCGGCGATTCCGGCCTGGCGCATGAGCCGCTCGACGCGCTTCTTGCCCACGCGACGTCCTTTCGCCCGGAGCTCGCGGTGAACCCGTGGGCTTCCGTAGGTGCCCCGGCCTGCCTTGTGAGCAGCCGCTATCTCGACGACCAGCAGTGCATCAAGCACGGCATGTGGAGCCGCCGGTCGCTGCAACCAGGCGTAGTAGCCGCTGCGTGACACCTCGAGAACCTCGCACTGCACTGACACCGGCCAACGGGCCTTCCACGCGTGGATGAACACGAACCTCATCAGTTCTCGCGCGCGAAGAAGGCCGTCGCTTTTTTTAGGATGTCGCGCTCCATTTCTGCGCGCTTCAGACGCTTCCGAAGCTCCACCAACTCGGCACGCTCCGACGTCGTCAGCGCCTCCGGCGGGCCCTTACCGGCGTCCGCCTCGGCCCGCCTCACCCATTCACGCAAGGCGCTCTCGGTGAGGTCGAACTGCTGTGTCACCTCCCCGATCGTCTTGCCACCCTCCTGCACCAGGCGCACCGCGTCAGCCTTGAAGTCCTTGCTGAACGCGCGCCGCTTGCGACTTGTCATGGTTCACTTCTCCTGCCTGCATCAACGTGCAGGTTGCTTCAGAAAGTGTCCACGAAAGCGGGGGAACTCCAAAGGCGTGCAGACGACGGCTGTGCCGGGGTGACACAGCGTGTCCGCGCCGCAGGTCTCGGGCCCGTTGCAGGCGTTGCCGTCGTCACACAGCGCGTCGTCACCGCCACAGCCGCATGCGCTGAGGTCGGCGACGCAACCACCGGCTGCCGCGTCGCACGAGTCGAACGAGCAGTCCTTGCCATCGTCGCAGACCCGCGCGAGCCCGCCGCACACACCGTCGGTGCATCGGTCGCTCACCGTGCAAACGTCGCCATCGTCGCAGGCGACATCGCTCAGGAGCTCCGCACGGCACGTCCCGAGCTCGCAGAAGCCCCTGAGGCACGCGGCGTCGAGGTGCCCGCACCCGCCGGGACACGTCAAGGTGGCCGAGGTGTCGTCGTCAACGGTGTCCATCGTGCCTATGGAGTCGAAGGCGGCGCCGCTGTCCGGGTCGGCGGTGTCAGGAGGCGCGATCGTGTCGATGACGGTCGTATCGATCGGCTGTTCGGTGTCGCTGGTCCCGCTGTCGCCGAGCGTGTCCAGCGACGACGAGTCAGTGAGGAGCGTGTCCGGTGCGGCCGAGTCCGGTGCGGCCGTGTCCGGTGCGGCCGCGTCCGGTGCGGCCGTGTCCAAGGGGGGCATCGTCGCGTCTTGTTCACTGGTCTCGACGAACGTGTCCTCCGCGTCCTCGGTCAGCGGTGGAAAGCAACCGCCAATCAGGGCGCTTGCGACAACCATGGCGAGTGCGGATGACATGGACGGACTACGCATCACTCCCTCCTTTGAACGGGCGCGCGGATGCGCCGCCCCGGTGGGAGCAAGTGCCGTGCCGTCGTGGTACGCACCAAGCGATCTCCCCACAGGGGATGTGGTCCGACCTTGCGCATGCCCCCACCGGGTAGTCTAGACCGCACCGAAGGGGTCTGTCGACCTCACGGAAGGCCGCACACGGGGCGAACGCAGCACGCCCCGCCTGGCGGGCCAGACGGGGCGTTGATGGGAACACGGCCGCGGCGACGAGCGCGCCGCTCGGCGGCTACTTGAAGATGCTGGTGTCGATGTTCGGGACGCCCGACGAGCTGCCGTGGTTCGTGCCGCCGCGGTGGCCGTTGGTGGGCTTCTTCGCGCTGCCGGTGTCGGCGTCGGCGAGGGCCTGCTTGGCGGCCTCGAGCTCGCTCTTGGTCGCCTCGAACTCCGCGGCGAGCTTCTTCTGGGCCGCGAGGGCCTCGTCCATGCGCCCCTCGAGGGCCTTGATGCGGTCGTTGGCGCTCGTGAGCGCCCGGGTGACCTCACCCTCGGCCATCGCCGCCTTGGCCGTCTGGGCCACGATCGCCCGCGCGGCGACGTTGATGTCGGGCAGGTTGATGCGCTGGGTCGGGGTCAGGGCGAACGCGCCGCCGACGCCCGCGCCGATCCCGACCAGCACCAGGGCGGCCGCGAGCAGCGTGGGCACGCCGCGCCGCTTCGGCGCCTGCACCGGCGTCGCGGCGGCGGCGAGCGGCGGCAGGTCGTCGAGCACCGGCCGCATGTGCGGCGCCGTCGACGCGCCGATGCGCTCGGCGGCGATGACGTCTCTCTTGGCCCCCGCGAGCGCCTGATTGCGGAGCCGCGTCTCCTCGACCAGCTTCTGCTGCAGCGCCTCGCGCTTACGCGCCTCGTCCCGCTGCCGCTCCTCTTTCTGCTCGCTCTCGCGCCGGTGGAGCTTGCTCTCGAGCTGCTGTCGCTCGGCCGCGACGTCCTTTTTCGCCTCGCTCAGCAGATCCGTGAGCAGGCTCCCGACCGACGACGCAGGCGCCGAGGTCACTACACCGTCGTCTTCACGCTTGTCGTTCGCCATGCCGCTCCTCGCATCACCCGTGGTGGTCATCCCATCGCCGCCCGATGGGCGCTGATCACATGGGAAACGTTCAGCGGGCGCAAACGATCTGTCGCGCCCAGAAGAAAACTAACTGGTCTGGCCCAGGCCGGTCAAACCCCGGCTGCGCCGCTCCTCAAAGGGGGCCGCGCCGTCTCCGCAGGTCTCGCGGTGGCGACCCCGCGCGCGTCGGGGTCATCACCCGTGACGACTAGCTCCCCACCGCGGTTGATGCCGCAGGATCGTCGAGGCGCATCACGGCGACCTCGATCACGCGGGTCGCGTCGGCGCGGCGCACCTCGAAGCGGTAGCCCTCGTGATCACAGGTGAACCCCTCCTCGGGCATCGCCCCGCGCTCCTTCATCAGGAGGCCCGCCACCGTCTCGTAGTCCTCGTCGTCCGGGAACTCGGTGCCCATCTCGTTTTCGAGATCGCGCATCGTCATGACGCCCTCGACGATCCAGTGCGTGTCGTCGAGCTTCTGGATGGCGTCGGTCCGCAGGTCGTGCTCGTCGTAGATCGGCCCGAAGACCTCCTCGACGATGTCCTCGAGGGTCAACAGACCCGCCACGCCGCCGTACTCGGACACGATCACCGCGAGGTGGACGCGCTCGCGCTGCATCTCCATCAGGAGGTCCTGCACCGGGATGTTCCACGGCCGCACCATCGGCTTGCGCATGATGTCCGCGACCCGGGGAGCCTCGCTGCAGTCCTTCGCCAGCGACGCCGACAGGAAGTCCTTCGCGTAGATGACACCGACGATGTCGTCGATGCCGTCCTTGTAGACGGGGTAGCGCGAGTACCCGCTCGTCGACACCATGTCGACCACCTCGTCGGTGGTGGCGTCGACGTGCAGGACCTTCATGTCCGTCCGCGGGACCATCACCTCGCGCGCGATCTTGTCGTCGAGCTCGAAGATCCCCGTCAGCAGCTTGGTCGCGACCGGGGACATCGAGCCGTCGTTCTTGCCGATGCGGACCATCTCCTCGATGTCCTCTTCGGTGACGGTCGCGCCGGTCGCCTCCGTCTCGCCCCCCATCGCCTGCACGAAGTGCCGGGTCAGTGAAACCAGCACCCGCATGAACGGGTAGAAGACCGTGTGGGTCAGGCTGATGAGCCCGAGCAACACCAGAAAGCGCTCGGGGTTGTGCTTGGCGAAGGTCTTCGGCACCACCTCGCCGAAGACGAGCACCAGCATCGTCATGGCGCCGACGGCGATCGGGATCGCCCAGCCGGTCTCGCCGAGGACGTGGTTGGTGAGATCCGTCGCCAGCGCGCTCGCCGTGATGTTGACGAGGTTGTTGCCGATGAGCAGCGTCGCGAGGACGTCGTTCGGCCGATCGCGCCACAGGACGAGCATACGCGACGGCGTCTTCTTGACGTCGTCGAGCTGCCGCCGGAGCTTCATCTCGGTGAGGCTGACGAGCGCGGTCTCCATCCCGGAGAAGACGGCCGACAGGGCGACCAACAACAGGATGAGGAAGACCTCTAGGGTCGTGTCCAAGCGGCGAACTGGGTCCAGGGGTTGGCTTCGAGCCACGCCGCTCGTGGCGTCGCGACTCCCTGAGAGCGGGACATCGTTATCATGCTTCGCGCCGGATTGTACATGAAGCCGTCGCCCCACCGAGGTCGAAAACGGCTCCGGAGGAGATCCGGGTCATGGCGCGTCCTTCGCGGGGTCGTAGTTGCGCGGTGCCGGCTTGCCCGCCGCGCGCCACGCGTCCACCGTCTCCTGCGGGACCCGCGGGACCCAGCGGGGGCGTAGCTCGGTGGCGCCCCAGCGCGTCGTGACCTGCGGCGGCAGCTTGCCCTCGAAGTAGTCCCGGTCGTAGCGATAGATGTCGCTCAGGAACACCGGCCGCCCGTCGTCGTTCAGGTCGACGCTCATGTACTCGGTGATGAGGTCGATGGGCTGCTTCAGGTCGAACCCGCGCTGGTACTCCGTCATCTTGAAGGACCGCCGGACCTCGTCGTCGCTGAAGCCGTCTCGCGCCAGGATCCACTTCGCGAAGTCGACCGCCTCGTCGACCCGCATGCAGCCGTGGGAGAAGTCACGCCGGCGCTCGTTGAAGAGCGCTGGCTTGTCGGTGTCGTGGAGGTAGATCGCGTTGGACTTCTCGAGCAGGAACTTGACCTCGCCGAGCACGTTGCCGTCGCCGAAGCCCTGGATGTAGACCTTCTTGCCGCTGTCGAGGGTGTGCTGCTTGATGTTGTGCTTCGCGAGGTACTCGGGGTCGTCCGCCAGCTTCCCCTGCAGCTCCCCGTGCTCGACGCGAGCGGGCAGGATCCAGGCGGGGTGGACGATGACCTCGTAGAGCCGCGTCGTGAAGAGATCGGTGCGGTTGAGGTGCCCCTGCACGAGCTTCTGCTTGTCGTCGTCGAGGCGGTTGGTGCCGACGATGACCCGCTGCCGGCGGATGACCTTGCCGGACTCGAAGACCTGGAGCTCGAACGCCGGGAGGTTCACCCGGATGAAGAAGTCGGCCATCGTCCCGATGTCGGACTCGCGCATCCGCTGCAGCGTCAGCGCGATCTGGTCGGCCCGCCGCTCCATCGGCACGTTCATGCTCTTGAGTGTGTCCTCGAAGATGTTGCCCTCGGCCGGCAGATCGTGCTCGCGCTGGTAGGCGCGCCCCGCGGCGAGCGCCGCGCCCTCGTAGACCCCGTCGAGCGGGCCGTCGTAGTAGCCCTCGCAGGCGAGCCGCGCCTGGAGGCGCTTGACCTCGTCGCCCTTGGCGCCCGGTCGGATGCGCCAGCTCGTAGGCAGGTCCTTACAGCCTCCGGCCGCCGCGTAGCCGCGGTAGCGGTCGTGCACGGCCAGCATCCCGGCGTAGAGCGGGTGCGGCGGGGCGAGGCGCGCCATCGCGGTCGCCGGGTCCCCCTCGACGATCCCCTCGAGGGTCGCGAGCAGCGCCGCGCCCTCCTTGCGCTTCTCGATGACCGTCTCCGCCCTGCGGAGCTCGAACGGGCCGGCCTTCTTCACGAACCGGAAGTCCAGCGCGAGCTGCACCAGCGCGTCGGCGACGCGGACATCCGGCGACACGTCCTTTGGCCCCACGACGCCGCCGACGCCCCGGCGCCGCAGGGTCGCGGCGAGGGCGTCGACCTGCGCGGCGGTCGGGACGGCGGAGAGCGTGGCCAGCCGAGCGGTCGCGTGGGTGGCGTCGAAGCTCGAACCGTCGAGGAGCTCAGCCAGGAGCCGCGTGGTGTCGTCCTGCCCGGCGTCGCCAGCGGGCTCCTCGGGCGCGATCGCGGCGCCGCCGAGGGACGCGACCACCGCGTCGAGGCTGGAGACGTCGTAAGGAGCTGGGTCCACGCCGTGCCGGGCGAGCTCGCCGACCCGCTCCACCACCGCCCGGCCGAGCGCCGTGAGGCGCCCCCCCCGCACGAAGCGGCCCACGCCGATCGTCGCGTAGAGCTTCTTCGCCAGCCCGCCCCGCGCCGCGTCCTTCTCGAAGCGCGCCGCCAGCGCGTCCTTGAGCGCCCCGTCGAGCGCCTCGGCCTCGCCGGGGGTGTGCAGACGCTGGTGAGCGCTCTCGATGACGGGCATCAACACGGCGATCGCGAGGGCGCGCTGCTGCGCCGCCGCCTGCGTCTGCGCCTCCGCCGCGGCCGCGGCGCGGTCCGCCTGGTCAAGTGGCGCGGCGACGAGGTCCGCGGGCCCGTCGGTGAGCGGCGGCGTCACCTCGGCGCGCGACGCGTCCCCACCGCCGAGCGCGACGGCGAGCAGGGACCCGC
The DNA here is from genome assembly GCA_002841945.1 of Deltaproteobacteria bacterium HGW-Deltaproteobacteria-14. Classification (GTDB taxonomy): domain Bacteria; phylum Myxococcota_A; class UBA9042; order PHBI01; family PHBI01; genus PHBI01. Next base: position 7,393 of record PHBI01000099.1, read on the forward strand.
ACACGAGCCCCACAGCGCCGACGCCGAGGAACGTCCTGTTCGAGCCCAAGCCTCCCATCGCCTCCTCCACACCGTCTCGGTCGCCACCGTCAATCGCCAGACATCACGCTCGCCGGACAGCGTCAAGAAAGCGCCGGGCCTCGTGCTTGGGGCACGACAAGCGAGGCGCCCGCCGTATTGCAGACTTTTCGCGTCGCCGGGCCAGAGCGCCCTCCGACGCCGCCGGCGAGGCCGTGGGTGATCCGCGAGAGCCGCCCGCGCGCGCCCGGGCGCGGTCCGCTCCGCCGCGCCTGGCGTACATCGGCCCGCGCACGGCCCCTCGCGCCTACTCCGGGATGGTCTCGTCCTCGGGGACGAGCTCCCCCTCGGGGTGCTCGAGGGGCTCGCCGTTCGGATCCACCTCGCCCTCGAGGGGCTCGCCGTTCGGATCCACCTCACCCTCGGGCTCGTCCGTCACCGGGTCGGGCTCGACCGGGATCGGCGGCGGCTGCAGCTGATGCAGGGGCGGCGTGCCGGGTGGGAGGGTCGTCGGCCGCGCCTGGATCCCCGGGCGCAGCGCCGCGCGCCCCGGCTGAGGCCGGCTCGCCCCGAAGCGCGTCTTGGCGTCGCGCATCGGCGCCGGGCGGTCGATCACCCGCGCGGGTGCCGGCGCTGGCGTCGGCGGCTCGGGCTCGACGTCGGCGTCCTCGGCGTCGTCCTCCGGGTCGACCACCGGCCGGTCGAGGTTCGGTCGCCGCGACGCGATCCCCTCGCGGATCACCGAGCGCTCGACGCGGATCCGGGGTTTCCCCAGGATCCCGGTGATGCCGACGCCGAAGACGCCGTTCTCCAGCACGTTCTTGATCGGCGGCTGCTGCATCACGAAGCGCAGGTTCTTGTTCGGCTGGGTCTTCTTCTTCGGGTCCTTCGGGTCGGGGACCTCGCGGTCGAAGAAGGCGTCCTTCACCATGATCGACAGGTGGATGTTCACCGCCGCGTCCTTGAGCGGCCGCCCGGCCGTCAGCGTGATGGCGCTGTTCTTGGCCACCTGGATGGCGATGTCGTCGCCGTCCACCGACGCGTCCGCGATGTGGAGGATGGTGTTGTCGCTACCGGCGCGGCGTGCGGTCTTCTTGAACGCCTCGATGTTCGACGCGCGATCGACCACGACCTTGAGGATGATGGTGCCGAGATCGGCGTCGCCGAGCTGGATTCGGCCCATCGGGCTGTCGAAGATCGGCGCGCGCAGCTTGGCGTCCTTGATCTCGAGGTCGATCTGGCCGACGACGTTGTCGAGATCGATCGCCGGCTTCCCATTTGCGCCGGCGATGGTGTGCAGCGTGACGTTCAAGGAGCCGCTGACGAGCCCGGTGATGTTCTTGCCCACCAGCGCCTGAAAGAGCTGCTCGCTCCCGAGCGCGACGTCCTCGATGGCGCCGATCTCGATGACGTTGGTGCCCTCCTTGTCGCGCTGGTAGTGGCCGCGCTTGATGGTGCCGCCCTGGGCCTCGGCGTCGAAGGTGACGTCGACGTCACCGCCGAAGAGGAACCCCCCGAGGCTCGCGTCGACGTCGAGCGTCTTCACCATGATGAGCCGCAGCGGCCCCTCCTCCTCGACCCCGGGCACCGCCGTCGGGATCTTGAGGGTCGGCAGCTCGATGGAGATGTCGTCGAGGTGTGCGCCGCCGATCCCCGCCAGGCTGAGGTCGGCGATCGTGACGGAGTCGGCCCCGCTCAGCTCGGTCAGCTTCACCTCGGCGAAGCGGCGAGCCTGGTCGGTCGGGAACGTCAGGTAGACGAACACCGCCGTGCACAGCAGGAAGAACAGGACGTACCCGAACCAGCGAAGTGCGGTCTTCATTCGTCCTTCTTCTCCTCGTAGTAGTACGTCGACACGACGACCTTGCCCCGCCCGGCGCGGTCAGCGCGTCGCTTATCGCGATCCAGCCGGATCTCGGTGACGAAGAGCAAGTCCCGGGCCTCCTCGATCTTCTCCATCAGCTCGTAGATGGCGTCGAAGGTGGTGTTGTCGCGCACCGTCACCTCGACGTCCCGCCGATAGTAGCCATCGAGGGGGTCGTGCTTGTCCTTGTCGCGGCTCGACGTCTTGCGCTTGCGCGCCAGCGCGCTGTCCTTGGGCGGCGCGTAGTCCAGGAACTCCGCCAGCTTCTTGCGCCCCGACGGGTTGCCCCGCGGGTCGATGGACTCGAAGCTCACCTGCTCGGCGATGTTGGCGATCCGCTCGGTGATGTTCAGCTTCGCGTTCTGCTCCGCCTGCGAGCGCCGGGCCTCGACCTGCTGGCGCGCGGCGACGAAGTCGGTCGCCTTCGCGTACATCGTCTCGAGCGAGCGCTGCTCCTTGTCGACGTTCGCGCGCAGGTTCGACACGCCGGAGCCGAGCCACACGTTGAGCAAGAACACCACCAGCAGCGCCACCATCCCCAGCATGACGCTGACGAGCACGCGCTCCCGCTTCGACAGGCGCCCGAAGGCCGCGCTGATCCGCCCCATCAGTTCCCCCCGTCGCTGGCGCCGGATCCGTCCGTGACCGGCTCGGGCGCCGTCGCGGTCTCTTCCTCGGGCTTGCCGCACTTGATCTCGAGCTTGAAGGAGAACTCCTTCCAACCCTGTCGCTCGCCGAAGCGAACCGGCTTCGTGTCGCCGACCTGCTCCACCTTTCTGAAGCAGCGGTGCTCGGCGAGCTTCTTGCGGAAGCCCTCGATGGTCGGCACGTCGAAGCCGACCCCCGTCATGTTCGCCGTCTGGAAGTCCTGGGTGAGCGACTTCACGTCCGCCGAGAACCCGGTCAGCTCAACCTGCTTGCGCTCGACCTTCTTGCCGTCGTCCGCGGCGTCCCCCTCCGCGTCCGGATCTAGCTCGACCGGGTCCGCGCTGTCGTCGGCGGGCGCGGCGTTGCCGTTGAAGTTCCCGAGCACCTCGGTCGCGTCGTAGAACACCTTGAAGGCCGACATCGCCGGGTAGAGCGACTGCCCGAGGGTCTCGGGCGGGTTCAGCACCGCCGACTCGGCCATCGCGAACTTCTGGAAGGGATCCTCGCCGCCCTCGAAGGTGGTCCCGAACACCTCCTCGCTGAACGTGTCGAGCTCGGCCGCGAGCTGCACCTGCTGCCCCTCGAGGCGCTTCATCTCGAGGTACTTGCGCCCGAAGAAGAGCGCGATGAGCACCAGCACGAAGATCCCGACGCCGACGAGCTTGCTGCGGATCGCCGTGAAGTCCGACTCGTAGGCGTGCTCGCCTTGCCGGAAGTTCACCTGGTGGCGCGCCGCGTCGGCCACCGAGCGGAGCGCGAGCGCCGTCGCGCTGACCCCCGACGACAGGACGCCGGCCGGGGTCTCGTGCCCCTCCCACAGCGGCCCGGCGGTCGCCGGCGGCGACACCGGCATGTCGAGCACGCGCTGCATCAGGTCGAGCACCCCCGGCAAGAGCGAGGTCCCGCCGTAGGCGATCGCCGCCATCACCGGGTGGCCGAGGCGATCGGCGTGCGCGTGGATGGTGGTCCGCACCTCGCGCAGCAGCGGCTCGAGCGCGCGCGCGACGACCTTGGCGCGCTGGGCGTGCTCGGCCTCCGCGACCCCCGACGGGAGGTACCCGTCGAAGCGCACGCCGTCGTGTTTGAGCTGCTCCGCCTCGGCGTAGTCGAGGCCGAGCCCCCGCGCCAGCGCCTGGGTCAGCTGGTGGCCCCCCCGCGAGATGCTCCGGACCGCCTCCACCTGCCCGTTGCGCACGATGGCGACGGTGGTCGTGCGGTGACCGAGGTCGACGAACGCCACCGAGCGCTCCTGCGTGTCGACCGCGAGGTGCGTCAGCAGGTGCGCCGTCGCGAGCCCGGTCGTGGTCACCACCCGCGGGTCGGCGCCGGCCGCCTGGAGGCTCGACAGCCACGGGTCGAGCTTGCCGCGGTCGACCGCCGAGCACAGCAAGACCGAGCCCTCTTCGGACTCCCGCAGCACCTGGTAGTCGAAGACGACCTCGTCGAGGGGGCGCGGCAGCACGCTCTCGAGCTGGAACCCGAGGATGCTCTGGATGCGCTTGTCGTCCGCGAACGGCAGCGTCAGCTCGCGCATCAAGACGTGCGTCCCAGACACGGCGGCCGTGATGCCGTCGTGATCGAGCCCGCGCAGGGTCGCGGCGATCGACGCCTCGACCTCGCCCTCGATGACCCCGCCCGAGGCGTCGCTGGGGATGTGGTGCTCGCGGTAGTCGACCAGCGTCGATCGCCGCAGGCTCGACTCGAGCACCACGGCCTTGACCGACCAGGTCCCTACGTCGAGCCCGATGATCCTCTGCGCCATGTTCGGACTACCTCGCTCGGCTACTCATAGTGGAAGTTCACCAGCGCGCCCGTCGACGTGTCGACGATCGCTACCATCTTGCGCTTCGTGTGGCCGTACACGCCCATGGCCTCGAGGCGGACCATCTTGGTCCGCACCCCGAGCTGCTGGTCGACGATGCTGGTGTTGATGTTGAACGGTATCCCGGTGCCCATCGAGGTCGGGTACTGCCGAAAGAACTGGTTGAAGGTGTTCATGCTCATGAACGGCGTCGAGTAGACCTGCTTTTTGATCTGCCGACAGCTCTCCATCGCGATGATCGCCTCGTCCATCGGCGGGATCCCCTTCGGCCCCGGGGCGAGGCACAGCTGCGCCCGCTCGATGTCGTTCTGGATCGCCTGGCACAGGATGCCCTTGATGACGAGCACGTCTGCGTCGTTGACGTTGACCTTGTCGGTCGCGAACACCGTCAGCTTGTCGCGGATGCGGCAGTAGACATCGCTGGTCATGCCCTCGACGAGCTGCACCTCGCCGACCGTGTCCATCTTCGCGTTCTTGGACTGGTAGCCGTACTGCCGGTAGTCGCCGCCCTCGGCTCCCGAGCCGGCGACGAAGTTGCCGCTCTGATCGATGTCGCTCTTCTGATCGTCGGCGTCGGTCCAGTCGATGATGTTGAGGATCAGCTCGACGGCGCGCTCGTCGCTCTCGAAGAAGCCCGCCGCCGCCATTGGCTGCAAGAGCCCCCCGAGCTGCACGTAGAGCTGGGCCGCCGCGCGCTGCTGCTGGGCGAGCATCGCGGTGGCCGCCTGCTGCAGGTTCTGGCCGCCCGCGCTGACCGCTGGGGCCGGCGCCTCGGTCGCCGCGCGGTTCAGGTTGACCCGCCCGTCCTCGGCCGAGACCTTGCAGGTGAAGGGCGCGGGCTGCGCCTTCGCGGCGGCGTCATCATCGCCCTCGAGCCCCATCGCGCCGAGCATGGTCTTCGCCTGCGGTGGCCGCTTGCCCCCCACCGCCTTGTCACTGGTGAAGTCGAGCAGCGCCATCCCGAAGAACTCGGCCTTGCCCGTCGCGAAGATGTTCACGAAGTCACACGCCCGCTGCCAGACCTCCAGTCGCTGCGCTGCGGCCTTCCCCATGAGGCCAAGAAACTTCTGCATTTCCGGGAAGTTCTTCTTCGCGTTGACCGCCAGGAGGCCGATCTTCATTGCGCTGCGTGCGTTGAACTGGGCCTGGGTCGACGCGAGCAGGTTGCCCGACATCCAGAGGTTGGTGCGCGTGTGATACGTGAACTGCACGCTCAGCGCCGCGATGATTCCCGTCATGATGAGCACCATCATCAGCGCGATCCCACGGGGGCGGCCCTTGGGCGACCGGGTCCGATGGACGGTGTCGGCCACGCCACGGCGGGCGAGCGCGAACGCGTCTCTCATGGGTAGCGGCTGGGTGGTGGTCTTCATCTTCGCTTCGCTAGAACCACAGGGGCTCGGTCATGGGTATCTCGACCTGGGTCTCCATCACGATGGGCGCGTCATCGATGCCCTCGAGGGTCAGCCGGATCCGCACCCGCGACGGCAGGAACAGGCCGTCCATCAGCTCCTGCTCGGCGCCCTCGATCTGCTTGTCGGCCTCCGCCGCGACCACCGAGCCGGCGAGCCCGCTGGCGTCGTCGCTGCCGAGGTCCTCGACGGAGTCGCGGAGCTGCTGGACCTGGCGCAGCCGCTCGCGCATCTCCTGCGCGTCGTCGATCTGCACCTCCCAGTCGCTCTCCCAGTCCTCCTGGATGTCGTTGAAGTACTGGAGCTCGAGCTTGTGCACGCCCTCGACAAGCACCTCCTCGCGCCCCTCGTCGCCGGGCCGGTCGTCGATGTGGAACTTGACCCGTCGCACCAGCGCGTCGGTCCGCGTCCCGTCCTCGAGCGTCATGGGCTTGACGTAGTAGGCCAGCTCCAGCTGGTCGCTCTGACGCGCGTTGCGGGTCAGCGGCTCGTGGGCGGCCGTGTCGAAGACGATGCGGTCGCGCTCGCCCTCGAAGAGGGTGATCGTGCGCTTGTCCTCGGCCTGGTGCAGGCTCACGAAGGCCATGCTGAGCTCGCGCCCCATCCGCTCGAGCGCGATGCGCCCGCTCTGGTAGCGCTGCTGCATGTCGAGGGACTCGTTCTGGCTCTCGACCGTCGTCATCATGACGCCGAACGCGAGGGTGAACGTCAGCGCCATCACCGCCGTCGCGACGAGCACCTCGATGAGCGTCAGCCCGCGCCGCCCCGCGCCCCGGACTCGGATGGGTCGACCCGCCCTCACTGCTCGGGCTCCGCTTCCGGGACCGCGGTGATGAACGTCTCGATCTCGAAGTCGTTCGCCACCATCCCCTCGTCGCCCCAGGAGATGCGCACCTTGAGCTTGCGCGTCGACGACGCCGCCTGCTCGATGATCATGGGGATGAACGACGTGATGAGGCTCGTGTTCTGGCACATCTTGTCGAGCCTCACGCCGCAGATCTCCGAGAGCCCGGGGTCGCACAGCGGCGCGAAGGCGGCGAGCTCGATCGGCAGCCCGACGCCTCCCTGGACCTGGAGCTGCTGGCACACCCCGGCGATGTTCGCTGCGGCCGCCGCGCCGTCCGGTCCGCAGAAGGTGTTCATCAGCGCCGAGCTGTTCACCTTCTCCATGGCGTCCGCGCCCATGGCCTGCACGGCGTCCCCCGACACCTCGAGCATCAGCAGATCGTACTCGCAGTCGAACACCTCGAACCCGCGCGGCAGCATGTCGCCGCAGTCGCGGGCCTCGACCTGGTTGGTCGGGAAGCCGTCGGTCCGGTACTCCTCCTCGATGTTCATGACGACCCCCTCGATGACCTGGGTTGCCCGCGTGAGGTTCATCACCTCGACGGCCCGGTACATCGCGTCGCCCTGGCTCGCGGCGACGCCGACGATGAGGCTCGCGAGCAGCCCCATGGCGACCATCACCTCGATGAGGGAGAACCCGCGCCGCTGGTAGCTTCGCCGGGTCACTTGAGGTCTCGCATGAACTCGCGGTCGTCGATGACCCGGGGGTAGCGCAGCACCCGCCCGAGGGTGAAGAGCTCGAGGGTCTGCGACGGCACCCACACCGTCTCACCGCCCTCGTCCTCGGCCTCGCCGACCCAGACCATCGCGCGCTCGGCGCGCCCGGTCGGGTAGAAGTAGATGGCCGCGCGCCCGCTGGTCTGCGGCTCGCTCTGGTGCTCGGTCATCACCGCCGTGACGTTCGTCTCCGGGCGGAACTCCTCGCTCAAGAGCGCGCTGTCGTCCTCGACGAAGCGCGTCGTCGTCGTCGTCCCCTCCTCCGCGAGGTCCTCGGCGCGCCGACCCACGCGCGCGTTCTCCTCCGCCTCGGCCGCGCCACCGAGCCCGGCGCTGGGGTCGTCGGGGATGTAGCGCGCGCACGGGTCGTCCTGGTCGTCGGCGGCCTCGGTCCAGAAGACCCGCTGATCCATGTCGATGATCAGGCGGTAGGTCTTGTTCTCGTGCACGGCCAACGTATAGACGTAGCGCATCGCCCCGCTGAGGATGCTCGTCGTCGCCCCCACGTCGGCGCTCTGGATGCTAGCGATCCCGATCGTCCCGAGCGCAGCGAGCATCACGACGATCCCGATGGTGATCATCAGCTCGATGAGGGTCATCCCGCGGCGTGCGGTCATCCGCAGCCGCGCGAGCAGTCCCCGCCGGGAGGAGCGCGTCATCGCCTCAGCGGTTGCCCTTCGGCTCGCGGACGACGCAGATGTCGTCCTGGCCGCCGATGGACCCGTCCTCGCCTCCCGAGCAGATCTCGTAGGTCTTCGGCCCGGTCAGGCGGAAGACGATCGGCTGCTTCCACGGGTCGAGGAGCTGCTTCTCCTCGAGCTTGCCCCCGTCCACCAGGGTCTGGAGGCTGTCGGGGTACTCGAGGTGGCTCAGGTAGTACGAGTCGAGGCCCATCTTGATGGTGTCGATCTGCATCTTCGCGGCCTTGCCCTGGTTCTCGCCGAAGACCTCCATGAAGCCAAAGGCGAGCGCGGTGCCGATGATCGCCATGATGCCGACGACGACCATGATCTCGATGAGGGTCATGCCGCGGCGGGCGTTGGCGCGCATCGCGCGCAGCACCTCGGGGAGCGCGGCGGTGCGCTCCACCGGGGCGCCGTCGATGGCGTCCACGGCGGACGGGGTGGCGAGGAGCTCAGCGGTCTCGGGTCTTGTAGTCATCGGGGGTCCCTCCGAGGGTGGATACGGGGACGGAGATCTCGTCCGTCGAGGAGCGTTCGAGTGAGGCGGCGCCGACCTCCGGCGCGCCCAAAATACGTGCGGCGAAGGCCGCGATGGCGACGGCGATCGTGAGCGCCACGACCAGCACCAACAGGGCGTCGCGGAGCGGCAGTCCGAGGAGCGTGCGATCGGCGGCGGGGGAGGGCATCGCTCAGCCCCCCATGCCCGCGGTCAGCTGGTTCATCTTGAGCATCGGCATGATGATCGCGAAGGCCATGATCCCCACGCCTACGCCCATGAAGACGATCATCACCGGCTCGAGCACGCTGGTCAGCGCCGTGACGCGGGACTCGACCTGCATCTCGTAGCTGTCGGCGACGTTGCCGAGCATCTCCTCGAGCTGACCCGAGCGCTCGCCCACCGAGATCATGTGGCACACCATCGCCGGGAACTGTCCCGATCGCTTGAGCTGATCGGCGATGGTGGCGCCCTCTTTCACCGCGTCCCGGGCGTCATCGACGACGGTCGCGATGGTGTGGTTGCCCAAGATCGAGCGGACGATGCTGAGCGCGCTGAGGATCGGCACGCCAGAGGCCAGCAGCGTCGAGAGCGTGCGCGCGAAGCGGCCGACGTTCACCTTGCGAACGATGTCGCCGAAGATCGGGATCTGCAGGGTCCAGCGGTCCCAGGTGGGCTTGCCGTTCTCGGAGCTCTTCCACTGCCTGAACCCGATCCAGCCGGCCACCATCATGCCGATGATCAGCCACCAGAAGCCCTGGAAGAAGTTGCTCACGGAGATGAGGACCCGGGTCAGCCACGGCAGCTCGGCGCCCATCTTGTCGAAGAGATCCTGCACCTGCGGGATCACGAAGAGCATCATCAGCATCACGATGACGAAGCCGAGCCCCATCATGATGACCGGGTAGGTCAGCGCGCCGACGAGCTTCGAGCGGAGGCGGACCTGGCCCTCCATGAAGTCGCACAGCCGCTCGAAGACGACGTCGAGGGTGCCGGACTGCTCGCCCGCGCCGACCATGTTCACGTACAGCGTCGAGAAGGTCTTCGGGTGCTTGGCGAGCGCGCTCGAGAGCGTCGATCCCTCGCTGACCGAGCGCTTCACCTCGCTCATGATCTTCTTGAAGAGGTCGTTCTCGAGCTGGTCGCTGACCGCGCCGATGGCGTCGACGACCGGGATCCCGCTCTTGACCAGGGTCGAGAGCTGGCGCGTCACCTCGGAGACCTCGAGCAGCTTCACCCGCTGGAAGAGCTTGCCGACCCGGACCTCGCGCGAGCCCGCCTTCTTCTGCCCCGCGCGCCGCGTCTCCGCCCCGCCCCGGGACTCGACGTACGACGACAGGAAGATCCCGTCGCGCTGCAGCCGCTCCTTGAGCGAGCGCGGGCTGTCGGCGTCGAGGACGTCGGTGATGAGCTTTCCGCGGGCGTTCAGCCCCTTGTACTCGTAGATCGGCATCGGCTCAGCGATCCTCCGCCGTGACGCGCATCACCTCGTCGATCGAGGTGTAGCCGCGGAGCACCTTCAGCGCGCCGTCCTCGCGCAGGGTCTTCATGCCGTTGTGGACGGCGGCGCGCTTGATGGTCGCCGCGTCGGCGTTCTGCATCACGTGCGCGCGCACGTCGTCGTCGACGACCATCAGCTCGTGGATGCCCATCCGGCCCTTGTAGCCGCTGTCGAAGCACTCGGGGCAGCCCACCGCGCGGAAGAAGCGCCCCTCGTGCCGCATCTTCTCGGGATCCGCCACGCCGAGCTTCTTCAGCTCGTCCACGAGCGGCACGTAGGACTCCTTGCATGCCTTGCACAGCTGCCGCACCAGCCGCTGCGCCATCACCGCGATGACCGACGAGGCCGACAGGAACGGCTCGACCCCCATGTCGGTGAGGCGCGTGAAGGCGCTCGGCGCGTCGTTGGTGTGCAGCGTCGCGAACACGAGGTGGCCGGTGAGCGAGGCCTGCACCGCGTTCTCGGCGGTCTCGAGGTCGCGGATCTCGCCGATGAGCACCACGTCGGGGTCCTGGCGCAGGATGGCGCGCAGCCCGCGGGCGAAGGTGAACTCGATCTTGCGGTTCACCTGCATCTGCCCGATGCCCGGGATCTGGTACTCGACCGGATCCTCGACCGTCAGGATGTTGCGGTCGGGGGTGTTGATGCGCGCGAGCGCCGCGTAGAGGGTCGTCGTCTTGCCCGAGCCGGTCGGCCCGGTCACGAGGATGATCCCGTGGGGGCGGACGATGAGGTCCGCGATGGTCAGCAGGTTCTCCTTGCGGAAGCCGAGCTGCTCGAGGTCGAGCAGCACCGCCTGCTTGTCGAGGATACGCAGCACGATCCGCTCGCCAAAGGCCACCGGCACCGTCGAGAGGCGCAAGTCCACGTCGCGCCCGGCGATCTTGATGCGGATACGACCGTCCTGGGGCAGGCGCTTCTCGGCGATGTTCAGGTTGCCCATGATCTTGATGCGGCTGGCGATCGACGCCTGAAACCGCTTGGGCGCCCGGACGATCTCCTTGAGCACGCCGTCCTTGCGGAAGCGCACGAGGATGTCCTTCTCGTAGGGCTCGATGTGGATGTCGCTCGCGCGCTCCTTGATGGCCTGCGACAGCACCGAGTTCACGAGCCGGATGATCGGCGCCTCGTCGTCCTCGTCGAGGATGTCCTTCTCGTCGAAGGAGATCTCGTCGGAGAACTCGTCGAGGTCCGCCGAGCCGAGGTCGTCGACCACCTGGTCGGCCGCGGCGCGGCGATCGAAGATCTTGTGGATGGCGCTCAGCAGCTCGGTGCGCGGCGCGACCACGACGTCGGCGTCGCGGTCGAAGAGCGTCCGCACGTCGTCGATGCCGAAGGTGTTGAGCGGATCCGCCACCGCGACCCGCACGAACTCGTCGTCGAAGCCGAGCGGGAGCACGAGGTTGGTGCGTGCGTAGCCGAGGGTGAACTCGGCGACGAGCTTCGGGTCGATGGCGTCGACGTCGACGGCGGCGAGGTACTCGAGCCCGAACTGCTCGGCGATGGCCTGGGCGAGCTGCCCCTCTTCGATGGCCTTCATCGCGAGCAGGATCTCGCCGAGCCGCCCGCCACGGTCCTCCTGCACCTCGAGGGCCGCCTTCACCGTCTGCGGCGAGACGATCCCCATGTCGACGAGGATCTCCCCGAGCAGGCGGCGCTCGAACAGGGTCGACGCGGCGACCGCCATTACTTGCCCCCCTCGGGCTTCTTCTTGAAGGCGTCCCGCGGGTCGTACTCGATGTCGTGGCTCTCGGGCGGGCCGACGCGGTCGACCTCGGAGCCCTCGAAGACGGCGCGCTCGCGCAGCTCGCGCTCGGCCTTCGCCTTCTGGATGATGGTGTGGATGTCCTGCAGCACGCCCACCTTCTTGCGGTAGTCGAGCTCGCCCTCGAACTCCTTCTTGCGCTCGGCCATCACCCGCGCCAGCTCGCGGTACTCCTCGCGGCGCTGCTCGTAGATGCGCTTGAGGTCGCTCGGGTCGGTGATCACGTGTGGCACGATGATCATCAGCAGGTTCGACTTCTCGACCTGGGTCGAGGTCCGCCGGAACAGCAGGCCGATGAGCGGGATGTCGCCGAGGAACGGGATCTTCGAGACCGACTCGGTCTCCTTGTCCCGCATCAGGCCACCGATGACGACCGGCTGACCGTCCCGCACGACGACGACGTTGTTGACCTTGCGCTTGGAGGTGATGGGCGCGCCGCCGTCGGAGGCCGAGCCGCCGACGAAGCCCTCGATGTCGTCGATGGACTGGTCGATCTCGAGGCGGACGTAGCCGCTCGCGTTCACCTGGGGCTTGATCTTCAGCGTCAGGTCGATGTCGACGTACTGAAAGTTGCGGCCGAGGCCGCTCGAGAGGCCCGAGAGGCCCGAGGTCAGCCCGGAGAGCGCCGAGCTGCTCCCGGTGAGGCCGGCCAGCGAGCCGAGCGATCCGAGCGAGCCCAGGCTCCCGAGCCCGGTGCTCGTGGTGACGTAGGGCTGGCGCTTGCCGATGGTGATCTCGGCCTCTTCGTTCTCGAGGGTCAGCACGTGCGGCGTCGACAGCACGTTGACGTCCGAGGTGGTCTGCAGCGCCCGCAGGGTGAAGCCGAAGAGCGCGAGCGAGAACGAGCCCGCGCCGGAGTCCGACCCGGTCGAGACCTGCTCGATCGGCCCCTGCAGGCCGATCGCGCCGCCGCCGGCGTTCAGGGTCGAGAGCGCCCCGTTGATGTCGAGCCCGAGCCCGCCCGAGGCGAACAAGAGCGGCAGCTGCTCGCCGCTCACGTCGAGCAGCGTCCCGCCCGAGGCGTTGAGGTTGATGCTCTTGTCCTTGGTCGTCGCGATCTCCATCACGATCGCCTCGACGTAGACCTGCTTACGGCGCACGTCGAGCTCGCGCAGGATCTTCTGGATCTGCAGGTAGTCCTTGAGCGACGACTCGATGAGCAGCGAGTTGGTCGGCTTGTAGGCGGTGATCTTCACCTCGCCCTCGAAGAGCCCCGCCGCGCTGCCGGTGGTGGCCGCGGCGGCGCCCGCCGGGGTCGCCGGTGCGCGGCCGACCCGCGTCGCGGTGCGCCCGCCCGACGAGCCCGAGGCCAGAGACGACAGCGTCTGCGCGACCTCCTCGGCGTCGGCGTTCTCGAGCTGCTGCACGTGGTAGCTGCCCTCGCCGGGGATCGGCACGTCGAGCTTGCGGATGATCTTGTCGACCTGCAGGTACGCCGTGCGGGTCGCCACGAAGACGACCGAGTTGGTGCGCTCGTCGGCGATCATCTTGGTGACCGACACGTTCGCGAGCTCGTCGGAGCCGGTCACGACCGAGCTCGCCGACGGCGGCGTTGGGCTCTTCGCGGCCGTGCGCACCCGACGAGCGCTCGCCCTGGCGGGGGTCGGGGTGCTGCTGCCGCCGGTCCCGTTGCCGATGATCTGCGTCAGCAGCGCCACCAGATCGGCCGCCGTGGTGTTCACGATCGGGCGGATCCAGATGCGCTCTTTGCCGATCGGGACGTCGAGCTCCTTGATCAGCTTGAGCAGGCGCCGGATGTTCGAGCCGGTGTCGGTCAGGATGATGGTGTTGGTCGGCGCGTAGATCGTGATGTCGGCCGCGCCGGTCTTGAACTTCTCGAGGACCGGCAGGATCTCCTCGGCCTGCACGTGGTCGAGCTGCAGGAGCCGCGTCACCATCTGATCGGTGTTGGGCCCGTTCGACCCGACGCCGTAGATCGGCCCGCCCTGGGTCTTGCTCTCGCCCGAGGGCACGATCTCGAGGAAGCGCCCGTTCGGCACGATCGTCAGGCCGTTGGCCTCGAGCGCCGACAGGTACGCCTTGTAGGCCTCGTAGGCCGTCACCGGCTTCGGGCTGAGGATGCTGACGGTCGCGTTCTTGTTCGCGCCGCCGGTCAGGATGAAGTTCTGCTCGGTGACGCAGGAGATGAACTTGGTCAGGTCGCCAAGCGATATCTCGTTGAAATCAAGACGGATCTTGGCGTTGAGCGGGATCTTGCGGCACTTGATCCCCTGCTCGAAGTTCGTCTTCCACTCGATGACGTCCTCGACCTTGGTCGCCTCCTCCTCGGCCGCCCCCTTGTCGTCTCCGGGAGGCTTGACGGCGTCGTCCTTGGTCGGGTCGAAGCCGTCCTTGGGTCCCCCGACGTCGAGGACGCCGGGCGCGCCGCCCTGGGTCCGCACGACCCCGTCGTCCTCGCCGTCGGTGTCCGGCGTGATGACGGGCGGGACTCCGGGGCGCGGCGTCGGCCCCGGCTGCGCGCCGGCGTCGGCGGCGACGAGCAGGAGCAACACGGCGCCGCCGCAGACCGCGGCGCGATGGCTGAGCATGGTCATGCAGGCTCTCATTGAATGTTGAAGGACAGGGTCTTGGGTTGGCCGCGGCGCTCGATGTCCACCTTGATGTCCGACGAGCTCTTGAGCTGCTCGAACAGCTCCAGGGCCTTCGTCGGGCTGTCGATGGCGGTGCCGTTGACCGTCTTGATGACGTCGCCGCTGCGGATGCCCAGCGCGCGGTAGAGGCTCCCGGGGCGCACTCCCACGAGCTTGAAGCCGTCGTACTTCTGGTTCTGGTAGTTCGGCACGACCCGGGCCTCGGACTGGAGCTTGCCGAGGTCCTTGAGCTCCTCGTTGATCATGCTGCGGTCCACCTGGAAGTCGTAGGCGCCGGTCTTCTTGATGCCGGTCCGGATGCGGTCGGCCCGCGCGTTGCGGTCGTTCGGCGCGCGGCTCGACACCATCGGCGGCGGCGTGCGCGGCGCCATCGGGCGCTTGAGGTCGGGCCGCCCGCCGGGCGACATCCCGGGGCGGCCGGTGGCGACGCCCTTGCCCTTCTCGCCCCACAGGCGGACCACCGTGAGGCGCGCGTCCTCCTGGATGACGATGTGGCGCGGGGCGATCTTGACGATCTTGGCCTTGCCGTCGAGGAACTCGCTCCCGACCCAGCCGATCTTGTTCTCGCCCTCGATCTGCAGCGTCGCCATCGAGCTCGTCTGCTCGGGCGCCACCAGCGTCCCGATGAGGTCGATGGCGAGGGTGCTGTCCTCGAGCGCGTCGTCGGCCTTCGGCGCCTCGGTCACGGGCTCGTCGACCTTCGGCTCCTCCGGCACCTCGTCGACCGGGACGTCGGGATCGAGGTCGAAGACGTGGCGGTCGTGCAGCGCCGCCGTCGCGTCCTCGTTGGCCGCGACCCGGCCAAAGGCGGGGGTCTCCTCCGAGGTCGGCTGGTCGAACCCTGCGAGCGCGGGCGCGGACGGGACCGCGAACATCCGGCTGCCGACCCAGTCATTGACACCGCCGGCCACGAGCAGCGCGAGCACCGCGATGCCCACGAGCTTGACCGCCCAGAAGTACTTTTTGAAGACCAGGTTCATTCGTGAACGACCTCTCAGGGGTCTAGCTAGATGCAAGCGTGGTGCCACACCGCCGTTTTGGCACCACAGGCGCAAGATACGCGCACCAGCGCGGGCTACGCCACTCTCTTGCGGTCCCGTTGGCGCCATTTTGGCAACGGGCACCTCGATCGGCCGTCAACGGATTGTCAGCCTGGCGATGCCGGCGTCGCAGGCGCGCCCGTTTCCGCCCGGGTTCGAGGCCCCCTTCGCGGGGGGGGGCGTTACCGGGCCAAGCGGGGCGGCCTGGGACGGACACCTCAATTCAAACTCGCTTCGCGGCGTTCTGCTTGGGGTCCAAGCGAGACTGATCCGGCCGCTGCGCGGCCTCCACCGGCCGCTGCGCGGCCTCCACCGGCCGCTTGCGCGGCCTCCACCGGCCGCTCGCGCGGCCTCCACCGGCCGCTCGCGCGGCCTGGGACATGGGCCCAGGGCCGCGCTAGCTCGGGTCCTGGGTCAATGTCCTGGCTACTGGATCGCGTAGCTGAGGGTCTTCGTCTGGCCGCGCCGCTCGATCTCGAGCTTCACGTCGGAGGCGTTGCCCAGCGCCCCGAACAGGTCGAGGGCCCTCGTCGGGCTGTCGATGGACCGCCCGTTGACGGCCGTCAGGACGTCCCCGCTGCGGATCCCGAGCGCGCGATAGAGGCTCCCGGGGCGCACGCCGATGAGCTTGATCCCCCGGTAGCGGCTGTCCTCGTACGACGGCACCGAGCGCGCCTCGGACTGGAGCTGGGAGACGTCCTTGAGCTCTGCCTCGAGGGTGCGCCGGTCGACCGTGTAGCTGTAGGGCCCCGCGCGCTTGATCGCCTGCCGCAGGCGCCGCGACCGCGCGAGCCGCTCGTCCATCGCGGTTCGGGCCTGCGACGGGCTCATGGCCTTTGTCCGCGCTCGCATGCCGCGCCCCGAGACGGTGCGCGGGCGCGGCGGGGCCGGCTCGTCGTCACCCCACAGCCGGACCACGGTCAGCTCGCCGTCCTCCTCGAGGATCACGTGGCGCTGAGCGATCTTGACGATCTTCGCCTTGCCGCCGAGCAGCTCGCTCCCGGTCCAACCGATGCGGTTCCTTCCCCCGATCTCGAGAGTGGCCATCGAGCTCGCCTCCTCCTCCATCACCAGGGTCCCCACGAGATCGATGGCCAGCTCGCTCTCGTCGAGCTCACCGTCGTCCTCCGCGACCGGCGCGGGCGCCGGCTCAGGCGGCGGCGCGGGCGGCGGGGTGTCGGGCTCGGGATCGAGATCGAACACGTGGCGCGCCGACAGCACCTCAGCGGCGTCCTCGTCCCGCGCCACGCGCCCCCAGGCGCCGCGCTCGTGCAGCGCCGCCGCGTCCGCGGCGCCGTGATCCGCCAGCGTCGGGACCGCGAAGAGTCGACCACCCACCCAGTCGTTGATGCCCGCGGCCACGATCGCCGCGAGCGCAGCGATCCCGATGAGCTGCAACAGGAAGAAGTACTTTTTCAGGAGACCCTCGAACATCGTTCACCACCCACGCGGCTGGCGGTGCAAGTGAGGGGCCACCCCCACAAGTGAGACCACCGTGGTAGAACGCCCGCTTGCGCGGCTCGAACGCGCCCCCGCGCGCCGCCCGAACGCCAAATTGTCAAGCGCGCGCCGCCCCCGCCCCCCGAGGAGTGTCAAAATGTCAGCGTCCGCCCCTCGCTCCCGTCGCGTCGGCCAGCGCGTCGCCCTCGCCCTCGCCCTCGTGTTCACGGCAGGCGCCTGCCGCGGCGACGCGGCCCCGGGCACCCCGGCGCCCGAGGCCCCGGCAGTATGGCCCGAGGCGCCTGCCGCGGCCGCCGGCGCCGGCCCGTGGTCGCCGGGAAGGGCCGCCGCCGCCCCTCCTCGGGTGTTGCCGCGGTTTTCGGCGTTGGCGCGCTGGCTGGCGGCGAACTGGGTCTATGCGGTTTCGGCGCTGTCGCTGGCGCTGGCCGGCATCTTCTTCGTGCAATACGGCATCGAGGCCGGCCTGCTGCCACCGGCCGCCCGGGTCGGTGCCGCGATCCTCTTCGGCCTTGCCCTGATCGGCGCCGGCGAATGGCTGCGCCGGCGCGGCGACGGGCGCGGCGCCGGAGGCTCTGGCGGCCCGGCCGCCGATCTGCCGGCGACCTTCGCCGGCGCCGGGCTGGTGTCGATCTTCGGCGCCGTCATCGCGGCGCACCG
>PHBI01000100.1 GCA_002841945.1 Deltaproteobacteria bacterium HGW-Deltaproteobacteria-14
CCACGATCAGCTCGCCAGCCAGATTGTCGGCGTCACGCGCTGCTCGCCGTTCCCGCGCGGTTTCCGACCCGTGCTGACAGGCGCCCGGAGGGGCCCGCGCGGCCGCGTTCGTCGCGTTCGTCGCGACGCTGCTTCAATGGGGCCGGGCTTGGGAGCCCGGAGGGGCGTCATGGTGGTGACGTTCTCGAGGCGCTACCGAGGCGAGCTTCAATGGGGCCGGGCTTGGGAGCCCGGAGGGGCAGGAGGCAAGGGCAGCGAACCAGCTTGCCGACCTCCGGCTTCAATGGGGCCGGGCTTGGGAGCCCGGAGGGGCCGCGCTCGCTCGACGCGCGGGTGTCGTCGAGGCCGGAGCTTCAATGGGGCCGGGCTTGGGAGCCCGGAGGGGCGCGACCTGCCCGCGGACTCTTTGGTCGACGTGGTCCTCATGCTTCAATGGGGCCGGGCTTGGGAGCCCGGAGGGGCGGTCGCTCGAGGACATCCGCACCGACATGATCAAGCGGCTTCAATGGGGCCGGGCTTGGGAGCCCGGAGGGGCTGGCCGGCGCCGTCGTCGCCGCGAACGCGGTGACGGGGCTTCAATGGGGCCGGGCTTGGGAGCCCGGAGGGGCCACCACAACGTCACCACACACCCACCACGGGAGAGCCGCTTCAATGGGGCCGGGCTTGGGAGCCCGGAGGGGCTCCGCGTTGCGACCGACCCCGTCACCGGGTTCAAGCCGCTTCAATGGGGCCGGGCTTGGGAGCCCGGAGGGGCCCCAAAGACGGCGGAATCCAGCGCGTAATCTGGACCGAGCTTCAATGGGGCCGGGCTTGGGAGCCCGGAGGGGCCTTCACCATCCGCGACGACGCCGACAAGGACGACCTGATGCTTCAATGGGGCCGGGCTTGGGAGCCCGGAGGGGCTGAAGAACCCGAAGCTCGTGCGCGCCGCCGGCAAGGTGCTTCAATGGGGCCGGGCTTGGGAGCCCGGAGGGGCGGTCCCGCCCTCGGTGTCCGGCTGCACCTCGATGTCGCTTCAATGGGGCCGGGCTTGGGAGCCCGGAGGGGCGTGTTCGGTCCGGCGTGGACGCTGGCGGTCGGCGGGCTTCAATGGGGCCGGGCTTGGGAGCCCGGAGGGGCCGCTCGTGGACGGTGTCGGGGGTGGCGGTGAGGATGCTTCAATGGGGCCGGGCTTGGGAGCCCGGAGGGGCCTCGGGGATTAGCCTCGACATGGTGACGGCGTAGCGGCTTCAATGGGGCCGGGCTTGGGAGCCCGGAGGGGCAAAAACGGCGGAGTCGAGCGCGTACTCTGACCCGAGGCTTCAATGGGGCCGGGCTTGGGAGCCCGGAGGGGCTCCGCGGGTCCGGGATGGGGCGCTGGGAGGGTGATCGGCGCTTCAATGGGGCCGGGCTTGGGAGCCCGGAGGGGCAGACGGATTCGACGGCCACTGGCAGGAGGTCCTGCGGCTTCAATGGGGCCGGGCTTGGGAGCCCGGAGGGGCGGGAGCCCCTTGAATGAGGTCCCCGGCCACCTGGTGGCTTCAATGGGGCCGGGCTTGGGAGCCCGGAGGGGCCCGGAACTCCCGCACGTCGTGGACTTCGAGCGGTTCGCGCTTCAATGGGGCCGGGCTTGGGAGCCCGGAGGGGCCCGAGCGCCGAGGAGATGGCGTCTGGCGACGCAAAGAGCTTCAATGGGGCCGGGCTTGGGAGCCCGGAGGGGCCCTGGGGCAGGAAGCGCTGTCCGAGGCGGAGGCGTTGCTTCAATGGGGCCGGGCTTGGGAGCCCGGAGGGGCCTTCGCGGCGTGGGTGACGGCCGTGACGGCCTACGTGCTTCAATGGGGCCGGGCTTGGGAGCCCGGAGGGGCAGCTGGAGATGGCCGATGAGGCCAACGAGACCAACGGGCTTCAATGGGGCCGGGCTTGGGAGCCCGGAGGGGCGGGGATCCCTACGGGATGACGCCCGGTGTCGTCACGGCTTCAATGGGGCCGGGCTTGGGAGCCCGGAGGGGCAAGCGGACGTCACGGGCTCCCCGGTCTTGGTCCTGATCCACGCTTCAATGGGGCCGGGCTTGGGAGCCCGGAGGGGCGGCTCTCGGTCGCTCGGGTGACCGGTGGGATTCCTACGGGCTTCAATGGGGCCGGGCTTGGGAGCCCGGAGGGGCACACCGCAGGGGCCCATACCCTTAGCGATCTCGGTGCTTCAATGGGGCCGGGCTTGGGAGCCCGGAGGGGCAGCGGCGGACCGCTGGTTCAAGGCGATGGACCTGTGGCTTCAATGGGGCCGGGCTTGGGAGCCCGGAGGGGCCGGGGG
Source organism: Deltaproteobacteria bacterium HGW-Deltaproteobacteria-14 (assembly GCA_002841945.1). Taxonomy (GTDB): domain Bacteria; phylum Myxococcota_A; class UBA9042; order PHBI01; family PHBI01; genus PHBI01. Next base: position 2,291 of record PHBI01000100.1, read on the forward strand.
CGTCGTCGAGAGGCGCTCGGCGGTCCGGATGCTTCAATGGGGCCGGGCTTGGGAGCCCGGAGGGGCTGCACGACCCGGCCGATTTCCTCGCCGACGCCCAGGAGCTTCAATGGGGCCGGGCTTGGGAGCCCGGAGGGGCCGATCGAAGGCGCCCGTGCCGCTCGCTCCATCATCATGCTTCAATGGGGCCGGGCTTGGGAGCCCGGAGGGGCCCGCGACGAGGCCGGCGAGCTGCAGCAGCCCGAGGTGCTTCAATGGGGCCGGGCTTGGGAGCCCGGAGGGGCCACGGCAAAGGCGTGTTCGGCGGGGACCCGGACGACCTGACGCTTCAATGGGGCCGGGCTTGGGAGCCCGGAGGGGCTTGGTGCGGTTGGTGAAGTCAGCCCCGAACTCGGTGAAGCTTCAATGGGGCCGGGCTTGGGAGCCCGGAGGGGCATCGTGGGCGCCGATGCAAAGGAGAGATTGAAATGGGGATGCTTCAATGGGGCCGGGCTTGGGAGCCCGGAGGGGCGCGCCAGCTCGACCTCGCGGGCGACGTGCACCACCGTGCTTCAATGGGGCCGGGCTTGGGAGCCCGGAGGGGCCCCCGCTTCCGTCTTCAGCTGCCGCAGTGCAGCGCGGCTTCAATGGGGCCGGGCTTGGGAGCCCGGAGGGGCAGAAGGTCGACCCCTCGCGCTTCGAGTTGACGATCTTGCTTCAATGGGGCCGGGCTTGGGAGCCCGGAGGGGCTTGCGCTCTCGGCGATGGCCTCGTTGCAGTGCGCGCAGCTTCAATGGGGCCGGGCTTGGGAGCCCGGAGGGGCTCGCCCGATCGCCCCGCTTCCGCTTTCAGTCGGCGGCTTCAATGGGGCCGGGCTTGGGAGCCCGGAGGGGCATGAAACAGCCCTGGGTTGCAGTCGTAGGTCATGCCGCTTCAATGGGGCCGGGCTTGGGAGCCCGGAGGGGCGTCGTGGTCCACCCCACCGTAATCCGTGCCATCCAGTGCCGCTTCAATGGGGCCGGGCTTGGGAGCCCGGAGGGGCACGCCGACGTCAGCGCGGTAGGGCGTGTAGATGGCGCCGCTTCAATGGGGCCGGGCTTGGGAGCCCGGAGGGGCATCGGATGCCGAGGTCGTTCGGGTCGTCGATGACGCGATGCTTCAATGGGGCCGGGCTTGGGAGCCCGGAGGGGCACGGGGACCTCATCAGCTGGAACGGCACCGCGTTCACGCTTCAATGGGGCCGGGCTTGGGAGCCCGGAGGGGCGGCAGCGACGCCGCCCGCCGGCCGTACCGGTTCAGCCTGCTTCAATGGGGCCGGGCTTGGGAGCCCGGAGGGGCGCCCCCAAGGGCTGGGGGATGGGCGGGGAGGGCCCGCTGCTTCAATGGGGCCGGGCTTGGGAGCCCGGAGGGGCCATCCACAACCAACCTGGAGGACACCATGCAGCTCGCGCTTCAATGGGGCCGGGCTTGGGAGCCCGGAGGGGCTCCTGGGTCAACACGCAGTTGCGCGGGCTGGGCGACGGGCTTCAATGGGGCCGGGCTTGGGAGCCCGGAGGGGCGAGGCGCTGGGGGTCGAGGCTGTTGCGCTCGACGACGCTTCAATGGGGCCGGGCTTGGGAGCCCGGAGGGGCGTATGGATCGCGGTCAGGGGGGAGAAGAGCTGATGGCGCTTCAATGGGGCCGGGCTTGGGAGCCCGGAGGGGCGCGAGTTCAGGACGCGGGAATACGAGAGCCAGGGGCAGCTTCAATGGGGCCGGGCTTGGGAGCCCGGAGGGGCCCGGCGTACCTGTGGGACATGGCCCTGGCTGAGTCGCTTCAATGGGGCCGGGCTTGGGAGCCCGGAGGGGCTCGGACTCCGGGTTGTTGTCCTCGTCGATCTTGATGTTGCTTCAATGGGGCCGGGCTTGGGAGCCCGGAGGGGCGTCCATCGTCATGGCGGCGCTGAACTCGGTCATCAGCGGGCTTCAATGGGGCCGGGCTTGGGAGCCCGGAGGGGCACCGCAACCGCATTGGGTTGGCGCCCTCGGCCCGCTGCTTCAATGGGGCCGGGCTTGGGAGCCCGGAGGGGCCGGCGTCCGAGATGCCCGCCGTCGAGGGCGCGATCTCGCTTCAATGGGGCCGGGCTTGGGAGCCCGGAGGGGCGTGGAGTTCGCCGCCAACCGGGAGGAACTCCAGTACACGCTTCAATGGGGCCGGGCTTGGGAGCCCGGAGGGGCACCGCACGGGAGCGCCATTTCATACCCTCGCTCCCCCAGCTTCAATGGGGCCGGGCTTGGGAGCCCGGAGGGGCAAGGCGCGATCCGTACCCTGCTCTCAGTCACGCGCCTAGCTTCAATGGGGCCGGGCTTGGGAGCCCGGAGGGGCGACTTGGAGGCGAGCGCGCTGTACGATGCTACGTTCAGCTTCAATGGGGCCGGGCTTGGGAGCCCGGAGGGGCCAGCGCCTTCTGGTCGTCGCGCTTGCCCTTGCCCGGGCTTCAATGGGGCCGGGCTTGGGAGCCCGGAGGGGCCACAAAGTACGCCGAGGCGGTGTCGCGGTCTGCATGCTTCAATGGGGCCGGGCTTGGGAGCCCGGAGGGGCCACCGCATCATGGACAAGTAGCACCATGCGCATCGGGCTTCAATGGGGCCGGGCTTGGGAGCCCGGAGGGGCGTGCGCGGCGACGTCGGCTTCTGCGACGGCTGCAACTCGCTTCAATGGGGCCGGGCTTGGGAGCCCGGAGGGGCCCCACAGAGCTGCCCCTGTCCCCCGTCTTCCAGATGCTTCAATGGGGCCGGGCTTGGGAGCCCGGAGGGGCGCCGCTGGAGCCGCCGGGCGTGGCTCGGCTCCGCCCGCTTCAATGGGGCCGGGCTTGGGAGCCCGGAGGGGCCTGGCTATATGACTCCGCGCGCGGCGCTGCGTCGCATGCTTCAATGGGGCCGGGCTTGGGAGCCCGGAGGGGCACCGCGTTGGAAGACTGTGCCTCTGTCAACCAGGCGCTTCAATGGGGCCGGGCTTGGGAGCCCGGAGGGGCTGGACGATCGAAGAGGCGTTCAACGCCTTCCACAAGGCGCTTCAATGGGGCCGGGCTTGGGAGCCCGGAGGGGCGTCAGATGACGGCACCGGAACCGAGTTCAGCTGGTAGCTTCAATGGGGCCGGGCTTGGGAGCCCGGAGGGGCCGGCCGTCTCGGCATGGGGCGAGGGGAAGGCCAAGAGGCTTCAATGGGGCCGGGCTTGGGAGCCCGGAGGGGCCTCCAATTGTCCGCGTCCTCCGCGAGGCGAAGGAAGCTTCAATGGGGCCGGGCTTGGGAGCCCGGAGGGGCGCGATGTCGTCGGTGAAGGCCCCGAGGATCGAAGCGCTTCAATGGGGCCGGGCTTGGGAGCCCGGAGGGGCACGAAGGCGCTGGTCAAGACCCGGGCGCTCGGGCTGCTTCAATGGGGCCGGGCTTGGGAGCCCGGAGGGGCGCCGAAACGCGTCAAGAAGTAGCAATTCCGCAGGGCTGCTTCAATGGGGCCGGGCTTGGGAGCCCGGAGGGGCACCGGCGCCAACGAGCGCTGCGCCTGGGTGGGGGTGGCCAAGCTTCAATGGGGCCGGGCTTGGGAGCCCGGAGGGGCTCGACGATGCCCAGCAGGAGAGGCCGTGCCTCGTCCGCTTCAATGGGGCCGGGCTTGGGAGCCCGGAGGGGCGTCGCTGGAGTAGGGACCGGCGAAGAGCTGGACCGCGCTTCAATGGGGCCGGGCTTGGGAGCCCGGAGGGGCGCGAGCTCGAGGACCGTCTGCACGTCCGTCGTCGGCGAGCTTCAATGGGGCCGGGCTTGGGAGCCCGGAGGGGCCTGCGACGCCTGGACGTCGCGGAAGAGTTGGTCGCGGCTTCAATGGGGCCGGGCTTGGGAGCCCGGAGGGGCCTGGACTGGCCGCAGCATCGACACGTCGATGCCCCGCTTCAATGGGGCCGGGCTTGGGAGCCCGGAGGGGCGGCGCCCGGTGTCTCGCGGGTGACTCCTACAAGGTGCGGCTTCAATGGGGCCGGGCTTGGGAGCCCGGAGGGGCGGCCTTCGAGGACCTGCGGAAGAACGAGCTCGCGATGCTTCAATGGGGCCGGGCTTGGGAGCCCGGAGGGGCCCGAAGGCGCCGAACTGGAGCCCGCTGCCGTCGTAGCTTCAATGGGGCCGGGCTTGGGAGCCCGGAGGGGCACCAACCAGCACAACGCGCCGGCCGCTTGTGCTGCCGTGCTTCAATGGGGCCGGGCTTGGGAGCCCGGAGGGGCGGGGCTCTCCGAGTGGGGTTAGGGTTCGAGTCGCCGCTTCAATGGGGCCGGGCTTGGGAGCCCGGAGGGGCTGTGAGGTCTTCGGTCGCCGCGTCCACGATGTAGCGCGCTTCAATGGGGCCGGGCTTGGGAGCCCGGAGGGGCATGGTGCTGTCGGTGGTGGAGTCCTCGCGCCAGACGCTTCAATGGGGCCGGGCTTGGGAGCCCGGAGGGGCACGCCACCCCTCCCGAGATCGTCCGGGTGACGGACGGCGCTTCAATGGGGCCGGGCTTGGGAGCCCGGAGGGGCGATGTTCCCGATCGTTCGGAAGAACGACGCGGGGACGCTTCAATGGGGCCGGGCTTGGGAGCCCGGAGGGGCTTCGTAACACGAACTTTTCTGCTTGACGTTCGCGATACGCTTCAATGGGGCCGGGCTTGGGAGCCCGGAGGGGCGCGACGGCTACGGCGACGGCGACGGCTGATCTGCGCTTCAATGGGGCCGGGCTTGGGAGCCCGGAGGGGCGCTCACCTTGCAGCTCGAGGACCTCGAGGCTGCCGTGGCTTCAATGGGGCCGGGCTTGGGAGCCCGGAGGGGCGACCTCGCCAACGGGGCAACCCAGCGGCGCCTTTGAGCTTCAATGGGGCCGGGCTTGGGAGCCCGGAGGGGCCTTCGATGAGGCGGACCGCGGCGCCGATGAGGTGGCGCTTCAATGGGGCCGGGCTTGGGAGCCCGGAGGGGCTGCCATCCGCACCACGTTAGCGCGGTCGCCAGCGTTGCTTCAATGGGGCCGGGCTTGGGAGCCCGGAGGGGCCTCCGCGAGGAACTCCTGGGCGAGGCGCTTCTTGTCGCTTCAATGGGGCCGGGCTTGGGAGCCCGGAGGGGCGCGTCGAGGTTCGCGAGCGCCCAGACGTCGGTGTAGCTTCAATGGGGCCGGGCTTGGGAGCCCGGAGGGGCCGCCGCCGCATCCGCGGAAGCCCTCGGGTTTCAACGGCTTCAATGGGGCCGGGCTTGGGAGCCCGGAGGGGCGACGACAAGGGCCAGCTCGTCGGCGCCGAGGCGCCGCTGCTTCAATGGGGCCGGGCTTGGGAGCCCGGAGGGGCGCCTGACGGGCGGGCGCAGTGGGCGCACGAGTGCAACCAGCTTCAATGGGGCCGGGCTTGGGAGCCCGGAGGGGCCGCGGGTGCAGAAGATGCTCGTGCCCTTCGACGCGGTGCTTCAATGGGGCCGGGCTTGGGAGCCCGGAGGGGCCTGGGTCGCGCGGGGGATGCGCGTGCTCGCGGCGAAGCTTCAATGGGGCCGGGCTTGGGAGCCCGGAGGGGCGTCGTAGTTCGGGCCGACGACGTAGGCGGTGATCGTGCTTCAATGGGGCCGGGCTTGGGAGCCCGGAGGGGCGGACGTCGTCGATCCGGAAGAGCCGCTCCGGCCAGGCGCCGCTTCAATGGGGCCGGGCTTGGGAGCCCGGAGGGGCCGCATCGTCGGACCACCGCGGGGTCCTGGGGTCGAGGCTTCAATGGGGCCGGGCTTGGGAGCCCGGAGGGGCCCCAGGCCGAAGTCGACCGAGACGTCCTCGTAGATTTTGCTTCAATGGGGCCGGGCTTGGGAGCCCGGAGGGGCCGGCGCTGAAGGTGGCGCCGCCATGAATCTCAACCCCGCTTCAATGGGGCCGGGCTTGGGAGCCCGGAGGGGCGCGAGCGCCGGAGTCGAGAGCCCAAGGACGGCGACTGGCTTCAATGGGGCCGGGCTTGGGAGCCCGGAGGGGCCCGGATGCGCGCGCGCGAGGCGCGGGTGCGCTCGGGCGCGCTTCAATGGGGCCGGGCTTGGGAGCCCGGAGGGGCGCTAGGTTAGGCCCCTGGTCGTCTACCTAACCTGTGCTTCAATGGGGCCGGGCTTGGGAGCCCGGAGGGGCACAGCGACGACAAAGGGAAAACAATGGCGAACGATACGCTTCAATGGGGCCGGGCTTGGGAGCCCGGAGGGGCAAGAGAAGCTCACCAAGATCGACCTCGCGCAGTCGCTTCAATGGGGCCGGGCTTGGGAGCCCGGAGGGGCCACCTCCTCGCATTCCAAGCACTTGAACTTCGAGCGGCTTCAATGGGGCCGGGCTTGGGAGCCCGGAGGGGCCGCCACCTCGCCGTCGGGCATCGGGCGGCTCTGGTTGCTTCAATGGGGCCGGGCTTGGGAGCCCGGAGGGGCGCCTGAGGCTGTGGCGGCCGCTCAGGCGGGGCCGATGCTTCAATGGGGCCGGGCTTGGGAGCCCGGAGGGGCCAGCGAGTCGGTCGGCGGGGCGACAGGCGTGGTCGGCCCGCTTCAATGGGGCCGGGCTTGGGAGCCCGGAGGGGCGCGACGACTCCTACATCGAGGGTGACTCGGAGCTGGCTTCAATGGGGCCGGGCTTGGGAGCCCGGAGGGGCGAGCAAGCAGCGCGTGTGGCCGCGCCAGCCTTCGGTGTCGCTTCAATGGGGCCGGGCTTGGGAGCCCGGAGGGGCGCCCACCCGCTTGCGCTCTACGAGCGCAAGCTCATGCGCTTCAATGGGGCCGGGCTTGGGAGCCCGGAGGGGCCCGCTCCCGCGCCTTGTAGTAGGGCAGGTCCCAGTTGCTTCAATGGGGCCGGGCTTGGGAGCCCGGAGGGGCAGAGACTGGCGAGCACTGGAGCGAGATCGGCAACGGCTTCAATGGGGCCGGGCTTGGGAGCCCGGAGGGGCGTGGTTCGGGCCCGTGGTGTCGTAGTCGGCCAGGCAGCTTCAATGGGGCCGGGCTTGGGAGCCCGGAGGGGCGGCCGCGCTCCGGGGGCTTGAACCCACTGCTTTGCGCTTCAATGGGGCCGGGCTTGGGAGCCCGGAGGGGCACCGCCGGTTCTGGGGGCCCACCCTGCGGGGCGACCGCTTCAATGGGGCCGGGCTTGGGAGCCCGGAGGGGCGGCCGCGGCGTCCTGAAACTTCTGGGGGTGGGAGCGGAAGCTTCAATGGGGCCGGGCTTGGGAGCCCGGAGGGGCGAAAACGCGCATGGAAGACATCACCCGGCGGATCATGCTTCAATGGGGCCGGGCTTGGGAGCCCGGAGGGGCCACCGAGATCGGGCTCTACGTGTCGCCGGGGCGGCTGCTTCAATGGGGCCGGGCTTGGGAGCCCGGAGGGGCCGCGCTAGGCGTCACGCTCGCAGCGTTCCTCCCGATAGCTTCAATGGGGCCGGGCTTGGGAGCCCGGAGGGGCTACAAAGGAGTCAAGCAATGGCCAACACCGAGATCGTGCTTCAATGGGGCCGGGCTTGGGAGCCCGGAGGGGCAACCGCATGAGGACGCGCGACCTTCAGCGCCGGGTGCTTCAATGGGGCCGGGCTTGGGAGCCCGGAGGGGCGGCTCGCCGAGGGTGCGGCCAGCGGAACGATCCGCAACGCTTCAATGGGGCCGGGCTTGGGAGCCCGGAGGGGCATCCACGCCGGGGATGATGGGCGGCGCGTAGATGGCGTAGCTTCAATGGGGCCGGGCTTGGGAGCCCGGAGGGGCACGGTCAGGGCTGCCGCGTCGCGCACGTGGGCGAACGCTTCAATGGGGCCGGGCTTGGGAGCCCGGAGGGGCGTTCGTCGAGGCCGAGCGGCTGTGCGTCGAGGACGCGCTTCAATGGGGCCGGGCTTGGGAGCCCGGAGGGGCGGCCGGTCGATTTCTGCCATGCAGGACGCGGGGTTGCAACCTCGATCTCGAGAGGTGCTGAACCCGGCCCGCGTCGCGGACGCGGCGCCGCCGGTCCGCGCCGGAGATGGGGCGCTGAACGCCACCAACCCGGGGCTCTGCGCGATTTCGAGCGGTCCCCGGGGGAGACGGCACCACCGGAGCGCTCGAAACGATCACGACCCCCCGGCGCCTTGTCCGCGGGGCGTCGAGCGGTCCACTTCGACTCTCTTCGTCTTCGGTTGCCAACGAACGACACATCAGACGATCACCGCGCCGGGCCGCCGCGGGGTGTACGGCCGGCCCAGGGCCTCGAACGCGGTCCGCGCCCGCCCCTCCGGCGGACCCACCATCACGAACAAGACCTGGTCCGCACGGTGGTCGATCACCTCGTCCAACGCGGCGACCAGCTCCGCTCGCCGCCGCGGCGTAAGATCGCACCGAAAGACGCTGTACTGCAAGTGCTCCCCGAACGCTCGGCAGGTCTGATACACCCTCCGCAGCCGCTTCGGATCGCAGATGTCGTAGCACACGATCGTCGCCGTCCTCTCCACACCCCACCTCCTCCGCGACAGCGCTCGCCCCCCGCTAGCGGGTCTCGATCGGCACGTACCGCCCGATCTCCCCCATCACGTGCCGGCCGAGCAGCCGCGCCTGAACCTCCAGCATCCGCCGCCACGTCACCTGATAGCCGAACAGCGGGTGCGTGATCACCTGGTCCACCCGCCGCTCGTACGCCCGCAGGAACGCCCGCCGCCCCTCCGTCGTCAGGTTGCACCCGTCCGCACGCACCACGAAGCTCCCCGGCGTCACCTCCCCGTTGTTCACCATCCCCAACACCACCGAGTCCGCGATCAGCGGCCGCACCTCCTCCATCAAGTCCAACGCCAACGCCGGCCGCCCGTAGCGCGGCCGATGAAAGAACCCGAGGTACGGGTCGAACCCCACCGCCGACACCGCCGCCACCGTGTCGCGCACCAGCAGGCTGTACGCGTAGCTCAGCAGCGCGTTCACCGGGTCCCGCGGCGGCCGCCGGTTGCGCCCCTCCCACCCGTACGCCTCCGCCAGCGGCCCGCGCAGCATCCCCCCGAAGCGCTGAAAGTACAGCCGCGCCGCCGAACCCTCGAACCCCAACAGCTCCCCCGCGTCCCGCGCCACCAGCGCCGCCTCCGCCAGCCGCGCCAGCTCCCGCATCCCCGCCTCCCCCCGATCCAACCCCGCGTTGCGCCGCAACAGCGTCCGCTGGTTGCGGATCTTGCCCCGCACCAGCTCCCGCGCCACCGCCAGCGACCGCTCGGCGTCCGCCGCCACCTCGTACTGCGCCTGCCGCAGCACGACGTTCTTGTGCCAGTGCCCACGCGCCGTCCCGACGTGCCACCCCCCATAGCTGAACCAATCGATCGTCACCCCCTCGCGCAACGCCGCCGAGATCGCCTGCGACGACACCTGCACGTTCCCAAACACCCCGATCCCCTCCACCTCCCCGAGCCGCGCCCGCACCGCCTCCTTGTCGTCGATCTTCACCACCAGCTCCCCCTTCGACACCCCGACCCGAGCGCCCTGCTCCGTCACATACAGCGGCCACCGGTCCGTCCGCGGCGCCAACAGCTGCCGCAGCGCACCCCCCTCCGCCACCACCGCCCCGCGCGCCTGCGCCGCCTCCGCCAAGAGCCGCGTCTCGTCCGGCAAGCAGATCGCGACCAGGCTGCACCGCGGACACTTCGGGCTGTCCTCGAGCGGCGCCGGCAGCACCCCCCGAGCCGCCGCCTCCCGAAACGCCGCCACCAGCTCCCGCGTCCGCGCCACCAACGCGGCGTCGAACTCCACCCGCACCCGCCGCCGCGCACCGACGAACCAGATGAACCCGTGGTCACACGCGTAGCCGCTCGCCCGCAACACCAGCCCCTGCGCGCACAGCTGCACCCGCTCGGGCTCCCACACCCCCTCGGGACACGGCGCCGGCCACCCCTTCTTGGTGTCCACCGGCACCACCTCGCCCCCGCTCACCTCGACCACGTCGATCTTCGCCGTGAGCCCCTCCGCCTCGCTCGACAGCCACACCGACCGCGTCCGGAACGCCTCCTCCTGAGGCTCTCCGACCTCCGGCGCCGCCGGCAACGCGCGCCCCGGCCGATCCACCCGGCGGTGCTGCCAGGTGCCCTCCACCGTGTCCGCGCTGTCGTCGAACTCCCCGTGGACCCACTCGAGCACCCCCAGGCGCTCGCAGTACGTCCATTCATTCAACATCCTCGCCGGTATCAGCCGTTCGTCTTCCATAGTCCAGCAGTTCACGCCGGCCTCCGCATGGCGTCAAAAAAAACGCGAAAAACCGGTTCCGTCGAGATGACAGGCGTCGTTCTGCCGTTTACAGTGCCGAAACCCATCTGCCGAAGGAGGCTCCCACGTGTTCATTCAACTCTCGGACTACCTCTCCGCGTACGTTTTACCGAGCGGTCGGGCGGTGTTCGCCGGTCGCAAGGTCGTCGCCGCGGCCCAGGAGCTCGGCGCAGCGGACATCGCCAAGCGGGCAGATGCGTTTCTCGACGCCGCCAATGTCACCCACGACCTCGAGATTCGCTACCGCCTCGCCCAGGCCACGCCGCAGTACGGGCCGGCGGCGTCGACCATCGACGCCCGCCTCGACCGCGCCCTCGGCGCCCTGCAGCGGATGGTCGCGGGCTACGTCGAGCTGTCCGAGGACCCCGCGACCGACCCCGCGATGGCCGCGGCGGCGCGGCGGCTGTCGAATGAGCTGTTTCCCCGCGGAGTGACGCATGTCACTATGATGTCATTTCCGGAGGAGTTCGAGACCGTGTCGAAGCTGCTCACGCGCCTTCAGGGTTCGGGCGACCTGGCCCCTGCGGTCGCGCGGCTGTCGCTCGACCCGTTCGTGGCGACGCTGGCGACGCTGAACACGTCCTTTGGGGCCGAGCTCGACCGCGCGCCGAAGGTCGAGGGGCCGGGGTGGGACGAGATCCGCGCGGCGCGAGCCCGGATGCATGCGCGCCAGCTCGAGCTCATCGCGGCGGTGCTCGGCGCGTTCCCCGACTCGGACGAGGCGAGCCTGACGCGCCGGACCGCGGTCCTCGAGCCGCTGTCGGTCCAGCAGCGCGCCCTCGCCGCGCTCTACCGCTCGCGCCGCGGGGGCCGCGACGTCAACCCGGACACCGGCGAGGTCGACCCGACCGCGCCCGAGGAGCCGGTCTCCCCGCCATCGGCCTGAGCGGCCGCCGCCATCGCGACTCCTGACGCCGGCAGGGGAGGCACCCCCCTCCGCCGGCGTTCGCCGCAGACCGGGCGGGGGGTTCGACCCACCCCGGGGATCGATCGGGACGGCTCGGTTGGGGGTTCGCCCCCCCGCTCGCCCTGATCGCGGTCGCCGAGAGGGGGCCGCTCCCCCGTCCGGGGTGCTCTTGCGGTCGCGCTGGAAGGGGGGTAGACCCCCACGGTAGTTCGTCGCGGTCGGTTTTTCCGGCGGTCGATGTCCCACGCCGATCGACGTGAACGGTCATCGTGGGGGTCCCTCCCCCCGTCTTCGATGTGCACTCGACGACCGGGAGGGGGGTGGGGGCCGAAAGTTTGTTCAGTGTCCTGGCGAGGCCCGTTGGTCGCGTAGGGTCGTCATCCGTATCCCGTTGCAGGAGCTCCCTCATGTCCCATCCCATCCTGACGCTCGACGTCCTCCGCGCCGCGGTCGCCCGCGGCGCCGCCGCCATCCGCGCCGTGACCCGCCTCGAGCCGGCCGGGGGCCCGGGGGACAAGGTCTTTCCCCCGACCTATGTGAAGGAGGGCAAGAGCAGCACCAAGTACGCCATGGAGCTGCGCAACGTCGGGGGGCGCGAGGTGCAGACGGTGCTCCTCGACTCGGTGGCGTCCCAGGCGAACCGGATGGAGGAGGCGCTGCTCGAGGGGTGGCGCCGCGACGAGCTGTCCTTTCCGGTGATCCAGGTCGACTTCAGCGCCCAGGACGGCCTCGAGGACCTCGAACGGATCACCTCGCTGACGGCACCCCATCGGATCGCGGACGCGCTGCTGCGGGACAGCGTCGACGCCGCCGGCGTCCCGTTCCGCCAGACCAGCATCGGCAAGGAGTTCGCGGACTCGCGGCCGAACCACGCCACCAAGATGTACAAGTACTGCCCCACCGCCCTCGTCTTCGGGGTGTGGGACTCGACCGGGCCCAAGGGCGGCCTCGGGGCCAAGTTCCAGCGCTGCGTCGTGTCGGAGATCGTCGGCCACGACGTCGTGGCCGGGGTGAAGACCGCGAGCCGCATCGACCCGGCGGGCATCGAGAAGAAGTCGGGCACCGTCTACGAGAAGCGGGGCGAGCCGGGCGAGTGGACCAGCATCGAGGACGAGGCGGCCACCGAGAAGGGCAAGCCCAAGCCGTTCTCCCGCAAGGGGGGCGGTGACAAGGGGACACCGGCCGCCATCAACCACGGCAACATCCCGCCCAGCATCGACGCGGAGGCGGGCGGCGTGACGATGTCTCACGCCACCCACACCGTCGTCGTGTCGCTGGCCGGGCTCCGGCGGCTGCGCTTTCAGGAGGACGTCAACGGCGCGCGAATCCCGAGCGACGCGCGCGACCAGGCCGAGACGGCGGCGCGGACCTGCCTCGCGGCGCTCGCGCTCGCCGGCGTCGCCTACCAGCGCGACAACGGCTACGACCTCCGCTCGCGCTCGCTCTTGGTGCCGGCCGAGCCGCTGGTCTTCGAGGTGCTCGATCGCGACGGCGGCGACCCGCTGCGCTACCGCCTCGACCGGGAGGGGGCGGCCAAGCTCCTGAGTGAGGCGGTTAGCGCTGCCACCGCCGTGGGGCTCGGCTGGGACGCCGCGCCCGTGACGCTCACCCCGGCGCCGAAGCTCGCGCACCTCATCCGCGAGTCCCGCAAGCTCGCCGCAGCCGGAGAGGTCGAGGAGAACGGCTGATGCTCGCCGTCGAGGTCGAGTTCCTGACCGGGCGCTACGTCGCGACCGCCTACAACACCCGGCGCGACGCCGAGTGGCCGCCCCATCCCGCGCGGCTCTTCTCCGCGCTCGTCGCCACCCACTTCGCCGCCGACCCGCCGGAGCCCGGCGAGCGGGAGGTGCTCACGTGGCTCGAGGGCCTCGAGCCCCCCGCGATCCGAGCGTCGGACGCCAGCCGGCGCGAGCTCACGACGGTCTTCGTGCCCGTCAACGACGCGACCGTGGTCGGTGGCTTCGAGAGATACGATGACGCGCTGCGGGACGCGCGGGCCGCCCACGGCGCGGCACACGCGGCGGGCGACGCCAAGGCCATCAAGAAGGCGGCCGCCGCCGTCGCCAACGCGACCAACAAGCTCGACGCGGCCATGGCGAGGGCCGTCGCCCCATCGGACAAGGCCAGCGTCGGGGTCGTCAAGGCCGCGCTCACCGTCCTCCTCGAGCACCGGGTGCGCCAGCCCCGGACGTTCCCGTCGGTCACCCCGGAGGTGCCGCGCGTGACCTTCATCTGGCCCGACGCCGAGGCCGGGCCGGAGCGGGCCGCGAGCCTCGAGCGGCTGCTGTCGCGGGTGACGCGCTTGGGCCACTCGTCGAGCCTCGTGAGCCTGCGCCGCGTCGCGGCGCCGGCCGCGCCCCGGTGGTGGCCCCGGGAGGGCGGCGAGCGCGCCCTGCGCGTCGCCCAGGCGGGCCAGCTCGCCGCGCTCGAGCGCGCGTGGGAGCTGCACCGCGAGACCGAGCCGCGGGTGATGCCGGCGCGCTTCGTCCACTACAGCGAGACCTCGCAGGCGGAGGTGGACAGGGCCCATCGCGGCGTGTTCGCCGACGACTGGCTGGTCCTCCGGCAGGTGGGCGGGCCCGGGGTGCCCATGGTCGCGAGCGTAGGCGTCGCGCAGTCGCTCCGGAGGGCGCTGATGAGCTTCGCCGACGAGCCGCGCGCCGAGATCCTGTCGGGCCATCGCGACGCGGGGGGGCCCTCGCAGCGCGACCACCTCGCCGTGGTGCCGCTGGCCTTCGTGGGGCGCGCGCACGCGTCGGGGCTGATCATGGGGGTCGCGCTCGTGCTCCCCGCCGGCGTGACGGAGGACGAGCGACGGGTCGTGTATCGCGCGGTCGCGAACTGGGAAGACCAGGCGCGCCAGGACGACGAGGACGCGCCGCCGCTGCCGATCCAGCTGGGGCCGCTCGGGGCGATGCGGGTCGAGCGCGTCGAGCTCGGCGCCGTCCCGTCGACGCTGCGACCCACCACCTGGTGTCGCCCGTCGCTGAGCTGGGTCACGGCGACGCCGGTCGCGCTGGACCGCAACCCCGGGGATCTGGCGTCGCGCGACCCCGAGAAGCTCTCGCGGGCGGTCGCGGAGGCGAGCGAGACGGTCCGAAGGGCCTGCGCCCGGATCGGGCTGCCCGAGCCGATCGAGGTGCAGATCCTGCCGGCGGCGCCGCTGGCCGGCGCGGCGAAGGCGAGGCGATATCGGGCGTTTCCCGAAGAGGCTGGCAAGCTCAGGCGGGTGCTGACCCACGTCAGGCTTCGCTTCGCCGAGCCGGTGCGGGGACCGGTGCTCATCGGCGCGGGCCGCTACCATGGCCTGGGCCTGTTCCGACCGGAGGCCGACGATGCGTGAGCCGCTCGCGCCCAGCGACTTCGAGGCGTTCTTTCGCGCGGTCTACGGCCACGCCCCGTTCCCCTGGCAGGCGCGGCTGATGGCGCGCGTGGCGGAGCAGGGCTGGCCCGAGGTGCTCGACCTCCCCACGGGGACCGGGAAGACGGCGGCGCTCGACGTCGCCGTCTTTCACCTGGCGCTCGACGCGGGTCGCGAAGTGCGGCGCGCCCCGCTGCGGATCGTCTACGTGGTCGACCGCCGCACGATCGTGGACCAGGCCTTCGAGCGCGCCCGCGCGCTCGTCACCGCGATCGACACCGCGACCGAGGGGGTGCTCGTGACCGTGCGCGAGCGCCTGCGCACGTACGCGGACGGGGTTCTGCCGCTGCAGGTCGCGCTGCTGCGGGGCGCGATCGCGCGCAGCGACGCGTGGGCGCGGTCTCCGGACCAGCCGCTCGTCGCGGTGTCGACGGTGGATCAGGTCGGGTCTCGGCTGCTCTTTCGCGGCTACGGCGTGTCCGACGCCATGAAGCCGATCCACGCGGGGCTGCTCGGCAACGACGTGCTCTACCTGCTCGACGAGGTCCACCTCTCCCAGCCGTTCCGCGAGACCCTGGGCGCCATCGCGGGTCGCTATGGCGCGTGGGCGGACACCGGCTTGCCGCGGCGCTTCGGCGTCGTCGAGATGTCGGCGACGCCCGGTGAGGTGAACCCGGACGCGTTTGGGCTCGACGACGAGGACCGGCGCCACGACGTCCTGTCCGCGCGGCTGCGGGCGCCCAAGCCCACGACGCTCGTCGAGTCGAGCGGGCGCGGCTTCGTGGGCGAGGTGGAGAAGCAGCTCATGGGGCTGCTCGGGGCGGGGACGACCGCGGCGGTGGTGGTCAACCGGGTGGCGGTCGCGCGCGACCTGTCCGAGCGGCTGGCCAGGGCGCTCCGGGCGAAGGCGGACGTGGTGCTGGTCACGGGGCGGATGCGGCCCCTCGACCGCGAGACGGTCGAGCAGGCGCTGTCGCCGCGGGTGCGGAGCGGTCGCGAGCGCGACGCGCAGGCCGCGCCGCTGGTGGTGGTCGCGACCCAGTGCATCGAGGCCGGGGCGGACTTCGACTTCGACGTCCTGGTGACCGAGTGCGCCAGCCTCGACGCGCTGCGGCAGCGGTTCGGGCGGCTCGACCGGCTCGGCGCTGCGGGCGGCGCGGCGCGTGGCGTGGTGGTCGCGAACAAGGACAGCCTGAAGGGAGACCCGGTGTACGGGGACGCCCTCGGGCAGACCTGGGCGTGGCTGAACGCGCGCGCCGGAGACGGTGGGGAGGTCGACTTCGGGCTGTCCGGGCTGACCGTGCCCGGGGACGCGGGGGCCCAGGGCCTCTTGGCGCCGAAGCCGCACGCGCCGGTGCTGCTCCCGGCCCACCTCGACGCCTGGGTCCAGACGTGGCCGGTCCCGGTGCCGGATCCCGAGGTGGCGCTGTGGCTCCATGGCCCGGAGCGCGGCGTGGCGGACGTGCAGATCGTGTGGCGGGCCGATCTCGGCGCGCACGAGCTCGAGCGTGCCGAGGGAGACCCGGGCGCGTGGGCGCGCGTGCTGGCGGCGGTCGAGGTGCTGCCGCCGGCGAGCGGCGAGGCGATGTCGGTGCCGTTCGCGGCGGCGCGGCGGTGGCTGCGGGGGCTCGCGGAGCCGGACGTGTTCGACGTCGAGGGGGCGCCCGAGGTCAGCGCCGAGGACGAGCGTTCCGAGAGGGAGGCGCGGGCGCCGCGGGTCGCGATGGCGTGGCGCGGCGCGCGCTCGCAGGTGGTTCGCGGTGATGGGTCGGGTGACGCGCGGCTGAGGCCGGGCGACACCATCGTCGTGCCGGCGAGCTACGGCGGCATCTCGCAGGGGACGTGGGCGCCGGACGCGACCGCGGCCCCCGCGGATCTCGCCGAGGTGGCGGTGCTGCGGCAGCGGGGGAGGGCGGTCTTGCGCCTCCATCCCGCCGTGCTGGGCGGCCTCTTTGGCGACGGCGGGCCGACGGCGCCGGTCCCCGCCGCCCGAGACAGCGACGAGCTCGATGATCCACGGCAGGCGCGGGAGTGGCTCGCCGACGTCTCCGCGCCGCCGCTGGCGCGGGACGGGCACCGGCTGCTCGACCACCTGGTTGGCGAGAGCCGGCGCGCGGGGCGCGGGCGCGGGATCACGGTCGAGCGCATCGCGCGCGTGGACGACCGGGACGACGCGCCGGCGGGCGAGGTCTTCGTCGTCCGGGCGCGAGCCCGGGTGCGCGCCGAGGGGGACGAGGTCACGACCGAGGACGACCAGGCGTCGTTCACGGGCGTGAAGGTGACCCTGCGCGAGCACATGGCCAACGTGGGAGAGCGGGCGCAGCGCTACGGCGCGCGGTCCGGCCTCCCCGAGGGCGCCCTGGCGGACCTGCGGCTCGCGGGGCGCTGGCACGATGCGGGCAAGGCCGATCCGCGCTTTCAGCGGCTGCTGCACGGGGGCAGCGCGTTCAAGGCGCTGACCGAGGTCGAGCCCCTCGCGAAGTCGGTGGTTCAGCTCAACACGCCCGAGCGGTGGCGTGAGGCGTTGGAGCGGTCGGCCTACCCGCGGGGGACGCGGCACGAGGTGATGAGCGTCGCGCTGATGGAGGTCGCGCAGGGGCAGCTGAGGGGGCTCGCGCACGACTGGGAGCTGGTGCAGCACCTGGTCGCGTCGCACCATGGCCGCTGCCGGCCGCTGGCGCCGTGGGTCCCCGACGAGGCGCCGGTGGACGTCGCGGTGACGGTGGACGGGGTCACGGCGGCGGCGTCGAGTCGGCACGACCTGGCGCGGCTCGACTCCGGCGTCGGCGAGCGCTTCTGGCGGCTGGTGCGCCGCTACGGTTGGTGGGGGCTCGCGTGGCTCGAGGCCGTGCTGCGCCTCGGCGACCACCGACAGAGCGAGGCCGAGCAGAAGGGGGAGGGGAGCGCGTCATGAGCGAGATCGTCTTGACCGGCCTGGACGGCGCGAACCCCCTCGGGTTCTTGGCCGGGCTCGGGGTCTTGGAGGCGCTGACCGCGCGTCGCGCGCCGGCGCGCCTGGCGTGGCGTGACGTCGGCGGTTGGCGGCCGGTGGTGAGCGGGGTCGACGCGGACCTGGAGCAGCTGGTCGCGTGGCTCGACGCGGATCGGATCGCCTGCGGCGACGAGCCCGCCCTCGCGCTCGCCTACGACGGCAAGCAGGACCTGAAGCCGCCCCCGGACATCTTCCGCGCCTACCTGGAGGAGCAGCTCGACGGCGCGACCCCCGAGCGGCGGCGGGGCGTGGACTGGGCCGCTGGCTTCGGCAGCGACGTCGTCCAGGACAACAACGGGAACACCAAGCCGACGGCGCTCCACTTCACCGCTGGCAATCAGCTCTTCTTGAAGATGGTGCGCGAACTGGCGACTGGAGTGGACGACAACGACTTCGAGGAGGCGCTGATCGGTCCTTGGCGCTATGAGCGTCAGCTGCCGGTCATGGGCTGGGACGCGACGGCGAGCCGGGACTACGCCCTCCGGGCGGGTGACCCGTCGAAGGAGAAGAAGGCCGGCGTCCCCGGCGCGGACTGGCTCGCGATACGGGGGCTGGCTTCGGTGCCGGTGGCGCCCGTGGGGACGCGTCTGAAGACGACCGGGTGCGTCGGCGGCTGGAAGTCCGGGAGCTTCCGGTGGGGGTTGTGGACGGTGCCGCTCGATCTGGCGATGGCGCGGGCGACGATGCGCCTCGAGCTCGTCGGGATGGACGCGAGCGAGCGGTCCGCGCGCGGCATCGGCGCGGTGCTCTCGTGCGGCATCAAGCGCAGCGACCAGGGGGGCTACGGCAGCTTCGAGCCCGCGATGGTAGTGTAGTGTGTCTCTGCGTCATCACGGTGTTCGAGGCCCGGGCGGGCTGAGCCATGAAGCGGTGCCCCAGCTGCAAGTCATCCCGCGCATCTTCTCCTCGGAAGGACCGGATGGAGGCCATCCGCAGCTTCGGGTGGCCCGATGTCCGGTGAGCCCGGGGCCGAGCAGGGCCGTCGTTGACGTTTCAGCTGAAACGTCGCGCGGGTTCCCGCGGCCGAGAAGCCGCGCTACTTCGCGCTGGGCTCGGGGGGCTTGCGGCCCCAGAGCCAGCTGAGCGGGAGGGGGACGGCGTCGAAGGGCTCGGCGCGGACCACCGCGTCGCCGCCGTGGACCCCCAACAGCACCCAATGGTCGTCGCGGAGGGCGAAGACCTCGAGGGTCTCGCTCAGCGGGTCGACGAACCACAGGTGGCCCACCCCGGCGCGGCCGTAGAAGGGCAGCTTGAGCAGGCGATCAGCCCGCTGCGTGCTGGGCGAGAGGACCTCGCACACCCACTGGGGGACGACCGTGTACTGCGCCGCCTCCAGACGCTCGGGCATCACCTCGATGCGCCACCCCGCCAGGTCCGGGACGACCGGGTCGTAGTCCGGATCGACGCCGAGGCTCAGCTCGGGCTCAAACAGGATGCGCCAGCCCCCGGGACCGCCGACGCCGAGCCGGAACGGCTGCCCCAGGAGCACCCCCAGGAGTGACGCGGCCTCGGTGTGCGGGCCGGCGGGGCGGGGGCTCACGAAGAGCTCGCCGCCGAGGATCTCGCCCACGACGTTCGACGGCAGCGCCTCGATGTCGGCGTAGGTCGGGCGATGCGGCAGCTCGAGCGCGTGACTCATGCCGTGATTCTACCGCCCGGTCTGCGTCCCGTCGACCAAGCGGCCCGCGCTCGCGCGGCGCCAGGCGAGGGCGACCAGCGCGAGCAGCGCCAGGGCCCACGGGGTCGGGGCGCCACCGCCGCCGCAGCCGCCTCCGCTCTGGAGGGCGTCCGCGTGGGCGCGACGCTCGGGCGCGCCGGGAGTCGCCGCCGGGTCGGTCGGCGTCGTCGGCCCCGGCGGCACGCACTGGCCGACCGAGCAGACCCAGTCGGACGCACAACCGCCACAAGTGCCGCCACACCCGTCGTCCCCACACTCCTTGCCGGCGCAGCTGGCGGTGCAGCTCGACTGGCAGACCCCGCCCACGCAGGCGTCCCCGCCGGGGCAGGTGCCGCACTGCCCGCCACAGCCGTCGGGCCCGCAGACCTGCCCGCCACAGCTCGGGACGCAGGTCGCCGTACACGCCCCCGCGACGCACGAGCCGCCGCCTGGGCAGCTCCCACACGAGCCGCCACACCCGTCGTCCCCACAGACCTTGCCGGCACAGTCGGCCGTACACCCCGCGACACACTGACCGGACACGCAGCCCGAGCCGGCCGCGCAAGCGCCACACGAGCCGCCGCAGCCATCGGCGCCACACACCTTGCCGTCGCACGCGGGGGCGCACGCTGCGACGCACACGCCGCCGTCGCAGCTCGTCCCCGCCGCGCAGGTGCCGCAGATGCCGCCGCAGCCGTCCGGCCCACAGGCGCGACCGACGCACGTCGGCGCGCAGGCCTGCGCCGAGCACGCCCCGGTCGACGGGTCGCAGCCGCCCTCACACGGGGTCCACGCCCGCGTCCGGCAGGCGCTGGCCCCGCTCGCCGCGGCGCACGTCCAGGCGTGGGTGTTGCCCTGGCTGCAGCCGTGCGTGCCCGCCGCGCACTCGTCCGCGCAGGTGCCGCACGCCGCCGCGTCGAAGCAGTCGTAGTAGCCCCCGGCCGCCACCCAGCCGCAGCAGCCGCTGCTGCAGACCCCGCTGACGAGCCCGGCGTCCGAGCAGTAGCTCAGCGCCGCCCCGTCGCACTCGCCCTCGAAGGACACCTCGCCGCACGGCTCGAGCGCCCCGGCCGCCTGGCACACCCCCGCCTCGCACACCGCGCCGGCGCCACACGCCCCGCAGACCAGCCCGCACGCGTTCGGCGCACACGCCCCGGCGTCGGCGGTGAACGTCACGTCGAGGGTGTAGGCCCCCGGGTACTGCACGCCGCTCGCGCTCGACCACGAGTCGGCCACCAGCACCCACAGCCCCGCGGCCACGTGGGTCGGCCCGACCGTGAGATCGTTGCGCAGCACGCACGCGGCCGGATCCTGGGCGCTCAGGAGGTGCACGTCGACGTCCACCCCCGGCCCGTCCGCGACCGTCGCCGTCAGCGTCCCCGGCACGTCGAGCTGCAGCAGGTAGACGATCTCCGGGCCCGCCTCGCCGGTCGCCGGCGCGCAGCTGTAGCTCGACCACAGCGCCGCGCCCGACGTCGTGTCCCGCGCGTCGTGGTAGGGCAGCTCGCGGATGATGATGGGCGGCGGCGCGTCCTGCGGGTCCACCCCGGCGTCGACCGAGTCGTAGCGGATGGGCTCGAAGCCGGCCAGGTAGCTCCACGTCGACCACGTGTTGTGGACGACCTTCGGGATGTTCGCCTCGTAATAGATGGGCGCGCCGTCGCCGGCGTACTCCTCCCACAGCACGATGTGGTGGCCCGCGTCGTTGAGGGCGTCCCCCCGCACCAGCGTGTCGATGTCGACGGGGTGGCTCACCTGGTGGATGGTCGCCGTGCCGTACTTCTGGCTCGTCCCCCAGGTGCGGCTCACGAAGCCCGAGCAGTCCACCCCCGTCACGCACGACAGCACGCCGTCCGACGGGTAGCTGCCGGCGCCGTAGCCCTGGCCGAGCTTGGTGTCGTACTGCGCGAGGCTGTCGAAGCCGCCCCACTTGTAGGCGACCCCGGTGATCGCCTGCCCCGGCGTGAAGGCGCTCGTGTAGCCCGAGTCGCAGCTCGCCGTCAGGTTCTGCTGCAGCATCGACCAGATGTGCGCCGCGTACGCCTCGGCCGTGCCGAGGATCTGCGCGCGGCTGATCGCGTTCGCTGCAGGTGCGCCGAGGGCGGTCGACAAGAGCAGGGCGGCGGCGAGGGCGGGTATGTTGCGACGCATCATCGCGCACCTCCGGCGCTCACGGGGGCGAGGTGCCACACGGCGAGGCCCTCGGGGAGGGCGGCCATGACCACCAGCGCGCCGCTCGGGGTGACGGCGACCGGGTGGTTGATGGGGGCGATGTCGGCCACGTCCCAGGCCGTCTGGCCGAGGGGGCGGCCGTCCCGGGCGGCGAAGCGCTCGACGGCGACCTCGACCATGACCGCGGCGCCCGGCGTCAGGCGCTCGACGAGGATGTGGAGCACCCCGCGGTCGTCGCCGCGCAGGGGGCGGACGGTGCCGAGGAGGCGCTCGCCGGCGCTGACCGGGAGGGTGAGGTCGGGGCCGGCGCCGCGCACCGTGGCCGGGCGGTCCCAGGACCAGACCATGATCTCGCCGTGGCGCGCGTCGACCCGGCGGCCGGCGGCGTGGAGGCGCGCGCCGGGGCCGAGCGGGGTCGCGCGGTCGGGGGGC
>PHBI01000101.1 GCA_002841945.1 Deltaproteobacteria bacterium HGW-Deltaproteobacteria-14
GGCGTCGGCGCGAGGTCGCCCGGGCCCAGCAGCGGGCCGCCCCCGGCCTCGGCGACCGCCACCAGCGCCGCGTCGTCGACGCCCCGGCCGAGATCCACGGCGAGCACCAGGGTGGGGACCCCGCCGTCGGCCCGCCGGGCGAGCTCGGCGAGCAGCGTCGGCGTGACGGGGCCGCGGCCGTCGCCGGCGAGCACCAGGCGGGCCGGTTCGCCGCTCGCGTCGAGGGCGGCGAAGGCGCGCTCGAGGGCGCTCGCCGGATCCGGCCCGGCGACCAGCGAGACCGCCTCGGGGTTGGCGACCGCCCGCGACAGCGCCGCCGCGATCGGGAAGACCGCCGCCGCCGGCGAGACCGCCACGACCAGCCGGGGGCGCGGGGCCGCGGGGGCCGGGCCGGCGACGATGGTGAGGCGCAGCGCGTGGTAGCCCGGCCGGAAGGGCGAGGGGAAGACCTCGGCGTCGACCCGCAGGTCCCCAGCGCCGCGGGGCGCAGCGGGCGCGGGGAGGAGCCCCGGGGCGTTGACGACGGACTCGACCCGGACCGCCTCGGGGGCGGGGAGGGCGCCGCGGGCGAGCGCCTCTCGGACCATGTGCCAGGAGCTCGTGTCGACGTCGAGGCCGAAGCCCGACAGCGTCTCCTCGTCGGTGTCCACCGTCGGGTTCACGCCGTAGTGGCGCGCGCGGTGGCGGGTCGGCGTCGCGGCGAGCAGCGGGACCCCGGTCAGCCGCGCGGCCGG
The DNA here is from genome assembly GCA_002841945.1 of Deltaproteobacteria bacterium HGW-Deltaproteobacteria-14. Taxonomy (GTDB): domain Bacteria; phylum Myxococcota_A; class UBA9042; order PHBI01; family PHBI01; genus PHBI01. The sequence continues at coordinate 735 of PHBI01000101.1, forward strand.
CGGGGCCTGCTGGGCCTCGGGGGCGGGGAGGGCGACGCCGCAGCCCGCGGTCAGCGCGGCGAGCAGCGTCAGGGAGAGCGAAGGTCGGCGTGTCATCGTGGGGGGAACGGGCCCCGGCCCGCGACCTTACACCATCGCCCCGGGTTTCGTGATGCTGCAATGCGGCATCACGGGCACGAGGTGATCTGCGCCCAGCCGAGTCGTCCGCCGGACCACGGCGGATCCGGGCTCGAACTCTCCGATGGCGCGTAGTTCCACGCGAGCAGGCCGCGGCTCAGGGAGATGGCCTGGGAGGGGTATATTGCAGCGCAGCAAAAGCAGCCGATCCCGACCTCGGCCACCGTGATCGGGGTGAGGTCACCCGCGAGCGCGGCCACCCGCACGAGCCCGGTCGCCTCCCCGAAGCACCCGCTCGCGCGGTCGGGGAACGAGAGCCAGGCGACGACGCCGCGATCCACCCGCGGGTTCAGGATGAGCGCCCCGGTGGTGGGCACGCGGCGCAGCTGGTCGCCGCCGGCGTACGTCCACAGCTCGCCCCAGGCGCCGAGGTAGGGGGACCAGGAGGCGTCGGGCGCCGGCGACTGGCCGCTCCGGCACAGCATCACCGCGTGGGTCCCGTCGCTGTCGAGGTCCCCGCAGGCGCCGCTGTAGAGCCGCCGCGGCTCCCGGTCCGGCTTGGCGTACCAGGCGCCCGACGCCGTCAGCCACACGATCCCGCCGGTGTGCGCGGCGAGCTCGCGCACCGGCTCGGCGACGGTGTGAAGGGTCACGACGGCGCCGCCGCGCAGGGCACGGATGCGCCAGGCGCCGTCCGCCGGCTCCGCCCACAGCACGCCGTCGGCGTCGACGAAGGGAGCGGGCGGTGGGGCGACGCCGTCGCCCGGGCCCTCCCACAGGGTCCGGACCTGGCCCTCGCCCGGGACCCATGAGCGCAGCCGCCACGTCACGCACGCGCCCTGCGCGTCGTAGACGCAGCTCCGGAAGGCGGCCCGGTCCCGGGTGACCAGGTGCAGGGTCGGGTCGTGGCGGTCCGGCGCGAAGAAGCGCTCGCTGACGGAGGTGAGCTCGGCGCGCGTCGCCTCGTCGACGTAGGCGAGCATCCGCCGGTCGGAGCTCGGCCGCGGGTACTCGATGAGCAGCGCGCCGTCGCGCCCGTCGATGAGGGTCGCCCCGTCGGGGGCGTCGACCGCGGCGGCGTGGACGTCGGCGTGGGGACGGAAGCGCTGCAGGCCGTCGCTGGCGTCGATCGGCCAGGTGTCCCCGCTGAACGCGATGGTGCCCGGGTGCGTGACGCGCACGTGCCACGGGACGAGGGGGTCGGCGAGGGTCCCGGTCGTGACCGTGAGCCCCCCGGGCGGGCAGCTCGCGCTCGCGTCGGGGGCCGTCGTGTCGACCGCGGCGTCGGCCGCGATCAGCGTGTCCGTCGGCGCGGCGTCGCCGGTCCCGGCGGTGTCGGCCAGCGCGCCGGTCACCCCGCGCTTGTCGGCCTGGAGACAGCCGCTCGCGAGGCCCATCAGCGCGAGCGCCACCGCCGCGACGCCGCCGGGTCGTCGGCGCGGGGTGACCGCGCGACGCAGCATCACGGCCCGCACATCAGCAGCGGTTGCGCCCACCCGAGGCCGCCGCCGCGCGGATCGGTCGTCGGCGAGTCACCGGCGACGGCGTAGTTCCACGCCAGGGTGCCCCCGTACAGCGACAGCTCGACCTCGGGCCAGATGCTGTTGCAGCAGTAGCAGCCGACGCCGATCGACGCGATCTCGAGCGCCGCTGCGGGCGCCGCGACCGGGGCCACGACGATGGTGCCCGTGCTCTCGGGGTAACAGCCCGCGTCATCGTCGGGGTAGGTGATCCACGCCATGACGCCCCCCCAGACCCGCGGCGCCACCCGGAGCGCGCCCCCGGTCGGGACGTGCCGCAGCTCGTCGGCGCCGTCGTACACCCACAGCTCGCCGCGGCCGTGGGGGAACGGGCTCCAGTCCCCATCGACGAGCCCGTCGCCGCCAGCGTCGGCGTCGTCACACAGCATGACGGCGTGGGTGCCGTCGCTGTCCACGGCGCCGCACACCATCGTCGCGACGTGGCTCACGGGGCCGTCGCCGCGGGAGCGCCAGATCCCCGCCTCGGTCCACCAGACCAGGTTCGTCCCGAGCCTGACGACGCGGTAGACGGACTGCGCGTCGACGTCCTGCAGGGTAACGACCGCCTCGCCGGCCCACGCGCGGATGCGCCACCCGTGCTGGTCGTCGGGCGGCGGCTCGGCCCACAGCGCGCCGCTGTCGTCTACCTCGGGCAGGGGTGGCGTGACGACGGCGGGGCTCGCCGGCGCCTCCCACAGCGTCTGCGGCGCTGCGCCGCTCCAGCCGCGGAGCCGCGAGCGCGTGCAGCGGAGCTGCGCGTCGTAGTCGCAGCTGCGCCAGGCCGCGCGGCCCGCGGCGACCACGTGGCCGTCCGCGCCGAAGCTGAACAGGTCACCCCACACGCGCTCGCCGTCCTCGGCCGGCTGCGTCAGGGCGACCTCGCGCGCGCCGTCGCGGTAGACGAGTTGCTGGACGCCGCCGTCGCCACCGCCTCGCAGCAGCAGGATGGCGTCGTCGCTCGCGTCGACCAGGACGTCGTCCTCTCCGGTCCCCGGGACCGCCTCGGCTTCGCCCGTCTTGGCGTCGAGCCACCACAGGCCCGGTGCGCCGCCGTAGCCCCAGGTGTCGCCGCTGAACGCGATCCGCCCGTCGACGCCGACCGCGAGATGCCACGGCGTGTAGGGGGCGGTCTGCGGCTCCTGCTCGAGGTACACCTCGTCGCACATCATGGGCGGGCTGACGTCGGGCTCCGCGGTGTCCACGGCGACGGCGCTGTCCGCCGGGGGAGTGGTGTCGGTGTCCGTCGCGTCGGGCGCTGCGGCGTCGCCCCCGACGGCGCCCGGGCGGCTCTCCAGGCAGCCGGTGAGGGCCAGGGCGAGGGTCGCGGCGACCGCTATGTTGCATTGCATCATCGTGGGCCTCGTCTGGGGGGCGGGCGGGCTCGTGGGCGATCCTCGCGGGTGGGGCGCGTCGATTCAAGCGGCGCGGCCCGGCGCCACCTTCGCGATTGCGAAAGGGATGTTGGAGAGTCGTTGCTGCGTGCTGAGTTAGCCTGATGTGCAATGCAGTGTCACGGGCACGGCGGGGTGAGCCGAGCCCAGCCGAGGGTGCCCCGCGCCGGGCCCGCGGTGGCCGCCGGGACCCCACCGTAGTTCCACGCGAGCAGGCCGTCGCCGACGGCGAGCTGCACCTCGGGCCACAGGCCGTCGCAGCAGCGGCAGCCGGCGCCGATGGCGTCCACGCGCACGGGCACGTCTGGCGCCGTGACCCACGCGGCCATGACGCGTCCGGCGCCGAACGTCGTGCAGCCATCGCTGCGGGCGTCGCGCTCGACCCACGCGAAGAGCGCGCCCTGAATCCGCGGTGTCTCGAGCACCTCGCCGGTGGTGGGGACGCGCCGCGCCGTCTCACCGTCGAAGAGCCACAGCGCGCCGAGGGCGCCGCGCGGGAAGCGGTCCCAGTCCGGCGGCGCGTCGGCGCTGGGGTAGTCGTCCTGGCACAGCAGCACGGCGTGCGCTCCGTCGCTGTCGAAGTCGCCGCACTCGCCCGCGACGACCGGCTCCACCGGCCCCTCACGGCGCGCGAACCAGGCGCCCCGGTCGAGCAGCAGGAAGCCGTCGCCGACCCGCGCGACGCGACCGATGGGCTGGTCGACGACGCGCTCGGTGACCGGATCGCCCCCGGTCCAGCTGCGGATCCGTGCCCCCGTGGCGCCGAGCGGCGCGAGCGCCTCGGCCCACACGACGCCGCGCCCGTCGACCCAGGGGATCGGGGCGCTCAGCTCCGCGCCGTCGTTGTCGTGATACCACAGGCCCGCCAGCGCGCCGCCGCTCCTGCCGCCGAGCAGCGACCGGCGGCAGTGCTGAACCCCCTCGTCGTAGATGCAGCTCCGCCAGGCGGCGTAGCCGTGCGCGACGGCGCGTCCGGGCGCGCCATGGAGGTCGACGGCGAGCTCGCGCTGAGACAGCTGGGTGAGGGTCACCTCCCGCTGCAGGTCGCGGTAGACCAGCTGCCGATGATCGGTGCGCAGCGCGATCATCGCGCGCTCGCGCCCGTCGAAGAGGACCTCGTCCGGGGACGACGCGGCGAGCGGCGCCGCCGCGCCGGCGCTCGGGCTGAACCCCCAGACCGCCACCGTGGTCGCGTAGGGGATCTCCCAGTTGTTGGCGCTGAAGGCGATCGCGTCCGAGGCCGTCACCGCGATGTGCCATGGGTCGAGGTCGTCCCCGGCGACCCCGGTCTCGACCAGCGGCCCGGTCGGGACGCAGGGGGCGACGGTGTCCTCTGCGTCCCGACCGGGCGCCTCGCCGGTCGCGTCCGTGCGGTCGCCCACCGTGGCGCCGTCGGCAGCGAGCGTCCCGACGCGCACCCCGCCCTCGAGACACCCCGCCAAGAGCACGGCGAGGCAGCAGGCCCACCGCGTCACGCCATGGATCGAGCGCTTCAACCCCATCACCACGACCTCCGACGGGGACCGCGGGTCCGCGTCTCCGCCGCCTATCGTGACCGCCCGGACCGAGGGATTCAAGGGACATCGCGGCGGCGACCCGCGTCCACGCCGCTCCGACGACCAGAGCGAAGCCGCCGAGGAGCAGCGTCAGCCGCACGTGGACGCGGTGCGACAGGCCGAGGCTAGAGCTGGACGGATGCACATGCGCTGGCGAGGCCTCCCGGGAGGCTCCCATTCGCTGGAAATACGGGCCCTTCGCGGGGTATCGCGGGCAAAGTCGCTTGCGCCCCGTCCGAGGGGCCGCTATACGGCGCGCGAGCCGGTATCTGGGCCGGCCCGTTATGTACTGTGCGGGAGATTATCCATGACGCTCCACAAGTCCCAGGACGAACGCCGAAGGGACATCCTCGAGGCAGCTCGGGGGCGCTTCGTCGTCGATGGGTACTCGCGGGCGCGCCTCAATGACATCGCGCTGGACGCCGGCCTCTCCAAGGGCGGGGTGTACTTCCACTTCAAGAGCAAGCGCGAGATCTTCGACGCCCTCATCGACGAGGACTTCGAGCGGGTCATGCTCGCCCTCAAGGCCATGCGCGGCCTGACCGGGAGCTGCACCGACAAGCTGATCTCCTTCGCTCAGGCGGGGTTTCGAAGCTCCATCACGAACCCGGTCGTCCCGCGCTTCTTCATCGTCATGGGGGAGATGGCGCTCGCCCACGACGACGTCCGGGCGCGGGTGCAGGAGATACACGAGGCCTTCGTCACCGAGGTCCGCGCCATCCTCGAGGGGGGCGTGGCGAAGGGGGAGCTGCGGCAGGATCTGGACACGGACACCGCGGCCCGCCTGCTCGTGACGCTGATGGACGGCGTGCGCGCGGCGGTCGCGGGGGACCTCCACAAGCCGCGCCAGTTCGAGCGGCTCCTCGCCGACGGCGGTCGCCTCCTCACCGAGGGGTTCCTCCCCGGCGCTCCGAAGCTCGGCTGAACTCCGGGCTGGGGAGGCGGCGCCTGGGGCGTCACCGTGGCCGTTTGATTTTCCACGCGAGGGCGCCCAAGCTCCGGTCAACGCAACCGGAGGCCCCCATGTTCGTTTACTGGATCACCACCTTGATGCTGCTGGTCCTGGGCGTGTTCGCTTCCGCGGATCGGCTCGTCGCCGGCCGCCCCAACGCCCGCGACCTCCTCGCGACGGTCAAGCCGTTCGAGGGTTGGGTGGGCCTGGTCGGTATCTTCTTCGGCTTCTGGTCGGTCATCGACCACGTCGTCCACATCGGGATGATCAAGGCCAGCGTCCTCGGCTGGGTCATCGGCCTCGCGGTCGCCGTGCTCTGCGTCGCCATCGGCTTCCTGCTCGCCTTTGGCTTGATGGGTGGGCTGCTGGCGAAGAACGACGCCGCCAAGCAGAAGGCAGACGAGGTCTACGGCAAGCTCGCGCCGTGGCGCCCGAGCCTCGGGATGACCGCCATCAGCACCGCCATCCTCAGCGTGATCCTGCGCATCGTGACCTGACAGGTGTTTCACTATCCTGGCGCGGGGCGTGCCGAAGCACGCGCCGTGACAGGTCTATTGAAACACCCTCTGGGGGCCCGGGCGGCGACCACCGGCACCGCGACCGCGTTCATGTGCCGCGGGTGTGCCCAAAGAGCCGCACGTGGAGGCGGTCGCAAAAGCGCCAGCCTCGCGCGATGCACAATGGCACCAGCCACCGCGATCGCTCATCTATTTCTGACTCCCCCGTGCCTTGCGGCATGAGCATGACGCGCTCTGGAGTGGCGTTCACGGCGTTCACGATGGCGGCAATCTCGTCGACGTCGCTCGGCGCGGTGGCGACGAACTTCAGCTGATAGTCCCCGGCGTCCATCATCTGGCGGATCACCGCGGGGCGGTAGCGCGCCCGCTCGTGGCGGTCGCGCCAGGCGCCGGCGTCGGTCCCCGGGGTGGAGTCGGCGAGCTTGGGCGAGACGCTCCACAGGTCGACCGGGAGCGGCGTGAACACCGTGCCCGCGGTCTCCACCGTGAGGTGATAGCCGGCGTCGTGCAGGCGCGCCGCGAGGGCGTCGAGGTGCTTGGCGATCAGCGGCTCGCCGCCGGTCAGGACGACGTGCCGCACCGGCGCGTGGCGCGCGACCTCGGCCACGATGGCGTCGACCGTCCAAGCCGCCCCCTCGGGCTCCCACGAGGTGTACGGGGTGTCGCACCAGCGGCAGCGGAGGTTGCAGCCGCTCGTGCGCACGAACACCGATGGGACGCCGGTGAGCGCGCCCTCGCCCTGGACCGAGCAGAAGATCTCGGCGATGTGCAGTGTCGGCGTCATCGGGGGCGGACCTTGACCGCTTCGAACGCGGCGCGCAAGCCCGGAGGCCGGTGCGGAGTCAGACGGGACGGCACACCAGGTTCTGCAGCAGCGAGCGGGACTCGAACGCGGTCCCGTCGTAGTCGCCGGTGAGCGACAGCGCCTCGAAGCCGTTGTAGTGGAGCAGCGCGCGCAGCTCGAGGGGCCACAGGACGCGGAGATCCGCGTCGCCTACGAAGAAGTCGGGGGCGCTTGGGTAGCTGAAGTGCAGGCGCCCGTGGGTGCGCTGGGTCGCGTGGTCGTAGGCGATGGACTCCTCGACCATCAGCGGCTCGCTCGCCTCGGGATCGGGGATCGGCGCGGCGACCAACGGCAGGCGGTGGGCGCGGCGGCGGGCGAGGGTGCGCGGGTCCGGGCTGAGGATGGAGAACGCCAGGACGCCCCCCGGGGTCAGGTGCGCGCGGACCGACGCGAGGCAGCCCTCGAGGGCCTCGCGGGTGTGGAGGAGCAGCAGCGAGTTCAACGCCACCAGCACCGCGTCGAAGCGCTCGCCGAGGTCGAAGGCCGCCATGTCACCCGCGACGAAGCGGACCGGGACCCCGGCGGCTGCGGCGGCGGCCCGACCGCGCTCGAGCATCCGCGGCGCGAGGTCGAGCCCCGTGACCTCGAGGCCGGCGGCGGCCAGCGGGATCGCCAGGCGGCCCGTGCCGCAGCCCAGCTCGAGCACGCTCGTCCCCGCCCCGCAGGCGCGGCGCCAGAACGCGAGCTCCGGGTCGCCTGCGACGAGCGCGGGGCAGAGGAGGTCGTAGAGGCGCGGCTGATCGTACAGTGAGTCGGACATGGATCAACATTGATCAATGGTTGATCATGTGATCAACGGTGTCAGCCGGGGTAGCGCTCGGCCACGAACGCGCGCAGCGTCGCGAGCTCGCGCTCGAAGCCGCCCGAGAGGATCGGGAAGCGGCACCACGTCTTCGGGTCGAGGTTCTTGTCATCGACGTGGAACGAGGGGGCGTAGCGCTCGCGCTTCCACTGGTTGCGGCACCACAGCACGAAGAAGCGCTCGACCCACTGGGCGAGCTGGCGCGGCGGGATGTCGGCGAAGTGGACGCGCATGATGAGGAAGGTCTCGAGCGGGTCCTGCTTGTCGCGGATGGCCGCGCCCTCGATGGCGTCGAGGAGCGGGTAGGGCATGAGATCCGCCTCGTCGGTCTGGGCGCGCTCGAGGGGGCGCAGCTCGGCCGTCGGCTGCTGGACGTTGACGGCGCGCACGGCGGGGATGGGGCCCAGATCAGCCGGGCCCGTGGTCTCGAGCCACGCGAGCCAGCGGCGCAGGAAGGCTTTGTCGATGCCCGCGATGGGGGAGATGCCGCCGGCGGTGTCGCCGTCCATGGTGGCGTAGCCGACCGCCGCCTCGGAGCGGTTCGAGGTCGAGACGAGGAGCGCCCCGCGGAGGTTCGCGAGCATCCACACCCCGGGGGCGCGGACGCGGGCCTGGATGTTCTGCAGCGTGATGTCGTCCTTGGCCCAGGTGAGCTCGCGGCCGATGGCCTGCTCGATCATCGCGGTGTAGCCGGTGACGAGGGCGTCGACCTCGAGGGACATGAACTCCGCGCCGAGGGCGGCGGCGACGTCGCGGGCGGCGTTCTCGGTGACGTCCGAGCTGTTGCGGGTCGCCTGGTAGACGCACAGCAGCAGCCGCCCGACGAGGTCCTCGGGGGTGCTGGCGTCCGCGAGGCTCTTCATGTAGCCGAGGCGCCGCTTGAAGCCGTCCATGCCCAGATCGGTCACCGCGAGGTGGCACATCTGCGCGACCAGGCAGGCGCAGGCGGTCGAGTCGGCGCCGCCCGACAGCGAGATCACGAAGCCGCGCGACGCGCTGCGGCGCACGTAGTCGAAGAGCGACAGCGCGATGGCGCGGGTGAACTCCTCCTCCTTCTTGTGGGGGGACCGCTCCCACGGCTCGGGCGCCGTGATCGGCGTGAGCTCGAGGTCGCGGGCGGGCCAGGTGAACGCGGCGCGGGCGCACTCGCCCGGCGGCTCGTCGAAGCGCGGGCGGAAGCTGTTGGTCCAGGTCTGGACCATGCGCGACTGCTCGACGTCGATGACGGCGCTCGTCAGGTCGACGAGGTCGTAGCCGAAGCGCCGGCCGACGGCGGTCAGGTGGCCGGTGGTGGCGATCATCGCGCCGCCGTCGTAGACGATGCGGCCGGCGTCGTTGCCGAGGAGGTTGGCGTAGACGTAGGTGACGCCGAAGGCGCGCGACCCCTCGATGACGAAGCGCTTGCGCACCTCGAGCTTGTCGAAGGCGAAGTGCGAGGCCGACGGGTTGAGGATGATGTCGACCCCGCGGCCGGCCATCGCGGTGCCGGGGCGCGAGGCGACCCAGGCGTCCTCGCAGATCTCGAAGCCGATCTTGACGCCGCCGATGTCGAAGTAGATGTCGCCGATCGGGTAGCTGCGGCCGCGGATCTCGACGTGCCCGCGGGCGCCGAGCTCCCACGGCTTGAACCAGCGCGGCTCGTAGTGGACGCCGTCGCCCGCGAGGTAGCGCTTGCAGACGAAGCCGACGATCGCGCCGTCGCAGGCGAGGGCGGCGGCGTTGAAGAGGCTGTTGCGATAGAGCAGCGGCAGGCCGATGGAGACGACGAGCCCCGAGGTGGCCGGCAGGATCTCGTCGAACAGCACGTCGAGGGCCATCGCCTGGAGGCTCGGCGAGTGAAAGGCGTCCTGGCAGCCGTAGCCGGTGATGGCCATCTCGGGCAGGCACACCAGCGTCGTCCCGGCTGCGCGCGCGCGGGTCAGGGCCTCGAGGATGTTGAGCTTGTTCTGCTCCCAGCCGAGCGGGGTCTGGTTGAGGACGGCGGCGCCGACCTTGATGAGCTTCACGCCGCACCCCCGGGCTTGTCGTCGTGGGTGATGAAGCCGCGCGCCTCGAGCACGAGGTGCTGCTTGAGCTCGAACAGGCCGGCCTCGAGCCCGACCGGGTAGGAGTGCGGGTTCTGGAAGCGCTTGATGCCCGCGTGGAGGTGCGAGAGCTGCGCCTGGACGCGCTGGCGGATGGCCTCGAGGGAGGGGCGCGTGTAGACGACGTTGCCCTTGCGGACGATCGCCGTCAGGAGCTCGGTCGACGGCGTGGACGGGGTGATGGCCTTGCGGCGGGTCGCGTCCGCGGGGTCGACGATGATGCAGGGCTGGGGGAGGCCGGCGAGCTCATCGAAGATGACGTCGCCGACGAAGCCGTGGGGCTCCTCGAAGCGGCGGATGTTGAGCATCCCCGGGGTCGAGACCTTGATGGCCTGCTCGCTGAGCTTGATCTTGTACTCCCACGCGCCGGCGTCGTCGCGGATGGCGGCGAGCTTGTAGACGCCCCCGAGGGCGGCCTGGTCGTAGGCGGTGACGAGCTTGGTGCCGACGCCCCAGACGCCGATCGTCGCGCCCTGGTGCTTGAGGCTCTCGATGAGGTGCTCGTCGAGGTCGTTGGAGGCGACGATGGCCGCGTCGGGGAAGCCGCCGGCGTCGAGGATCTCGCGGGCGCGCTGGCTCAGCCAGGCGAGGTCGCCGGAGTCGAGGCGGATCCCGAGCAGCTCGTGGCCGGCGGCGCGCAGGCGGTGGCCGACCTCGACCGCGTGGCGGACGCCGTCGAGGGTGTCGTAGGTGTCGACGAGGAACACGCAGTTGTTGGGCATCGCCTCGGCGTAGGCGGCGAAGGCCTCGAGCTCGGTGTCGTGGACCATGACCCAGCTGTGGGCGTGGGTGCCCTTGACCGGGATGCCGAAGAGCTTGCCGGCGAGGACGTTGGAGGTGGCGGCGACGCCGCCGATGTAGGCGGCGCGGCTCGCGCCCAGGGAGCCGTCGATGCCCTGGGCGCGGCGCAGGCCGAACTCGAGGACCGGGTCGCCGTCCGCGGCCGAGCAGACGCGCGCCGCCTTGGTGGCGATGAGCGTCTGGAAGTTGATGATGTTCAAGAGCGGCGTCTCGAGCAGCTGGGCCTGCACCAGCGGCCCGCGGACGCGCAGCATGGGCTCATGCGGGAAGACGGCGGTGCCCTCGGGGACGGCGTCGATGTCGACCTCGAGCTCGAGCCTGGCGAGGTGCTCGATGAAGGCCGGGGCGAAGAGCGGGGCCCCGTCGGCGCCCTCGAGGCCGCTGAGGTAGGTGAGATCGTCGTCCGCGTAGCGGAACCCCCGGACGAAGTCGATCGCCTGCTCGAGGCCAGCCGCGATCGCGTAGCCGCCGCGGAAGGGGTTGCGGCGGAAGAAGAGGTGGAAGATCGCCTCGCGGTTGCCGAGGCCGTTACGCCAATAGCCGTACGCCATCGTCAGCTGGTAGAGGTCGGTGAGCAGCGCGAGCGACTGGCGGTATACGGTCGCGAGGGTGTCCACGGGCGTCTCCCGGCAACGAGGGCGCTCGCGTCGGGGGCGCCGTGGCGCTGGTCGTCACCGGTTCCCGACGGGCACCGCGGTGATACCGGATAGCGTGCCGCGCGTCGACCGTTGCGGCATCGGTGCGGCGCACAGGCGGCGTGGACGTGCGGCAGGTGTGGTCGATCGTCGCGTGAGCTATCGCGAGACGATCCTCGGGTGTAGTCTTGGACTCAGGCCGTCGGGGGTGCCGTATCCGGCGATCACGAGCGAACACAGGGCACCGACGCGTCCCCATCGGGAGCGCGGGGTGTCTGCGGAGGACGCCGGGAGGTCGCAGGGGACGGGCCGCCCGCGGACGCCGAGGAGGAGGCGCATGGCGATCACCCTGTTCGATGGCGCTGACCACGCCAACATCTGGCTCGAGGACCTCGATCTCGGGGAGGCCGTCCAGGCCAACCAACACATGATCATCCACGGGCGCGAGGCGATGCTGCTCGACCCCGGGGGGCCGAAGACCTTCCGCCACGCCTACCCCGAGGCTCTGTCGCTGCTCGGGCATGCCAAGATCACCCGGCTCTTCCTGTCGCACCAGGACCCGGACATCGTCGCCGCGCTCAACCCGTGGCTCGCGTCGACCAACGCCATCGCCCACGTGTCGCGCCTGTGGATGCGCTTTCTACCGCACTTCGGCCTCGACCGGGTGATGGCGCAGGCGTGCCACCCGATCCCGGACGAGGGGGGCGTGCTCGACCTCGACGGCGCCGAGCTGATCGTGATCCCGGCCCACTACCTGCACTCGGCGGGCAACTTCCAGGTGTACGACCCGACCTCGAAGATCCTGTACAGCGGCGATCTCGGCGCGTCCTTCGGCAACGACTACCACGAGGTGACCGACTTCGACCGCCACCTCGAGCACATGGCGGGCTTTCACCGGCGCTACATGGCCAACGCCACCGCGGTGTCCCGTTGGGCGGCGCTGGCTCGGCAGCTCGACATCGAGATCATCGCGCCGCAGCACGGCGCCTGCTTGCGGGGCCGCGAGCTGGTGGCGCGCTTCATCGACTGGTGCGATGGCCTCCCATGCGGCACCGACCTCCTCGAGCCTTACGCGATGCCCACGACCCGCCTGAACTGAGGTGAGTCTCGCCACCGCCTGGCCCGCTTCGCGTCGGCCAGGCGGACCTTTCAGGGCTCCCTTCGCGGGGGGCGGGGCGCAGCGCCCGGGTATCGGTCGGCCCCCTGCGGCCTCCGCGGCCGCCAGCGGGCCACGGTGTGTCCGTTCTGGCGCCAGCGACGGCCTCCGGGTCCCGCCCTGCCGACGTGGAGAGCCGCGGCGGGGCGCCCACCGTCCCGAGTTCGCGCTCGCTGCGGTGCAACAAAGTGAAGAGGCCGCCCGGTCTCCCGGGCGGCCTCTTCACGCGAACCTCAGCTCGACCTACTCGTTGTCGAGCTTCATCTCGTCGGCGGCCTTCTTCATGTCGTCGGCGGCCTTCTTCATGTCGTCGGCGGCCTCGCCCATGGCCTCCTTGGCCTCGCCGGTCGCGGCCTTGACGGCCTCGTCGGCGCCCTTCATGGCGTCGCCGGCCGCCTTCATGGCGTCGTTGGCCCCGTCGACGGCCTTGTTGACCTCGTCGGCGGCCTCCTTCACGGCGCCCGCGGCGTCATCGATGGTGCCCGGATCAGCCGCGTCGGCGCCCTTGTCGCCACCCGCGCCGCCCATCATGCCGAGCTGCGACATGAACTCGAGGCCGTTGCCGTAGTACGTGAACTCGGCGACCTTGCCGTCGGCCAGCTTGGAGAAGTCGAGCGAGTGGCTCGAGATCTTCTGGTCGGCCGCCTCGACCCCCGGCATCCCGCCCTTGTAGGTGCCCGCGCTGGTCGTCCAGGCGATGACGTAGTCGCCGACGCTCACGGTGTTCTCGACCGTGCCCGTCCAGTCCGGGAACATCCCGAACATCATCTTCTTCAGGTAGTCGTGGTTCTCCTGCTTGCCCTTCAACTCCATGCCCTCGTTGGGGCCGTGGAAGGTGAAGTCGTCGGCCCAGTACTTGTCGACGGCGGCCTGCAGGTTGTCGTTGGTGAAGGCGGCGTACCAGCCCTTCACCGTCTCCACGTTCGCCTCGTTGGGCTCGCCCTTGATGATCTCGGGGGCGGCCTCGGGGGCCGCGACGAGCTTCATCTCGCCCATCTCGGGCGGCGCCGGGATGGCGCCCATCTGCATCATGATCGTCGCCGAGTCGACGAAGTTGTCGATGCGGTCGACCTTACCGTCCGCGTTGAAGTGGTAGGCCATGGCGGCGGCGACGCCGAACGGCTTGTTCGTCGCCTCCATCCCCTGGAAGGCCCCGGTGTTCGTGCCGGTGATGACCACCTCGCTGATGACCCACTCGCCAGCGTCGTACACGCGGACCGGGGACACCTTGGTGTCCGGGAAGCCGACCAGCATCGCGCGATGCTCAGCGAGGAACGCCGCCTTGCCGGTGACCACGGGGGTCATCGGATCGCCGACCTCGTTGACGACGACGTCGTCGGTGACGTTCGCGAACGCCCCGTCGAGGTCGTGCGCGTTGAACTTCGCGAAGCCCGCGACCGTCTCGGCGGCGCGGTCGACCTTGGCCTCGTCGACCTTGGCTTCATCGACCTTGGCCTCGTCGACCTTGGCCTCATCGACCTTGGCCTCGTCGACCTTGGCCTCGTCGACCTTGGCCGGCTCGGTGGGTGGGTTGGGTTGAGCGGGCTTGGTGTCCTTCTTCCCGCATGCGCCCAGGACGAGTCCGAGCGCGGTGATAGTGATGGCAATGTACTTCATGGTTCCTCCCGGTGACCGGTGGGGCCTCGCTCCTGAGGGGAACGTCCGCGCGCCGATGCGCGCGAGCGGGAGGTGCGCCCCAATCACCACGGGGCGATACGCTAGCAGTAGCTGAGGGGCCGCGCAATCACGGAAAGTTGACTGAAATTAGCCGCCTTTTCGGAGCCTCTCCGGGGACGGCCGTGACGCAACGCAGCGCGGCCTGCGTGGCCTCAGCAAGCGCTGCTGGCGAGCCAATCCCGCACGTGCTTCGGCGCCGCAGCGAGGGCGTCCGGAGCGCGCGGCGGGAGCGGGAGGCTGCTCTTCGACGCCCAGAACACGATCGGCGCGGTGAGCTGGTGAGCGCGGTCGAGGAGGTACGCGGCGGCCTTGGCGGTGTAGGTGGTGTCGAGGTGCAGCCCGCGCGGGGCGAAGGTCGTGAGCGCGTCGAGCCCCCGCGCGGTCACCCGCCCATAGCCGGCGCCGAGGTAGCCCCCGACGACGACCAGGCGCGCGCGAAAGGCGGCGCGCTCGAGGTCCAGGCGCGGCCCGCCGAGCTCGGCGAGGAGCGCCACCGTGCGCTCGGCGAGGCGCACGATGCGCGCGGCGGAGGTCACCGGCCACGGGGTCACGCGGACGGCGTGGACGGACGGCAGCGGCGCGGCTGGCGCCAGGCCCAGGGCGGCGGCCAGCGCGGTGCCCACGAGCATCCCGACGGTGGTGCAGGTGGAGCCGCTCGCCAGCACGATCGTGCGCGGGGCGGCCTCGCCGTGGGCGGCCAGCTGCGCCGCGAGCTCGACCGCGGCGCCGGCGTGGCCGAGCGCGCCGAGCGGGGTCGCGGCCCCGGGCGGCATCACCCAGTCGTGGCGGCTGACGAGGGCCTGCAGCGCGGCGGCGGCGGGGAAGGCGGCGATCGAGTGGAGCAGCCGCAGCTCGGCGCCGCTCGAGAGCATCGCCTCGAGGTTCGCCGCGGCGGTCGCCGAGGGCCCCTGCGGCCACAGGATGGCCGCCGCCTCGAGCCCGCGGCGCGGGGCGTGGACCAGGGTCGCGAGGGCGTGGTTCGAGCCGAAGGCGCCGGTCGCCCAGATCCGCCGCTTGCCCGCCGCCAGCGCCGCGCCGAACACCAGCTCGAGCGGCCGGATCTTGTTGCCCCCGTAGTGGGGCGCGCTCAGGTCCTCGCGCTTGATCCACACCGGTCGACCCGACGCGCTGGCCGGCTCGAGCGGGGTCGGCCACGCCCCCATCGCCACCCGCGGCAGGCGGTCGGCGAGGGTCGGGAGCAGCTCTGGGAGCGCGGGCATCGGCCCCTAACCGCGCAGCCCCGTCCAGGCGATGCGCGCCAACCGCCGCAGCGACGGCGACGCCTCGAAGGCCGCGAGCTGCTTCGCGAGGGAGAGCGCCTGCTTGTGGCCGAGCCACCACGGCGGCTTGGGGACCGGGCGGAAGGGCCCTCGGACCACGGTCTTGTGCGGATGCGAAAAGAGGTACGTATTATGCACCACGCCGCTTCCCGACTGGATATCGGCGGCCTGACTGTGCGGTGCAGCACCCCAGGGTGGGCTGCCGAGGGCGTAGGCCAGGCCGGGGAAGTGGTTCACGACGACGGTGCCGTAGCGCAGCCGCGCGATGGCGTCGTCGACGGCCTGGGCCATGGCGGGGTCGGCCAGGGTGTCGGGGTGGACGACCAGCACCGCGGCGAGGGTGCCCCACACGCGCTCGTTGGCGAAGTCCACGGCGGCGCGCAGGTACGCCGCGGGGGACGGGGCGGCGAGCGCCGTCTCGGCGAACAGCCCGCAGAACGCCTCGGTGCGAAAGCACGGGTCGTCGGCGGCGGCGGGGTCGACGTCGGCGACGAGCGCCCACGGGAGGTCACCGGTGGCGGGGTCGCCGTAGCGCTCGAGGTCGCCGTGGGCGGCGGCGAAGCGCTCGAGGCGGGCGCTGGCGCCGGGGTAGTAGGCGCGCCGCGTCGGGGTGCTGACGAGGCGATCGCGGACCGCGTCGAGCAGGTCCTGGCGCTGATCCCAACCGGCATGCTGGATCACGACGCGGTGGGCGACGCAGTTGAAGCCGGCGTTGTTGGTCAGGCCGCTGACGATGTTGAGGGCCTGGCGGCTGACGTCCTTGGCGCTCCACGGGCCGGGGACGACGATGACCGGGGTGACGTTGCCGAGCTCCGAGGTGAGCCGGCGCGGGTTGATGACCTTGCCCGCGGCCTTGTTGGCGCGGCCCTCGTCGCCGGCGCCGAAGACGATGGCGTCGTGGGTGCGGTCGCTGCCGGTGACGTGGATCTCGTCGACGAGGGGGTGCTCGCAGAGCTGCGCGCCGGCCGCGACGCCGCCGTAGACGACGCGCAGAAAGCCGGCGTCGATCAACACCCGGAACGCGCGCTCGACGAAGCGGCCGACGTAGTCGTTGACCGGGTTGGTCTTGAGGATGACCACCTGGTCCTCGACGAAGAGCTTGTAGAGGGCGTCCATCGGGCCGATGGAGCTGACGTTGCCGGCCTGGAGCACCAGCGCGACCTTGCCCGGTTGGGGGCGGCGGTCCTTCTGGCGGTAGGCGACCGCCTGGGTGTCGCCGAGGGTGTCGAGGTGGACGGCCGGGTCCATCCAGACCTCGGCGGTGTAGCCGCCGAGCAGGAGCTTGTCGTAGGTGTCGGTCGGGAAGACGCGGGCGACGACCTGGCCGTCGGGGCGGGTCCAGGGGCGCACCGGCAGGCGCGGGGCGCCGAAGCGGCGGGTCTCGGCGAGCGCGCGCTGGAGGAGCCGGAGGTTGCGCAGCAGGGCGTAGGGGCCGGGGGTCCACTCGTCGGCCTCCTGCGGCGAGCCGGCGCGGATCCCCTTGACCCGCAGGGCGTCCGCGACGAGGTCGGCGCTCGCTGCCCAGGCGTCCTTGCGCAGGCGCTCGAGCAGGGTGACGCGGTCCTCGATGTGGACGGCGACCCAGGCGTTCTTGCGCGCCGCGAGCTCGCGCACGGCGGCGTCGATGGCGTCGGGCGGCGTCGGGGGGAGGGTGCCGGTGGCCTCGAAGGCCGCGTTCGGGGCGGTTTCGCTGGCGTTCGCGTTCACGGGGTCTCCTGGCGGTGCGTCCCCCGTTATGGTCAACCGGGCCGCTGGGCGCAAGCCCAGGACGGCCTCGGCGTCAGCGATGCAGCGGGCGGTACTTGAGGGTGTGTGGCTGGTCGGCGTCCTTGCCGAGGCGGCGCTTGCGGTCGGCCTCGTACGCCTGCCAGTTGCCCTCGAACCAGATGACCTGGCTGTCGCCCTCGAAGGCGAGGATGTGCGTGGCCAGGCGGTCGAGCATCCAGCGATCGTGGCTCACGAGGACGATGCAGCCGGAGAACTCGGCGATGGCGTCCTCGAGGGAGCGCAGCGTCTCGACGTCGAGGTCGTTGGACGGCTCGTCGAGCATGATGACGTTGCCGCCCTCGATGAGCAGCTTCGCGAGGTGCACGCGGTTGCGCTCGCCGCCGGACAGGTCGCCGACCTTCTTCTGCTGATCGGCGCCCTTGAAGTTGAAGAAGCCGCAGTAGGCGCGGCTGTTCACCTGGCGGGCGCCGATCTCGATGATCTCGGCCCCGGCGCTGATCTCCTGCCAGACGCTCTTGTCGTCGTCGAGGGTCGAGCGGTCCTGGTTGACGTAGCTGACCTTCACGGTCTCGCCGATCTTGAGCGCGCCCGCGTCGGGCTGCTCCTCGCCGACGATCATCTTGAGCAGCGTCGACTTGCCGGCGCCGTTGGGGCCCACCACGCCGACGATGCCCGCGCGCGGCAGGATGAAGTCGAGGTCCTCGAACAGCAGCTTCTCGCCGAACCCCTTGGTGAGCTTCTGGGCCTCGATGACCGTCGTGCCCAGGCGCGGCCCGGGGGCGATGGTGATCTGCGACGGCGTCTCACGGGCCGCCTCTTCCTCGGCGACGAGCTTCTCGTAGGTCGTGAGGCGCGCCTTGCCCTTGGCCTGGCGGGCCTTCTGACCCATGCGGATCCAGTCGAGCTCCTCCTTGAGCGCCTTGGCGCGGCGCGAGTTGCCCTTCTCCTCGAGCTCGACGCGCTTGGACTTCTGGTGGAGCCACTCGGAGTAGTTGCCCTCGTACGGGAGGCCGTGGCCGCGCTCGATCTCGAGGATCCAGCGGGTGATGTTGTCGAGGAAGTAGCGATCGTGGGTCACGATCAGCACCAACCCGGGGTACTCGCGGAGGTGCCGCTCGAGCCACGCCACCGACTCGGCGTCGAGGTGGTTGGTGGGCTCGTCGAGCAGGAGTATCTCGGGGCGCTCGAGGAGCATCCGCGTCAGCGCCACGCGGCGCTTCTCACCACCGGACAGCGTGGTCACGTCGCGGTCGCCGGGGGGGCACCGGAGCGCCTCCATCGCGAGGGAGACGCGGTTGTCGAGCTCCCAGCCGTCCACCGCCTCGATGGCGTCCTGCAGCCGCGCCTGGTCCTCGATGAGCTTGTCGAACTCGTCGGCCTCCGCCTCGGCGAAGCGGGCGCTGACCTGGTCGTACTCGTTGACGAGGTCCTTGATGCTCTTGAGCCCGAGCTCGATGTTGCCGCGCACGGTCAGGTTCGGATCGAGCTCCGGCTCCTGCGACAGGTACGCCACGCGGGTGTCCGGGGCGAGGATGACCTCCCCCTGGAACTCCTTGTCGACCCCCGCCACGATGCGCATCAACGTCGACTTGCCGGCGCCGTTGACGCCGATGACGCCGATCTTCGCGTCCTTGAAGAAGGAGAGCGAGATACCCTTGAGGAGCTCCTTGCCGTTCGGCAGGACCTTCCTCACTTTCACGAGATTCATCACGATGTCAGCCATGCGCGGCGGTATGCCCGAACTCGGCGCCGCGGTCCAGCCCTCAGCGCACATCGTGTGGTCGGACGGACGCTGAGGCGCGGACGTGCCGCCGGGGCGCGCGGCCCTACTCGGCGCCCTCGGGATCGGCGCCGTCGGGCGGGCCGGTCTGCTCCCACTTCTCGCGGATGAGCGAGGCGTACTCGGCGTTGATGGCCAGCGAGGCCAGGACGTCGCGCGCCTTCTCGTCGTGGAGCACCCAGGGCGCGCCGGAGACGTGGGCAGCGAGCCGCTTCGACGCGGCCTCGAGGCGCTCGAGCAGGTCCGGGTGGCGGTTGGGCATGCGATCGCCGAGCGCGCGCGCCACGTCCGCCTTGTACAGCGCGCGCATCCGCGCCACCGTCTTCGTCCACGGCTCGCGGTGGGCGCGGAACAGCGCGTCGAGCGCCTCCCCAGCCGCGGCCCGGTCCTCGGGGTGCGCCGCGACCGCGTCCGCGATCTGCTCGGTGATCGCCACGTAGTCCGCGAGGACCGCCGGCTCGTCGGCCGCCACCGGCGCCGCCTCACCGCGGCCACACGCCGCCGCCGCCAGGGTCATCGCCAGGATCCCGCCGCGCGACGCGGCCCGAAACGACAGGGGCTTGCTCATGCGAGCAGCCTATAGCAGACCGGCCGAGGACGTGCACCGCGCATCGCGGCCCGCCGCGGTTGGAATGGGCCGCCCGCGGTGGCAAGCTCGCCGGACCACGCGCGCCCCTGGAGAGCCCGCCCATGACAGGATCCTCGCCCCCCGTCGCCGACGTGACCGTCCCCGTCATCGTCGTGGCCGACACGGGCTACGTCGGGCAGGAGGCGGTCGCCGAGGAGCTCGGCCCGGGCTTCTCCGTCGCCGTGGCCTGCGGCTTCGAGGAGGCGCTCGCCGCGATCGCCGAGCGGACGGCGCCGATCGTGCTCGTCCCGGACAACCTCGAGCCGCTGCGCGGGGTCGAGCTGCTCGGCCGGCTGGCCACCCAGGGGATCGACCTCGTGGGGCTGCTGCTGGTCGACGAGCCCGACCTGCGGCGCCTCGCGCTCGGGCCGATCCCCGGCGTCCACGCCCTCGTCGTGCGCCCGCTGCGCGAGGGCGCCCTGCGCCTGCACGTGCGCGCCGCCGTGAACGAGCGCGACCGCCTCGTCGCGCTGCAGACCCGCGCCGCCCGGGGGGACGCCGACCTCGACGAGCTGCTGACCGCGCTGCGCCACGAGCTCCGCGGCCAGCTCCAGGGGATGGTGGGCCTCGCCACGCTCCTCGGCGAGCTCGCCCGCGAGCGCCTCGAGCCCGAGGCGCGCGAGTGGCTCGATCGCATCGCCCACAGCGGCGAGCGCGTGACCCGCCTCGTCGACGACCTGGTCGTCCACCTCCGCCTCGGGCGCCGCCCCCTCGAGCCGAGCCGCGTGGACGTCGCCGCCCTGACCGAGGAGCTCGTCGACGAGCTCCTGGCCGCCGACCCCGATCTCGCCCTCGACGTCGCCTACGAGGGCCCGCGCTTGCGGGTCGGCGCCGATCGCCGCGCCCTCGCCCACGCCCTGCGCCACCTCCTCGGCAACGCCGTCCGCTACGCCGCGCGTCGGATCCGCGTGTCCGTCGGCCCCACCGCCGCCGGGGGCTTCGTCGTCACCGTCGCCGACGACGGCCCCGGCCTCCCGCCGGACGCCCGCGAGCGCGTCTTCACCCTCTTCGAGCGCCACCACGCTGACGCCGCGGACCGCCGCGCCGGCGGCGGGGTCGGGCTCGCGACCGTGGCCCGGGTGGCCGCCTTGCACGACGGTCGCGCCTGGATGGACGCGCCCGAGGAGGGCGGCGCCGCGTTTCGGCTGTGGCTCCCCGATCGTGGCTGAGCCCCGCCGAGCGCCGCCGCCGCCGCCGCCCGGCGCCGGATCGGGTCGGATGCTGGGGCCGTTGTCTCAGGCGGCCCTGCCTGTTAAACAGCTGTCATGGTGATCTCGCCCCGGCGCCTCCCGCCCGCCACCGAGTGCATTGCACGATCAAAGCGCCGGCTTTGGCTCGACAGGTCAGGTGTGAAAAGCATGCGACGACTTCTCGCAATCGCAGCATCGGTCCTGCCGCTGGCGATCCTCGCCGGATGCCCGGATGACGTCTCCACCGACCGCGACACCGCCGCGCTCGACACGGTCGACGCCACGTCGCCGGACACGGTGGCGCCGGACACGACCGCGCCCGACACGCTGACCGCCGACACCGAGGCGCCGGACACCGCGGACACCGCCGAGGTCGTCGACGCCGTGGCGCCGGACACCGCCGACGCGGCCGACACCGGCGGGCCGACGACGGTGACGCTGAGCTGTAGCGTCCACACCGACTGCCTGACCGCCTGCGCCAGCGGCCGCTGCGTAGGGGACCGCTGCGTCTTCGACGCCCCCCAGGCCGGATGCGTGGTGGCCGATCCCTCCGGCGACAGCGGCAGCTGCGTCACGGCCGGCGCGGTCGATCCCGCGAGCGCGTGCCTGTTCTGCAACCCCGCGGTGCAGGCGGACGGCTACACCTCGATGGTGCTGGCCAACGACTTCGACGGCGGGCAGTCGGGGCTCGAGATCGAGAAGCTCAGCGACACCGCCGCGACCTGGAGCGTGTCGAACCGGCGCGCGGCGAACGGCACCAGCAGCCTGTACTTCGGCGATCCGAGCGGCGCCACCTACGGCGTCGGCGGCCGGGCCGCCGGGCGCGCGACCACCGCGCCGATCGGCGGGCCGGCGGGGGCCCCGCTCGAGCTGAGCTTCGAGCTGTGGCTCGACACCGAGGAGACCGACGGCTTCGACCGCCTGCGCGTCCTGGTGGATCGCGGGGCGGGCGGGCAGCCGCTCGAGATATGGACCTCCGACGCCATCGGCGGGACGACCCACGGCGAGTTCCTGCCCGTGGTGGTCGACCTGTCCCACGTGACGTCCGCCGGGATGCGGATCGTGTTCGAGTTCGACTCCGTCGACGACATCATCAACGACTTCGAGGGGGCCTACGTCGACGCGGTGCGTGTGACCACCGGCTGCTGCGCCAGCGACGCTCACTGCACCGACGCCGACGCCTGCACCGCCGACCGCTGCGGCGACGACGGGCGCTGCGCGTTCGACCCCGTCGCGGGGTGCTGCCTGCTCGGGATGGACTGCGAGGACGGGGACCTCTGCACCCGCGACGTGTGCGCCGTGTCGGGCGGGATGTGCAGCTTCCCGGCGATCTTCGACTGCTGCCACGACAAGGCCGACTGCGATGACGGCGACCCGTGTACCGAGGACCTGTGCCCCGGCGACGGCGAGCTGTGTCGCCACCAGCCGCTGTGCTGCGACCAGGACAGCGACTGCGACGACGACGACAGCTGCACCGTCGGGAAGTGCAGCGGCAACCAGTGCAGCTACACCTTCGCCTGCTGCGCGGGGGCCGAGGACTGCGACGACGGCGACGCCTGCACCAGCGACAGCTGCGTGGGCACCACCTGCAAGCACGACTTCACCTTCGTTCCCGGCTGCTGCCGGCCCGACGTGCTGACCCAGCGCTTCGACAGCGGCGTCCCGAGCGGCTGGAGCCTGACCTCCCCGATGGCCAACGTCGGGTGGCGGGTGGTCGCGGCGGCGGACGCTCCGAGCGGCACGAGCGTGCTGTATTACGGCCACCCGACGCTCCACTACTACGACAGCGGCGGGACCAACCACGGGACGGCCACGACGGCGACCCTGCGGCTGCCGGACGGGGTCGAGGTGCGGCTGACGATGCGCATCAAGCTCGACGTGGAGGCGAGCCCGTTCAAGGACGTCTTCACCCTCGACGCCCTGGTCGGGGACGCGGTGGTGCCCCTCGTCACCAAGGCGGACGTGCCGCAGAGCGGGTGGCAGACGGTCAGCGTCGACCTGAGCTACCTCGCCGGACAGAACGTGCGCCTGCGCTTCGGCTTCGACACCGTCGACGGCCTCGCCAACGCCACCGAGGGCGTGCTGATCGACGACCTGCGGCTGCTGTCGAGCTGCCAGCCGCGCCCGTGCCAGACCGACGCCTCGTGCCCGAGCCCGGTGCAGTGCATCAGCGGCGCCTGCCAGGAGGGCGGCTGCGCCTACGACGGCGACTGCTGAGCTTCACGGCTCAACCTCGACGCACTGCACACGGCGCCCGGGGACGTCAACGAGCAAGACGCCATCAGCGTCGAAGGCGTAGATGTACTCGAGGATCTGACGTCGCGTGTTGCGGTGCGAGAGGGTCGCGTTGGCGGGGCCGGCCTTGATCTCGGCGATGTAGCGGCGGCCGCCGCGGGTGACGAGCGCGTCGGCGCGGACGGGGAAGCGGGCCTCGGCGCCGTCGACGAGCAGCGCGATCTCGCCGGCCGGCTGGGTCGCGACGAGGCGATAGCCCGCGCGCGCCAGCAGGGCGAGGCCGGCGCGCTCGCCGCGGCGGCCCAGGCGGCGGGCGCAGGCGGCGCGGCCGCGCTCGATCCGGAGGCGCCAGGCGCGGCCGAGCAGCAGCCCGATCACGAGCACGAGGGCC
>PHBI01000102.1 GCA_002841945.1 Deltaproteobacteria bacterium HGW-Deltaproteobacteria-14
AGGGCGCTGACGTAGACCAGCGGCGGGGCGGCCTCGAGCGCGAAGGGGAGGCCGGTGAAGGTCGCGGCGAGGAGCGCGCCGAGGGCGAGCAGCCCCGCCGCGATGCGGGCGCTGGCGCGGGCGGCGCGTGGGTAGGCCCCGGCGGCCAGGGCGAGCGCGGCGAGCGCCCCGAAGAGCGCGCTGACGGCAGGGAAGACCTGGGAGGTAAGCGACAGGGCGCCGCCGCCGCCCGCGGCGAGGAGCGCGACCAGGGTGAGGAGGGCACCGAGCACCCCGACGACGGCGGCGCCGCCGCCCGCGGCTCCGTGCGCGCCGCGAAAGCGGGCGTGCGCGCGCCGAAAGGCGCGCGTCGTGAGCAGCCCACCGGTGAGGAAGAGGGGGACGTCGATGGCGAAGGCGATCCGCGACGGCGGACCCAGCCCGAGGGCGGCGAGGAGGACGCCGCCGCCGAGTACGACGTAGGCCGCCGCGAGGAGCAGGGGGCCGCTGGGGCTCAGCTTAGTGGAAGCCATTTCGTGGGTCATGCGCACCTCGGGGGCCATGGTGCCGCGCCGGCGCGCCGCGGTCCAGGCGTGCGGTGCGGAGGGGGGAGAGCGCACCGCGGCACCGGGAGTGTGGGCGTCCCGCCCACACAAGTGTCGCCCCACCCCCGCCGTGCGACGGTGTGGGTGTGTTTGGGCCGGCGACGGGGAGTCAGACGACGCGGCAACGCGAGCTGTGACGGGCGGGACGCCCACGCTCCCAGTGGAGAGCGCACCGTGACAACAGGGAGTGTCGGCGGGACGCCCGCACTCCCAACAC
This sequence comes from Deltaproteobacteria bacterium HGW-Deltaproteobacteria-14, assembly GCA_002841945.1. Classification (GTDB taxonomy): domain Bacteria; phylum Myxococcota_A; class UBA9042; order PHBI01; family PHBI01; genus PHBI01. The sequence continues at coordinate 802 of PHBI01000102.1, forward strand.
ACGCCGCGGCCTCCACCGGCCGCTCGCGCGGCCTGGGCCATTGCCCCAGGGCCTCGCTTGCTCGGCCCGGGAGCAATGGCCTAGCATCCCCCCGATGCCAGCCTCGACCCACTCAGCACCGGCGCCGCGCGGCGCCGCGTTCTTCGACCTCGACGGGACCCTCGTCGCCTTCAACAGCGGGATGCGGTTTGCCCGCTACGAGTACCGCCACGGCCGCATCGGGCGGCTAAACCTCGCCCAGAGCGCCGTCTGGATGGCGCTCTATCACCTCTCGCTGGTCGACATGACCCGGGCCTTCGGCCGCGCCGTCGCCTACTACAAGGGCGTCTACGAGGCCGACCTCGACGCCCACACCCGCGCCTGGTTCGAGGCCGAGGTCGCTGGCCACCTCCAGCCGGGGGCGCGCTCGGCGATCGACGAGCATCGGTCCGCCGGACGGCCGCTGGTGCTCTTGAGCAGCACCTCGAGCTACCAGGCGCGCGCCGCCCTCGAGCGCTGGGGCTTCGACGACTGGCTCGCCAACCGCTTCCCGGTCGACGCCGCGGGGCGCCTCACCGGCGAGCTCGCGCCCCCCCTCTGCTATGGCGCCGGCAAGGTCGAGCACGCGCGCGAGTGGGCGGCCCCGCGCGGCGTCGACCTCGCCGAGTCCTGGTTCTACAGCGACTCGTATTCGGACGTGCCGATGCTCGCGGCCGTCGGCCACCCCGTCGTCGTGCTGCCCGACCCACGCCTCAGGCGCCACGCCCGCAAGGTCGGCTGGCCCATCGTCGACTGGCGGTAGGCCTCCGACCGATACGGCGCGGGCGCGCTGGGGCTTGTCCGTTTACGCTCGCCGCCGCAGCGACTATACACGGGCGCGACGCGCTCGGACGCCACCCCGTCCCTGCGGACCCGCCCCGGAGACCACGATGATCACCGCCGCCCTCCTCGTCGGCATCGCCGCCTGCCTCGTCCTCGTCACCTTGCTGATCGGCGCCCGCGGGGCCCTCCGCGCGCGCGCGGCCCGCCGCCTCGAGCGCGACCTCGGGGGCTTCCTCCGGGACGTCCGCGTCAGCGATCACGAGCACGCCACCGGCAGCTTCGACGGCCTGCCGGTCAGCGTCGCCGTCGGGCACGGCGCCGTGGTCGCGGATGTTGTGTTGCCGCATGCCATTCTGCCGTACAACGAGCTGGTTGAGCGCTACGCCTCTGATGCGTTGCAGCAGGGCCTGGTGGCCGCCGCCGCGCGGGTCGAGGCGAACGACCACGCGCGGCTGACCCTGGTGCGCGAGGCGGACCTGTCGGACACGCTCGGCACCCTGGCCAAGCGCCTCGCGGTGGTCCGCGAGGTGGGCGAGCTGCGCCGCTTCGCCCCGGCCGAGCTGCTGACCCGGGTCCCGCGCCTCCGCACCGCCGCCGAGGTCGACGCCGCGCTCGACGCCATGGTCCGCGTCTTCCCCGACGCCCCGGAGACGCGCCAGGCCTACTCCGCCGCCGTCGAGCGCTACCAGGACGGGCGCCTCGCCGCCCGCGCCGCCGAGCAGCTCGGGCTGGAGCTCGCCGTCCACGGGCACTGATCCGCGCACGGTGTCCCGGGATTGCGCCGGGCGCCGGGGCGGTTCACCTTGTTGGACACCACACGCCCATACGCTGGAGGCCGACCCCATGCTCGCCACCCTGATGCTCCTCGCCGCCCTCGCGAGCCCCGCCGCCAACGACAGCGGCCCCGTGATGAGCCAGTCCGTCGACCTGATGCGGGTCGGCTACCGGCAGTGGTCGCCGAACGACTGCAAGGCGCTGCTGCGCCACAGCGACTCGTACTGCGACACCGGTGACTGCAAGGCGCTGCTGCGCGACAGCGACTCGTACTGCGATACCGGCGACTGCAAGGCGATCCTGCGCAAGAGCGACTCGTACTGCGACACCGGCGACTGCAAGGCGATCCTGCGCAAGAGCGACTCGTACTGCGACACCGGCGACTGCAAGGCCTACCTCCGCAAGAGCGACTCGTACTGCGACACCGGCCCGTGCAAGGCCTTCCTCCGCGGCAGCGACTCCTACTGCGGCTGAGCGGCAGGTCGCGCGGGACGGTCTGCGTCGCGCGGCGATTTATACCCGGGCGATATTGACTCGTCATTTATACCCGGGTACAAAGCGGGCGGCGACCTTCTCGAGAAGGTCGCCAGCGCCGCCGTAGCGGACACCGCTCGCTCGGCGGCCCGCCACCCCACCCGCCGCGAACTCCGGAGCCCACCATGCACGACGCCGACCGCCGGCGCGCCCTGAAGCAGGGGTGGAAGAGCCGCCCCGTCCCCGCCGGGGCCTACCGCATCCGCAACACGTCCACCGGAGAGGCGCTCTTCGGCTGCAGCGCCGATGTGCCGAGCGCGCTCAACCGGCACCTCTTTCAGCTCCGCAACGGCAAGCACCGCCGCCGCGCTCTCCAGGCCGCTTGGGACGCGCATGGGCCAGAGGCCTTCGCGTTCGAGACCCTCGAGCTGCTCGACGGCACCGACGCCCCCGACTTCGACGTCGCCGAGGCGCTCGAGATCCTCGAGCTCCTCTGGCTCGATCGGCTCACCCCCGCCGACCGCGCCTACAACGAGGCGCCGCGCCGCTCCCCCGAGGGCTGATCCGCACCCCGGCGGCGGCCGGGCTCGGGAGCGATTCGCCAAGCCCCGGCGCCGCGAGGCCCACGCCCGGATCCGGTCGTGCCCCTACTCGACGACGCAGCCCGGCATGGGGGCCTGTGACCTGTCGAAGGTGAGCGAGGGGCACTCGAAGTAGAAGTGACCGCCAGGCACGTCGCTCGGCACGGTGACGTTGGCGCCGGTCTCGTAGACCACGCCCCGGAGGCCGCTGCTCGTCGTCGTGTAGTCGGCGCCAGCCTTGACGTAGGACAGGTAGACGCCCCCGCTCGTGCTCGCGACGTGGCCTCCCGCCTCGATGTAGTTCTCGTGGTCGCCGGCCCCGGCGTCCACCACGCCGCCGTCGCAGACCCAGTAGCGCTCGAGGCCACCGAACGCCTCCTCGGTCCCCGTCACCACGGTCGCTTGCGCCGGGATCGGCGGCGCGCAGCTGAACACCTTGACCAGCCGGGAGTCGTCGTCGACGCAGCCGTCGGCCGAGGTCGCCTCGAGCGCGATGTCGTGGGTCCCGTGGTCGTCGAAGACGAAGCTCGGCTCGGCGTCCTCGCTGTATAGGGCGTCGTCCACGGTCCAGCGCCAGGTCACCGCGCCGGTCGTCTCGTTCGCGATGACGAAGGTCTCGCCCTTCTCCGCAAACCACACGTCGCCGAGGGACGCGTCGGGCGTGGCGCCGACGGTGATGACCGCGGCCGCCGCCGCGCTGACGATCGGCGGATCCTCCGAGACCACGCGCACCCGATAGCCGGTCCCCGCGGCCACGTCCGACGCGCGGACGCGACCGTACACGACACCGTCGATCGCCGAGTTGGTCGAGCCCAGCTCGAGGGGCGCGTCGAAGGAGCCGGACGCGTCCGACAGCTGCAGGACGAAGCGGTTCGTCAGCGGGAAGATCCCCGTGATGGAGAACGGCACCGCCAGGTTGTCGTCGTGGCAGACGGTCGCCTCCTCCGGCTCTCCGGTGGTCACGGATCGCTCCGGGGGGGTGTAGGGCTGGCAGCCCGGGGACGGCGCGGCGCCGGTGTCCACCGCCAGGGTGGGGCACTCGAAGGCGTAGCTGAGGTAGTCGGGGTGCAGCACCTCGGCCCCGGTCTCGTAGAGGAGCGTGGTGAGCCCGCCGTGGGAGCCGATGAAGCGCCCGCCGGAGCGCACGTAGAAGCGCTGCTCGCCGCCGCCGCCGAAGTCCATCAGCCCGAGCTCCTCGACCACGACGGTGCGCTTGCCGCCGAAGAGCGCCACCTCGGCGCCGCCGCACACCCACGTCGTCCCGTCGCCGCCGGTGAGGTCCTCGCTCCCCGGCCCATAGACCTCGGCGTCGGCCGGGACGGCCACCTCGCAGCTCACCGCCTCGAAGCCGCTGTCGAACACGCCCTGGTCGCGCTCGACCGCCGCCGTCGACGTGCAGCCGTTCGGCCCGGTGATGGTCAGCGACACCGTCTTCCAGCCTGGGGTCGCGTAGCTGGTCGTGCCGTCGGTGCTCATGGCGGTGGCGGGGGACGCGCCCTCGCCGAAGTCCCAGAGGCTGCTGGTGACGCCCTCGCCGGAGCCGTTGACGAAGGTGACGTCGGTGCCCACGAGCGCCTTGCCCACGACCCGCTCGATGCGCGCGACCGGCGCCGCCGGGACCGCGAAGGCGCCGCTCGGCGCGCCGATCGTCGGCGGGTGGGAGGTCAGGAGGCGGAGCCGATAGCCGGCGCCCGCGGGCAGCTCGCGGGGCAGGGTGAAGGTGGCGGTGCCCGCGGTGGTGGCCGGCACGGCCTGCAGGTTGGTGGCGTGGGTGAAGTCGCCGGCGGCGTCGGAGAGCTGCGCGATGAGCAGGTTCTCGGGGCCGACCGTGCCGTCGAGGGTGAACGGCACGTCGACGTCGGCGCCGGGGCAGACGGGGCCTGTGGGCATGGCACCCGGGACGGCTTCGACCGAGGCGGGGTCGACGCCTTCGGGGACGCAGCCGCCGCTCGGGGCGGCGCTGTAGTCGAACGCCAGGGCGTCGCACAGGAGCCGCACCTCGTTCGAGTGCGTCCCGAGGATCGCTCCCGGCTCGGACACGATGAACGCCGTGCCGCCGCTGCCGCCGATGAAGGTGCCGCCGGCGCGCACGTAGAAGAGGTAGCCGCCGCCGCCGGTGTACTCGAAGGTCGCGCCGGGCTCGATGAAGATCGTCGGGGCGCCGCCGAACCCCGACGCCTGGCCGCCGCCGCACATCCACGCCGTGTCGCCGTCGCCGACGCGCTGCTCCTGCTCGACCGTCGCGATGACCTCGGCGTCCGCGGGGACGCTCGGCTCGCAGCTCACGATCTCGACCGAGTCGAAGCGCGAGCCGAAGGTCTGGGACGCCGTGCAGCCGCTGGCCGCCGCGACCTCGAGCCGGATCTCCTTGGGGCCGGGGGTGGCGAACGTCACGTCGACGACGGCGTCGCCCGAGGTCTGCACGCTGGCGTCGGCGGGGAAGGTCCAGGTCCGGGTGGCCACGTCGCTGGACGCGTCGACGAAGCGGACCGCGTCACCGGGCAGCGCGAGGGCGGGAGACGCGGTGATGTCGATGTCGGGGCCGGCGAGGACCTCGACGTCCTGCCCGCTGTCGGCCGCCACGACCTCGTACTCCGGGACCGTCACGCGGACGCGGTAGCCGGCGCCGGCCGCGACGTTTGCCGGGAGGGTGGCGGACACGGCGCCCTCGCTCGACGAGGCGGAGCCGATGCGGTCGCCGTGGTCGAAGTCGCCGGCGGCGTCGGAGAGCTCGGCGACGACGTAATAGTCCACGCCAACGTCACCGCTGAGGGTGAAGGGGACGATCAGCGCGGCCCCGGGACACAGGACGGTCTCGCTCAGGGCGCCGGTCGCGAGGGTCGGCGCGCCGGCGAGGGTGTCGCCGCCCGGCGTGTCGCCGTCGCCGGTGTCGGCGATGTCCGCGCCCGTGGTATCGACGGTCGCCGTGTCAGCGGCGTGGGTCCCGCCGCTGTCGCCGCAGGCCCCGAGGAGGGGAGAGAAGCCGCAGAAAGCGACGACGAGCCACCGGAGCGCGGTCGCGCTCGATGAAGACGTAGGCATGGGCTGGAACTCCGGCACGTGGTGCCGCTGGAGTCTACCCGACTCAAAGGGGGCAGCGTCAACGCGGGCCGTGCGTTCTTCCAGACCCGGGGCCTGCGCCCCATGTCCCGCGCGGTGGTCCGCGCCACAATCGCCGGGGGCGCCAGGCGCTAGGCCTGCAAACGGGGTGCAAGTGGCTATCCTAAAAGGATATTTTTTACCGCGGAGAGCGCGGAGGACGCGGAGGACGCGGAGGCAGGAGCCTGCATGAGGACGGCAGCGCCATCCGCTGTCCTCCTCTCCGCGTCATCTGCGGCGAGGAAGCTGTTTAAATACAACGCGTTGACGCGCTCTGATCGGCATTGGCGCGAGGTCGCTCGGGTGCCGGGCCGTGCGTACTCGGAGCCCGCGCGGCGCCGCCCTTCACTTCCACAAGATCACGAACCCAAAGGTGAATCTAGCGCCTTCCGGCGATCCCGAGCTCGGCGGCGTGGGGCCGCAGGGCGTCGATGACGCGCTGGATGTGGTCGCCGATGTCGACGCCGAGGAGCGCGACGCCGGCCTGCACCTCGGCCCGGTCGACGCCGGCGGCGAAGCGCTTGTCCTTGAGCTTCTTCTTCACGCTGGCCACCGTCAGCGTCTCGATCCCGTCCGGTCGGACCAGGCTGCTCGCCATCACGAAGCCGGTCAGCTCGTCACAGGCCAAGAGCCCCCGGTCCAGCGCGCTGTCGTAGGGGACGCCCCACCTCGTGTAGTGCGCCGAGACGGCGTGGGCGATGGCCTCCTCGCCGCGCTCGCGCAGCCAGGCGACGATCCGGCGCGGGTGGTCTTCGGGCCAGCGCTCGTAGTCGGCGTCGTGCAGCATCCCGGCGAGGCCCCACCGCCCGACGTCCGCCTCGGGTCCGCCGTAGACCGGCGCCACCGCGCGCATCACCAGCTCGACGGCGCGGGCGTGCTTGCGCAGGGCGTCGCCCGGGGTCCAGGCGCACAGGTGTCGCCAGCCCTCGTCACGGGTCAACGTCATCGGAGCTCCTCCGTCACGGCGTGAGGATGCGGCCGCGCTGCTCGCTCCGGACGAGGTCGCGCACGGCGTTCGAGGCGAGGAAGTCGTGGGGGAAGCCCAGGACGACGCGGCTCGCGGCGTCGAGGCGGGCGAGGTGCTCGGGGGAGAGCGTGAGCCCGGCGGCCCCCAGCGTGTCCTGGATCTGGCTGACCTTGCGGGCCCCGACGATGGGGATCTGCTCGTAGCCCTGGGCCATCACCCACGCCACCGCCACCTGGGTCGACGACGCGCCGAGCTCGTCGGCCACCGCGTCCACGGCGCGGGCCACGGCCAGGGCATCATCGCCGGTGCGCCCGCGGGCCGCGTTGTTCTGCTGGCGGAGCGAGTCGACGGCGCCACCGCGGGTGTACTTCCCGGTCAGGACCCCCGCGGCCAGCGGAGCCCAGCCGGTCACGCTCATGCCGAAGTGTCGCGCCATGGGGATGAGGTCCCGCTCGGGGGTGCGCTCGAGCAGGCTGTACTCGATCTGCAGGCCGACGTACTGGCTCCAGCCGCGCAGCTCCGCGTGGGCGTTCGACGCGCTGACGATCCACGCCGGGGTGTCGCTGACGCCGATGGCGAGCACCTTGCCGGCGCGCACGACGTCGTCGAGGGCGCGCATCGTCTCCTGCCACGGCGTCAGGTCGTCCCAGGCGTGGACCCAGAGGAGATCGATGTAGTCGGTGCGCAGCCGGCGCAGGCTCTCCTCGACCGAGCGGACGAGGTTCTTGCGGTGGTTGCCCGCGGTGTTCGGGTCGCTGTGGTCCATGGCGAGGGTGTACTTGGTCGCCAGGACGAAGCGGTGGCGCTGATCCGCGAGCCACTTGCCGCAGATCTCCTCGGTCTGGCCGCCGTGGTACTTGTTGGCGGTGTCGATGAAGTTGCCGCCGCCCTCGGCGTAGGCGTCGAGCACGGCGTGGCTGGTGGCCTCGTCCGCGCCGAAGCCCCACTGGTCGCCGAAGCTCATCGTGCCCAGGCAGATCTCGGAGACGCGGAGGCCGGAGCGGCCGAGGAGCTTGTAGCGGAGCATGTGGAACCTCTCGGGAATGGGGGCGCGCGCCGCGCTGGAGCGTCGACGCGGCCCACGATCCCAGAGAGCCTCGGCCCTGGTCAAGCCGCGGCCCGGCGTCGCGGCCCCGCCGTCACTCCCCGGGGACGGGGAAGGCGTGGCGCGGGTAGCCGACCCGCTCGCGCGCCCGGCCGAGGACCTCGCGGGCGGTGCGCCGGGCCTTCGCCGCGCCCGCCTGCAGCACCGCCTCGAGGGCGTCGACGTCGGCCATCAGCGCCTCGTAGCGCTCGCGCATGGGGGCGAGGTGGGCGTCGAGCGCCTCGAACAGCGCGAGCTTGGCGTGGCCGTAGCCGTAGCCGCCCTCGCGGTAGCTCGCCTCCATCGCGGCGACCTGCTCCGGCGTCGCGAAGTACTTGTACAGCGCGACGACGTTGCAGGTCGCGGGGTCCTTCGGCGCCTCGAGGGGCGTCGAGTCGGTCACGATCTGCATGATCCGCTGCTTGAGCTTCTTCTTCGACAGGAAGATGTCCACGCCGTTGTCGTAGGACTTCGACATCTTGCGCCCGTCGATCCCCGGGATGGTCATGACCTGCTCCTGCACCGCGGCCTCGGGGAGCACGAAGGTCTCGCCGAAGATGTGGTTGAAGCGCTTGGCCATGTCGCGCGCCATCTCGACGTGCTGTACCTGGTCTTTGCCGACCGGGACCACGTGGGAGTCGTAGATGATGATGTCGGCCGCCATCAGCACCGGGTAGGCGAACAGCCCGTGGAGCGCGGTCCCCTCGGTGCCCTCGGCCTTGCGCGCCTTGAAGGCGTGGGCCCGCTCGAGCTCGCCCATGGTGATGACGCAGCTCAACAGCCACGACAGCTCGGTGACCTCGGGGACGTCGCTCTGGCGAAAGAACGCGGCGCGCGCCGGGTCGAGCCCGCACGCGAGGAAGGTCGCGGTGATCTCGTAGGTCGCCCGCCGCATCGCCGCAGGATCGCGCTCGGTCGTCAGCGCGTGGTAGTCCGCGACGAAGTAGAAGGCTTCGTGGGTGTCTTGCAGCGCGATCGCCGGCCGGATCATCCCGAGGTAGTTCCCGAGGTGCGGCGTACCGGTCGACTTGATCCCGGAGAGCGAGCGGCGCGGCCCCTTCGGGGCGGTGGCGGTGTCGGTCATGGTCGTCGGGCTCCGTCGTGAAGGGCGCCCATCCTGCCCGGCTCCGCGCGGGGGCTCAACCCGATTCCGCCGCGATCACTCGGCGATGAACACCAGGATCGACGCGCCGCGTGCGGCCTGCTCGCCGGCGGCCGGGCGCGTGAGGATGACCCGCCCGGTCGGCACCGAGGGCGAGAACACCGTGCTGGTGCGCACCTTGAACCCGGCGGCCTCGAGCCGCCGCTGCGCGTCCTCCTCGGTGGTGCGGCCGACGTAGGGCACCTCGACCAGCGCCCTCGCCGCCGGCTCGACGGGCGCCGGGGGCGCGGCGACCACCGGCGTGCGGGCCGGCGCAGGCGCCGGCTTCACGACCGGCGCGGGGGCAGGCGGTGCCACGCTCGGCGTCGGCGTCGGGGTCGGGGCAGACGGCGGTGGCTCGAATCGTACCCCCGCGGCGATCGCGCGGCGGCGCTCCTCCGCTGCGGCCAGGTCGACCTCGGGCTGCACGGTCGCGCTCGGCGGCGCCGTCGCGGGCGTCGCCGCCGGAGCCCCGGCCACCTCATCGGGGCCGACCTCGACCTCGACCGCGTCGTCCACGCGCACGAGCGATCCCGCCAGGGGGCGCTGGGTCCGGACCCGCAGCGCGTCGGTGCGCCCGCCCGGCGCCGTCCCGACGACGTGCAGCAGCAGGTGATCACCGTCCGCCCGGCGACGCGCGCCGGCGACCGTCAGGCCGACGAGGTCCGGCACGACCACCCGCGCCCGCGCCTCTTCGCTCGCGGCCGGCGCCGCCTTGGGCTGCACCGCGCTCAGCACGACGTGGATGGCTCCGGCGCCGACCAGCGACACCAGAAACGCCAGCACCAGCACCGCTCCGGTGCTCGGCCCGCGCGGCGGAACGGTCCCCGTAGGGCCCGCGACGGTCTCCCAACGTTCACTCATGGCCACGAACCAAACAGGTTTCGTGCCACACGGCAACCCGCGGGGGCGCGACTCACGGCGATCCGTCGGCGGCGTCGCTCCGCTTGCCCAACGCGATCCAGAACGTCGTCCCCTGGCCGGGCTCGGACCGGAAGCCGACGCGCCCCCCGAGGTAGCGCTCGCCCAGGAGCTTCATCCCATACGTGCCGAGGCCCCGACCCCGCCCCTTGGTCGTGAAGCTGCGGGTGAAGATCTGGTGGCGGACGCGCTCGGACACCACCCCGGGGTTGTTCACGAGGAACATCGGGCCGTCGTCGCCGGCCTCGTACCAGACCCTGACCACGTCCCCCGGGTGGGACGCCTCGAGGGCGTTCAGCAGCATGTTCCCGAGGACCCGCGCGAGCAGCTCGCGGTCCGCCTCGAACGGCGCGTCGTCGGCCCCGTCGGCCACCGCGATCGTCACGTCACCGCCACGGACCCCGCGCACCCCCGCGACGACCTCGCTCAGCACCGCCCGCGGGCGCAGCGGCTCGGGGGTCACGACGAGCTCGCCGTTCTCCGCCGCGACGAGCGCCGCATGCCCCCTGATCTCACGCGCCATCCGCTGCCCCAGCGCCACGATCTGCCGCGCGGCGTCATGGCTCCCGACGTCGTCGATGGCGAGCAGCTCGCCCCACCCGAGCACGCTCCCGACCGAGTTCGCCAGGTCGTGCAAAAACACCCGCTCCAACACCGCCCGGCGCTTCTCGGCGCTGATGTCCTGCAGCACGAAGGCCGTCAGGGGCCTGCCCGCGATCGTCAGCGGAGCGCTGCGGACGCGGAACTCCGCCGCGTCACAGCCGTCTTCGCCCAGGGCCATGAGGCACTCGCCGCTCGTGACCCACGCCGACCGCTGGCTCGCGACGATCGCCAGCACCGCCCCGCAGTTCCGGCAGGCGCGACCGGTGCCGCACCCGCTCGGGGCCTCCCTCGCGTGTACGCAGTTGACGCAATCTCCGGGCCGCAACCCGATGATCTCGTTGACGTCCGTGCACCCGATCCGGTCGAGAAAGCGCTGATTCGCGGCCAACACCTGCCGGTGGTCGTCGAGGATCAGCAGGTCGCCCTCGACGATGTCGAGCATCGCTCGCACGGTCGGATCGTGCGCGACGCTGTCCGCGACCACGACGACGTCCGCGTCGCTCGCGCGCTCCCAGGAAGCGAAATGGGTCTGGGCCCTCGCCACGAGTCGAGCCTCTCTCCGTGTTGGTCGTTTGTGCTGCACGATAGCGCCCCCGACCCGCGATATGAAAGGACGTCGGGCGCCTGCGGCAGATTGTCGCAGCCCCTCCCGCCCAGCTGCGCCGCCCATCTCTTGCATCGAGCCGGGCGCCCCGCTTGGATCACCCGCGTGAAACACCTCGCCGCCACCCTGGTCGTCCTCGCCCTCGCGCCCTGTGCCTGCGCCGCTGACGCGGACCCAGCTCCGACCTGCGCGCTCGCCCCGGGGAGCCGCGCGGACTACCTGCGGACCCTGGGCTGCCCGGGCGACTTCTCGGCCCTCGCCAGCGTCCCCCTCGCCGCCGCCATCCCCGGCGCCCGCTCCGTCAAGACGGTCATCGATCGCACCGACGACGGCGGGCTCTACTTCCAGGACACAGCCACCTATCGCGTCCACTGGGACTTCTGCCGGCGCTTCCTCTCCGGCTCGGGCCACCCCGTCGTCCCCGACGTCGCCGACTTCAGCCGCACCGAATACTACAGCCCCTACCGCCGCTTCGTGCTCGGCGCGCTGACCCACTACGCCGACCCCGACGTCTGGGTCTACGAGATCGCCCCCTACGACACCGCCGACGCCGCCATGGTCGCCGACGCCTACCGCGCCATCGCCGCCGCCACCTGGCTCGGCCCAGAGCTCCGCTTCCACCCCACCTCGACCGCGGTCGAGGCCGTCGCCGCTGCGCTCCCCGCCGACGTCCCGGTGATCACCACCGACGCCCTGCTCGCCGGCGTCCGCTACCAGCCGCTCAACCCCGCGACCGCCGTCGGTCGCCTCCACTTCGCCACCGTCGAGCAGGCGACCAGCGGCGCCGTCGACTTCCGCGACGTCGTCGTCCTCGACCGCGTCCCCAACGACATCCCCGCCGTCGCCGGCATCATCACCGCCGAGCTCCAGACCCCGCTCTCCCACGTGAACGTCCTGTCCCAGAACCGCGGCACCCCGAACATGGCGCTGCTCGGCGCCCTCGACGACCCGCGCCTGACCGCGCTCGCCGGCCTCTGGGTCGAGCTCGTCGTCGCCCCCGACGCCTGGTCCGTCCGCGAGGTCGACCTGGCCACCGCCGACGCCTGGTGGGCCGCCCACAAGCCCACCCCGGTCGCCATCCCCGCGCCCGACCTCGACACCACCGAGCTGCGCGCCACCGCCTCGCTCCTCGACGTCGCCGGGGCCGGCGGCCTCGGCCCCGCCCTCGCCGCCGCGATCCCCGCCTTCGGCGGCAAGGCGAGCCACTACGCCGCCCTCACCGGCATCGGCGACGCCGTCCCGGTGGTGCCCGGCTTCGCCATCCCCCTCGCCTGGTATCACCGTCACCTCGTCGCCAACGGCCTCGACGCCGAGGTCGCCGCCCTGCTCGCCGACCCCGACTTCACCGGCGACCCCGCCGTCCGCGCCCCCCGCCTCGCCGAGCTCCGCGCCGCCATCGCCACGGCCCCGGTCGACGACGCGCTGCTCGACCTGGTGATGGCCCGGCTCGCCGCGGACCTCCCCGGCCGCCGCGCCCGCTTCCGCTCGAGCACCAACGCCGAGGACCTCGACGGCTTCACCGGCGCCGGCCTCTACACCTCGGTCGGCGTCGACCCCGAGGACGGCCGCGCCGGCGTCGCCGACGGGCTGCGCGCGGTCTGGGCGTCCACCTGGAACCTCCGCGCCTTCGAAGAGCGCAGCTACCGCTCCATCGACCACCGGGCCGTCGGCATGGCCGTGCTGGTCCACCCCGCCTTCACCTCCGAGGTGGCCAACGGCGTCGCCATCACCGCCAACACCTTCGACGCCGCCGGGATCGAGCCGGGGTTCGTCATCAACGTCCAGAAGGGCGCGTCCTCGGTCGTCCGCCCCGCCCCGGGCGTCCTCAGCGACTATTTCATCTACTTCTATGCGTATCCCAATCAACCGATCGTTTATCTGACCCACTCGAACCTCACCTCCGCGGGCGCGACGGTGCTCACGCCAGGCCAGGTTCACCGCCTCGGACAAGCCCTCGACGCGATCCACCGGGCCTTCTCCGGGGTCTTCCGAGACCGCGCCGGATCATATGCCATGGACATTGAGTTCAAGCTCGGTGGGCAACCCGACGATAGCTCCTCGTTATGGATCAAGCAGGCCCGGCCCTACGGTCGGGTGCGCTGATCGGCTGCGGTTCGAACGAGGCAGGACGAGCGTGTGGTCCGAATGAACAGCGTCCCCGGAGATCGCGGGACCGACGGTGGAGTCGACCCGGCCGCAAGAGACGTCCGCCCGGCTGACAGCTACCGGGTGCGGGGCGTCGCCAGGCTGCGCTTCGCCGACCCGGCCGTCGAGGCCCAGTTCCGCGCCGCCTACGCCGACAAGACCATCGCGGCCATGCGCTTCGCGGTCCTCGCCGGGATCGCCCTGTTCTTGGTCTTCGGCCTCCTCGACGCCACCGTCGTGGCGAGCGCCGACCTCGCCCGGGTCCGCGTCATCCGCTTCGGCGTCGTGCTCCCGCTGCTGGCCCTCGCCGCGGGCCTCCTGCGCGTGCCGGTAGCACCCCGCTTCTGCGTGGAGATCGCCGCGACCGGGGTCTTCATCGCCGGACTGGGCGTCGTCTTCATCACGCTCAACGGCTCGTCCGAGGTGGCGGTGGCGTACTATCCGGGGCTGCTGCTCGTCCAGGTCTTCGCCTACACCGTGATGCAGCTCCCCTTCGCCGTCGCGTCGGCGGTGGGCTGGAGCGTCACCCTGGTCTACGACGCGGTCGCCCTGAGCCAGGGCTTCGACGGCACCGCGCTGCTGTGGCACAACTTCTTCCTCCTCAGCGGCAACTTCGCCGGGATGGTCGGCGCCTGGTTCATCGAGCGCCTGCGCCGGCGTGACTTCTCGGCGCAGCGCGTCCTGTCCGACGACCGCACCCAGCTCGCGAGGCTCGCGCGCGAGCTCGAGGTCATCGCCCAGCGCGATCCCCTCACCGGGCTCCTCAACCGCCGTCAGCTCGACGAGCGCCTGCGCCACGCGCTCGACCTCCACCAGCGCTACGGCGTCGACACGTCCCTCGTCCTCGTCGATCTCGACGGCTTCAAGGACGTCAACGACACCTACGGCCACCCCGGCGGTGACGCGCTGCTCGTCGCCTGCGCCGGGGCGCTGGCGCGCTGCACCCGCGCCGCCGACCAGGTCTTCCGCTACGGGGGCGACGAGTTCCTCATCGTCGCCCCGGAGACGCCCACGGACGTCGCGGTTCACATCTCCGGTCGCATTCAGGAGGCCTTCGGCGCGCTCGACGTCGTCGGGGCCGACGCCTGCCCGGGGGTGGCTTGCAGCATCGGCGTCGGCTCCGTCCACAGCGGCGACGCGGACCCCGCGGACCTGCTCGGGCGCGTCGACGCGGCGCTGTACGCCGCCAAGCGCGAGGGCAAGGCGCGCACCGTGGTCGCTCCCGCGCCGAGCCCCTGAGCCGCCGGCCCACTCCCGGACCCGAGCGCCACGCGCACCCGCGTGAGAACAAAACGGGGGGTCGCGCGTTTACCTAGACGCCCGTTCCGGTCATCTTGCGGTGGACGCCATGAAGCCCTCACCCCACGCCGCTCCGGCCGATCTCCTCGACCGCCGCATCGCCCAGCTCGCTCGGAGAAAGCGACTCGCCGCGCGGCTCCGGATCCTGCTCCCGGCGCTGGCGATCGCGTTCGGGCTGGCCGCCACCGCGATCATCACGATCCGCATGGGCCTGCCCGACGCCGCCCCGGCCGCGCCGTGGCTCGCCGGGGCCGCCCTGGCCCTCCCCCTCCTGCTCGCCCCGCTCTACGGCCGCGCCCGCCCGCGCCGCGCCCAGCTCGCCGCCGAACTCGACACCCTCGTCGACGCCCGCGGCCTCGCGATGGGCCTCGCCGACGAGGCGCCCACGGCCCGGGACGAGGGCTGGGTCTCGCGCCTGCGGCGCCCCCTCGAGGAGGTCAGCTGGCCGCGCCACGACTGGTCGCGCCTGCCCCTCGTGGCGCTCGCCGCCGCCGGCCTCGTGGCCGCCCTGCTCGTCCCCCAGCGGGTCCCCGAGCCCGCCTCCCCGCCGCCCCCGTGGCAGGTCCACTTCGAGCGCACCAAGAGCCGCCTCGAGGCCGCCGAGACCCACGGCGCCGTCCCCCACGCCGAGGCCCAGCGCCTCGCCGAGCAGGTCGAGCGCCTCGAGGCCCACGCCGCGCAGTCCGGCATGTCCCAGGCCGCCTGGGACGGCCTCGACCGCGTCGACCGCGACCTCGAACGGGCCCTCGCCGACGCCCGGGCGCGCCTCGCCGAGGCCATCGCCGCCGCCCAGACCACCCGCGAGCCCCGCGCCGGGGACCCCGCCCCGGGCACCCCGGCGTTCGAGGCCGCCGACGCCGAGCGCCGCCGCCGCGACAAGGACCGCCTCAAGCCGAAGGACCGCCCCCAGGACCCGACCGCCGGCGCCGAGCAGGCCGAGGCCCGTAAACGCCTCCTCGAGCGCCTCACCCGCGACCGCGAGGACGAGCGCCTGCAGCAGCTCGCCAAGAGCCTCGCCGGGCTCGCCGAGGCGGCCCCCGGCCTGGCCTCGCGCCTCGACCCCGAGACCCAGGACGCCCTGCGCCGCGCGATGGAGCAGGCCAACGCCCTCGACGGCCTGTCCCCCGAGGCGCGCGAGGCCCTCGAGGAGATGCTGCGCCAGGCCGCCGCGGCCGGTCCTCCGGGCGGCGCGGCCGGTCCTCAGGCCGGGGACCCGGGCGAGCTCGACCCCGAGGCCCTCGGTAGGGCCCTCGAGGCCCTCGCCAAGGCCCTCGAGGAGGGGGCGGGACAGCTCGGGCAGCTCGGCCAGAGCGGCGAGGGCGGGGCGCCCGGCGGCGAGCTCGGCCGGATGATCGCCCGCCTCCGCGCCGGCTTGACGGCGCCTGGCGCCGGCGTCTCCCGCGGACCCGGCTCGGTGGCGCTCTCCCAGGGGGCGGACGCCGGCCCGGCCGCGAGCCCTGGCGAGGTCGGGGCGCTCCCCCCGGGCGCGCACGTCAACCCCGACGGCTCCATCACCCTCGCGGTCACGAGCCGCGACCCCGAGCTCGACGCCGCCGCCCTCGAGGGGCTCTCCCGCGGCGCACTAAGAGAACACGAACCATCCAATGCCGACGCGCGCCGCGTCCATATTGCACCGCGGCATCGCGGCGCCGTGGCGCGCTACTTCAGCGAGGACGACGACTGATGGCGATGATGACCGAGCCCGAGCTCGCGGCCCACCAGACCCAGGCCCAGGCCGTCCTCGACGGCCTCGACCAGATCCTCTACGGGCAACAGGCGCTGACCCGCCAGGTCCTCACCGCGCTGCTCGCGGGGGGCCACGTGCTGCTCGAGGGGCTCCCGGGGCTCGGCAAGACCGAGCTCGTCAAGGGCCTCGCGCACCTGTCCGGGCTCGACTTCAAGCGCGTCCAGTTCACGCCCGATCTCCTGCCCGGCGACATCACCGGCAACCACATCCTGCAGGACGTGGCGGGGCAGGGGCGGCAGCTGGTCTTTCGCAAGGGGCCGATCTTCGCCCAGATCGTGCTCGCCGACGAGATCAACCGCGCCAGCCCCAAGACCCAGTCGGCGCTCCTCGAGGCGATGCAGGAGCGCTGCGTCACCGTCCTCGACGCGACCCACCCGCTGCCGCGCCCGTTCTTCGTCCTCGCCACCCAGAACCCGGTCGAGCTCGACGGCACCTACCCCCTGCCCGAGGCGCAGCTCGACCGCTTCCACGTCAAGCTCGAGGTCACCGGGGTCGGCCGGGACGTCCTGACGCGCATCCTGATGTCGCGCCCCGACGGCCGCCCCGAGACGCCCTCGCCGGTCCTCGACGCCGAGCGCCTCCTCGCGCTGATGGCCGGCGTCCGGCGGGTCGCCCTGCCCGAGGCGGTCGCCGAGTACATCGCGCGCCTCGTCGACGCGACCCGCCCCGACGTCGCCGGCGCCCGGCCGCTGGTCAAGGAGAACGTCCGCTGGGGGGCCAGCCCCCGCGCCGCCATCGCGCTCGCCGGCTGCGCCCGCGCCGCCGCGCTCCTCGCCGGGCGCCCCTCGGTGGGCTTCGCCGACGTCAAGGCGCTCGCGCCCGCGGTCATCGCCCACCGACTCATCAAGAGCTACGAGGCGGGCCTGCGCGGCCTGACCACCCGCGACGTGGTCGGCGAGCTCGTCGGCGCCGTCCCCGAGCTCGCCTCCTGACCACCCTCGAGAGGGCTGCCCGACCATGCGCCTGCTATCCCGCTCCCCGATCGTCGGCCTGGCGCTGCTCGCCGCGCTGACCACGCTCCCGCCCCCGGCCGCGGCCCAGCCCGGCGGGCTGACCGTCGAGGCCACGACCCCGTGGAGCCTCCCCGGCTGGCCGGTGCCGGTGCAGGTCCTCGCCTACAGCGTCCGGGACACGGTGCTCGACGTCGAGGTCAGCTGCGACGCCGTCGTGGCGCGCGCCTCCATCCCGGTCGCCGCCGGCGCTCGCGTCCGCCGCACCGTGCTGGTCCCGGCCCAGGACCCGAACAGCCTCGGCTGCGCGCCTCGCGTCAAGTGGCGCACCGACGACGGTGACGAGGGGATCACGTCCGGCACCCTCGCCCACAACGAGCTCGACGTCGTGCTCGTCGGCCCGCACCCCGCCGCCTTCATCGCCGAGGAGTGGCGCCTCGCCGAGGTCCCGGCGACCAGCCTCCCCGACCGCTGGCAGGGCTTCCCCCTCGAGGCGACCTTCGTCATCGGCGCCGACGCCGACGCCGCCCTCACCGATGCCCAGCGCGCGGCGCTCGCGACCTGGTCCCGCGCCGGCGGGCGGCTGCTGCTCCTCGGCCTCGGCGAGCGCCGCTCCCGCTGGGACGCCCTCGGCGCCGTGCCCACCCGGGTCACCGTCAGCGGCTACGGCGAGGCGGTGCGGGACTTCGTCGACGAGCCGCGGGTCGACGAGCCGACGCCGTGGAACCACCGCGTCCCGGGCACCGAGACCGTCCCGGTCGGCGGGTTCTTGCTGGTCGCGCTCGCCTTCGCCATCCTCGCCGGCCCGGTCAACCTCTGGTGGGTCATCAAGAGGCGCAACCAACGCGGCCTGTTCTTGCTGACGACCCCGCTCCTGAGCGTCGTCGCGTGCGGCGTCCTGATCGGCTACAACCTGCTCAGCGAGGGCCTCGGCGTCCGCCGCGCCGCCGTCCAGCTCACCTGGCTCGACGGCGCCCACCACAGCGCCGTCAGCTTCACCGGGGTGACGTTCTTCGCCGGCACCGGGGTCGGCGACTTCTCGGTCGCCCCCGAGGTCCTGGTCCGCCCCCTCACCCAGCTCGACGAGCTCCCCGGGGAGCCCTTCGCGGACGCCGTCCACCCCCGCGAGGTGCGCTGGATCGACACCGCCCAGGAGCTCGGCGGCGAGTGGATCCCGACCCGCGTCAACCGCCAGCTCACCTTCGTCAGCCCCGCCCCCGACCGCCGCCGCCTCACCCTCACCCGCACGGCGAGCGGCTACGAGGTCGTCAACGGGCTCGACGTCGGGATCAGGGCCGTGTGGTGGTTCGACCAGGCGGGTCGAGCCTGGACGGGTGCCGACATCGCCGCCGGCCACTCCGGCGCCCTGCGCGAGGCCCCCGCCGCCCCCCCGGGGGACGCCCCGGTTCGGGAGGGGGTGGCGCCGCCGAACAGGGCCCTCGCCGCTCTCCCCGGGGGCGTCCCCTTCGGTCGCCTCGGCCCCGGCTCCGCGCGTGTCTGGCAGCGCGCCGCCGCGCCCGGCCACTTCGCCGCCGAGCTCGAGCGCCCGCTGAGCCCCATCCCCGGCCCCGCCGCCAGCGACGAGGCGCCGCTCGAGGCGTGGGTCGTCGGCCCGCTGACGGCGGGCGCCCCGCCCCCCGCCCCGGACGTGGAGGTCGCACCGTGAGCCTGGTCGAGATCCAACACCTGTCGCGCCGCTTCGGCTCGGTCCAGGCCGTCGACGACGTGTCCTTCAGCTTCGAGGCCGGCCAGGTCTTCGGCTTCATCGGCCCCAACGGCGCCGGCAAGACGACCACCATGCGCATCCTCGCCGGCCTCGACGAGCCGACCTCCGGCGACTGCCGCATCGGCGGCCTCAGCACCGTCGACGACGCCGACACCGTCGCCCGCCGCATCGGCTACATGCCCGACGACTTCGGCACCTACCCCAACACCACCGTGCTCGAGTACCTCGACTTCTTCGCCCGCGCCTACGGCCTCAAGGGCGCGCGCCGGGACAACGCGCTCGCCGACGTCATCGACTTCTGCCAGCTCGGCGGCCTGTCGGAGAAGCTGGTCACGACGCTGTCCAAGGGCATGCGCCAGCGCCTCGGCCTCGGCCGGACCCTGGTGCACGACCCCGAGGTGCTCATCCTCGACGAGCCCTCCGCCGGCCTCGATCCCCGCGCCCGGGTCGAGTTCCGCGAGCTCATCCGGCTGCTCGCCCGCCAGGGCAAGGCCGTGCTCATCTCGAGCCACATCCTCGCGGATCTCCAGGAGATCTGCGACTCCGTCGCCATCATCGAGCTCGGCCGCGTCGTCGCCACCGGCTCGGTCAAGGACATCAAGCGCCAGGTCCAGGCCACCGTCGCCGAGAAGGCCCGCGAGGCGGGGGCCCGGGTCGTCGTCGAGCTGCGCCTCGCCCAGCCGGTCGAGCGCCTGCGCCTCGTCCTCGCCGAGCAGGCCGAGGTCAGCGACGTCGAGATCCACGATCAGGCCGCGTCGCTGCAGTGCCCCGGCGACCCCGACGCCCAGGCGGCGCTGCTCGCACGGCTCATCGCCGCCGGGCTGCCGGTCTGCCACTTCGCCACCCGCGACCACAACCTCGAGGACCTCTTCATGCATCTCACCGAAGGCAAGGTGCAGTGATGGCCACCGCCCCCGAGACCGCGCCCGCCCCCGTCGCCTCGCCGCTCACGCCCAAGGGCGGGCTGCTGACGCGCGTCGCCGCCTGGACGTCGGAGCGCTCCAACCCCATCGTCGTCCGCTACGCCCGCCAGCAGCTGCGCTCGCGCGGCTTCATCATCCTGTTCTCGACCGTCCTCGGCTTCGCGACGCTGTTCTCGGTGACCGTCGGCGCCAACGCCGACAACCAGGGCGAGGGCACCGCGGCGATGACGCTCTTTGGCCTGCTGACCGCCATCTGGGCCTTCGCGGTCTGGGTCTTCGAGCCCATCGCGGCCTTCCGCGCCACCGCCACCGAGCGCGAGGAGAAGACCTGGGATCTCGTGCGCCTGACCGGCCTCTCCCCGGGGCGCCTCGTCCGCGGGATGTTCCTCGCCTCGGTCATCCAGGGCCTGCTGTACGGCGCCGCCATCGCCCCCTTCCTCGTGATGGCCTATCTGCTGCGAGGCATCGCCCTGTCGCAGATCCTCTTCGTGCTCTTCCTCATCCCGGTGGCCGGCTGGTGCGCCTCGGCCGGCGCCATCTTCCTCGGCACCGTCAGCGCGGCCAAGGGCGTCCGCAACGCGCTCGGCGTGCTGGTGGCCATCGTCGCCGGCTTCATCTGGTTCAGCACCCTCACCATCTGGCTCAACTTCGACTTCGCCGGGCGCTTCTTCCTCGCCGGCCTCATCGAGGGCCCGGGGTTCGTCTTCCTCGCCGACTTCGCGGTCATCTGGATCGGCGCCATGCTGGTCCTCGGCGCGACCATCCTGCGCCACCCGGCCTCGAACCGCTCGACCGCGCCCCGGCTCTACGCCTGGGTCGTCTTCCTCAACGGCGTCATCTGGAGCCTGGCCATCGGGGGCGACTTCGTCACCGAGGGGCTCGTCGTCGCCAGCTTCTTCGGCGCCATCGCCGCGTTCCTGCTCGGCATCTTCGCCATCACCGAGGACTTCACGATCACCCCGCGCCAGGGCCGCGAGCTGGCCAAGATGCGCTGGTGGCAGCTCCCGATCATCTTCGGGCCCGGCGCCGCCCGCGGCCGCCTCGCCTACCTCTCCCTCATCGCGGCGATCGCCGCGACCCTCACCTTCGCCTACTTCAACGAGGGCACCCTGCGGATGTCGAGCGAGCCTCTCGTCTTCACGGTGCTCATCTGCGCCCACGGCACCATCCTGCTGACCCTCAGCGACAGCGTCGTGCGCCTCTGGTTCGCCCGGCGTATGGGGACCCCGGCGATGCGCCGGGTGTTCTTCATCTCGGTCTTCGCCTCCCTCGGCTTCATCGGCTCGGTCATCACCTCGCTCGCCGGCGAGCGCAGCGTCCTCTCGGCCATCACGACCATCCCGGGGATGTGGCTCGTCGCCGACCGCCCGGCCCGCTTCGAGGGCGTCCTGGCGGCCCTCCTCGCCGTGGCCGCCGTCTGCGCCCTGGCGCTCCTCATTCAGGCCCTTCGCCGCACCTCCGTGTTGCAGCGCACGAATGATGATGGTGGCTCATTGTGAGCATATCGGCGCAATCATCCCGCGTTGCACAAGACGGCGCGGGCTGGGACGACGCGGCGGTCCACGCCCTCGCCGGGCGGCTGCGCCTGGCCCTCGACCCCCGCCGCCGCCTGCGCCAGGGCGGCGCACGCCTGGGTGCGCGCCCCGGGGCCAGCCTCGAGTTCCACGACCACCGCGCCTACCAGCCCGGCGACGACCTGCGCCACCTCGACTGGGGGGTGTACGCGCGCACCGACCAGCTGGTGCTGCGGCGCCACCGCGCCGAGGTCAGCCCGCGCCTCGAGCTGCTCCTCGACACCTCGGCCAGCATGGCGCTGACCGCCCCCAAGCGCCGCCTGGCGCTGGCCCTCGGCGCGCTCTTGCTGACGCTCGCCCGCGCCGAGGAGGCGCGCGCCGCCGTCTTCGCCTTCGGGGCCGGGGTCACGGCGCTCCCCACGGGGCGCGACGCCTGGCGCCCGGCGCTCGAGGCCGTGCCCTTCGCCGGCGCGGCCGGGCTCGAGGCCGACCCGGTGCCGCGCCTGTCCCCGGGCGCCGAGCGCGTCATCGTCTCCGACGGCCTGTGCCCCGGGGGCGGGGCCGCCGTCACCCGGCGCCTCGGCCGCGAGGCCGGCTCCGTCGCCCTGGTCCAGGTGCTGACCCGCTTCGAGCTCGACCCGACCCCGCTCGGCCCGGTGCGCCTCGAGGACGTCGAGGGCGGCGCGCTCGACCTGATGCTCGACGACGCGGCCTGCGCCGTCTACCGCGAGCGCTTCGAGCGCCACCAGGCCGAGTGGCGCGCGGCGCTGCACGGCCGCGGGCCGGGCGTGATCACGGTGGTCGTCGAAGACGGGCTCGAGGCGGCCGGCCGGGCGCTGGTCGCCGCCGGGCTGCTCGAGGCGGTGACCCGTTGAGCTTCGGCGCGCCGCTCGGGCTCTTGGCGCTGCTGGCGCTGCCGGCGCTGATCGCCATCCACCTGTTCCGACGGCGCTTCCGCCCGCGCCCGACGGCGGGGCTCTTCCTGTGGGGCGACGCCCGCCTCACGCCCGCCGCCGGGCGCCGCCGCCAGCGCCTCGTGTGGCGCGCGAGCCTGCTCTTCGAGCTGCTCGCCGTGGTGGCGCTCGCCTGGTTTCTGAGCGACCCGCACCTCGGCCACCGCGAGCGCGCGCGCCACCTCATCGTCGTCCTCGACGACCGCGCCCGGCTCCAGGCGACGCTGCCCGACGGCAGCCGGGTCGCCGACGTCCTGCGCGCGGCGCTGTCGGCGCGCCTCACGGCGCTCGACCGCGACGATCGGGTGACGCTCATCACCAGCGGGCGGCCGGCCCGCATCC